>CAJCDH010000196.1 GCA_903961095.1 uncultured Burkholderiales bacterium | reverse complement strand
CTTTGACGCTATGCTGCCTGTCATGGGTCAAGTTAAAGCCGGTCGGGTACGCACTCTGGCCATTTCGGGCAAATCGCGTCACCCACTATTGCCGGACGTACCAACTTTTGCAGAAGCCGGACTTCCCACATTTGAGCCGTTGGTCTGGATTGGTATCCTAGCCCCAACTGGCACACCGGTCGCAATCGTTAATAAAATGAGCGCAGCAGTTTCGCAAGTGGCCAAAATGCCAGAGACTGTGGCCGCTCGCAGGGATGTAGGCAGTGAATCGATCGGCTCAAGTCCTGAAGAGTTTGCCTCATTTCTGGATTCAGAGCGCATTAAGTGGAGTGCCGTAATCAAGAAAAATAATCTCGTTTTGGAATAAGTTTCAACCTGCACACTGGAAACACAATGGACTTGGGCATTAAAGGTAAAAAAGCGTTGCTGGCCGCGTCGACCAGTGGCTTGGGGCTGGCCTGCGCCACTGCCTTAGCCCGCGAAGGCTGCATCGTTTATATCAACGGTCGCGAAGCCGAAAGACTGCAAAAAGCGCAGCAACTAATCGCACTGGAAACCGGTCAACAGGTTTTCCTAGTGCAAGCCGACATTAACACCAGTGAGGGTCGGGATAGCCTGATCCAGGCTTGCCCTGATGCTGACATCTTGGTAAACAATAATGCTGGCCCACCTCCTGGAACTCTGGCCGACTGGGACCATGCTGCTTGGATGAATGCACTCGAAGCCAATTTACTAGCGCCCGTTCTATTAATACGAGCGCTATTGCCGGGCATGCGCAGTCGGCGATTCGGCCGCATTGTCAACATCACATCTGCAATGGTCAAAAGTCCAAGAGCCTCCATGTCGCTATCAACAACTGCGCGCACCGGCCTTACCGCCTTTTCCAAAGCTATGTCTATTGAAGCGGCTGCAGACAATGTCACGCTCAATAATCTGTTACCCGAACGCATTGACACTCCCCGTCAAGCCTTCATGGCGCAAAAAATGGTTAAAGAGCAAGGAATCGATTTGGCTGAAGCCCGCCGCCGCATTACTCAGACGGTTGCCGCTAAACGATTCGGAACACCGCAAGAGTTTGCTGATGCTTGCGCCTTCTTATGCAGCGCTCAAGCTGGCTTCATTTCAGGACAAAACCTCCAAGTGGATGGTGGTTCCTATCTTGGACTGATCTAAACCATGTCTTCCAACTTTAGAGACCATATCCGACCGCCCAACGATCCAAGGATCGCTAATCTGGCCGAACTTGATGCATATTCGCATGCAGAAAGGATGCTAAAGCACCCCGTTGCTCACAAGCTTTTTGACAGCTGGCGTGAGCTCTATGAACACACCGAATTCAAGGGCATCACAACACAAGGCGAATGCTTGCCCGGGCTGTTCATGCTGCAAGACGAACAAGCCCCAGTGCAAGAAAGTATGAAAGCCGTTGAAAAGCTACTCAAAGGCCTGACGTCGGCACAAATAAACAAAGTCAAACATGACTTCGATGCAAGGCAGTGGCACTCATGGATGAATCCAGAGGTGTACATGATGCAGTTTGGATTACGGCTAGACGAACAACACGCACAAACTCGCGAAGACATCTTGGCAGTCTTGAGAGCCAGTCTGAGCCCGCAAGGATTTGAACGTGCGCGGCAATTAATGAAGATAAATCACTTTCTCGGTGAACTCGTACATGCCCCTCGCGTCATGAATGAGTACAGCTACAACTTCAACTTGTTTGGCACTCCCTCTGCTACCGAACCATGGGGCTGGAATTTTTATGGCCATCACCTGTGCCTTAACTGCCGATTCATCGGCAATCAAATGGTAGTGACACCCGTATTCATGGGCGCCGAGCCGCACGCGATCGATGTCGGACCGCTCGCCGGCATTCCTGTATTCGACCGAGAAGAAAGTGCAGGTTTGATACTCATGCAATCGCTGCCGTTAGACTTGCAGCAAAAGGCCCAGCTATACGCTCTGAAGCGGGATCCAGAAATGCCCCCGGGTCGGGTTGCCTTTGGCGATGAGTTGACCCTCACAGGCGCCTTTCAAGACAACCGCATCATCCCAGAAGAAGGCGTGTGTGCGATGGCCATGCCTGCTGTGCAGCAAGCTCAGCTGTTGGAATTGATTGAAACTTATTTGGCCTACCTGCCCGAGGGGCCCCGGTTTGCGCGCATGCGTGAAAACCGTGCTCATTTGGCCAACACCTGGTTTTGCTGGATAGGCGGCACCGATGATGACAGCCCGTTTTATTACCGAATTCAAAGCCCTGTGCTGATCATCGAGTTTGATCACCACGCAGGCGTTTTTCTAGGCAATTCGACTCCTGAGAAGTTTCATATTCATACGCTGGTGCGAACGCCCAACGGTAACGATTACGGTATGGATCTAGTCCGTCAGCACTGCGAATGCATGCAAAAACTCAAGCTCCCGAGATAACTCATTGCCTTAAGGAAATCCCATTATGGCCAAAGTGCGTAATATCTTGTTCATCATGTGCGATCAGTTACGCCGTGATTATTTAAGCTGTTATGGACACTCTACGATGTCAACTCCGAACATAGACGCTCTTGCAGCACAAGGCTCACGCTTTACCCATGCCTATGTTCAGGGGCCTGTGTGTGGCCCATCGCGAATGTCCACTTACACTGGGCGTTACGTATCCAGTCATGGCGCCACCTGGAACTTTGTCCCTTTTCCAATTCAAATCCCCACTCTGGGGGACTACATGAGCAGATCGGGCCTGCGCACTGCTGTAATTGGCAAGACACATGTACAACCCGATTTAGCCGGCCTGCAGCGCCTTGATTTGATATCCACTGAAGGCCTTGGCCAAAGACTTGCTGAAGGCGGCTTTGAACCCTATGCACGTCATGATGGAATAATTCCCGACAGCAAAGCAAAGCAAAGCCAACCTATTTATAACCAATATCTACAGAAGAACGGTTACGAAGGTTTTAACCCTTGGCATTATTTTGCAAATTCGGCTATGGACGATTCGGGACAGTTGCAAAGCGGCTGGGCCATGCGCAACGCTAACCTACCAGCTCGCGTGCATGAGTGTCACTCAGAGACAGCGTGGTGCACTGATCAGGCCCTCCAATTCATAAAAACTCAGGGCGATTCACCTTGGTTTCTACACTTATCCTACATCAAACCGCACTGGCCCTATATAGCGCCTGCGCCATACCACCAGCGTTTTGGTGCGCAAGATGTCAAAGCACCTGTGCGCTCGGATCAGGAACGCACTGACACACACCCTGTTTATAGAGCTTTTCGCAACCATTTGGAAAGTCAATCCTTTTCGCTGCAAAGTGTCAGAGAGCGAGTGATCCCAACATACATGGGACTGATAAAGCAAATTGACGACCACGTTGGCCGCTTGATGGAAGGACTAAAAGCACAAGGACGCATACAAGATACCTTGATAGTTTTCACTAGCGACCATGGTGACTTACTCGGAGATCATTGGCTTGGTGAAAAAGAAATGTTTTATGAGGCTAGTGCAGGCGTTCCACTCATCATTGTGGATCCGTCGTTATCTAATCAGGTTGGCGTTTGTAATGAACTAGTGGAAGCTATCGATTTGATTCCGACTTTCATAGAGGCACTAGGCCAACCTGCAGATAAGCAATGGCTTGAAGGACAATCACTGTTACCCTGTATGCAGAATTTAGAAATCGGTAAGCAAGCCGTATTTTCTGAACTTGACTACGCTTACTACCCAGCTGCTAAAGATCTCTGTTTAAATGTCAATGAAGCGAGGGCAACCATGGTGCGTACGCAACGCTGGAAGCTAGTCGACTATAAAGGCTTCGAGCCGCAATTATTTGACATGCAGGAAGATCCTGACGAATTGAACGATCTTGGTCAGTCAGCAGAACATGTCAACTTGCGCGGTGACCTAAAAGACCTAATAAACCAATGGCGAAAAAACCTACGTACTCGAACCAGCATGTCTGACACACAAGCTGAGCAATTGGTTGCCAGAAGAAATGCCATGAAAGACTTCGTTATTGGTCAGTGGTAATTTATAAACCTATTCGGTTTTCATTGCATTCAGGCAGGCCCAGTTTTGAGGAAATTGAACAAACAACCATAATTGCCAAGCGAACTCAATACTAGCCAAGATTTATCTGATGAAAAAAATCCTAACTCTAATAGCTCTAACAGTCTTTTTCTTCAGCTCGGCATACGCACAAAGAATGTATGACAGCAGCGGGCGGCAAATAGGTAGAGTAGATAGCGAGCGGTACTACGATGG
>CAJCDH010000195.1 GCA_903961095.1 uncultured Burkholderiales bacterium | reverse complement strand
GAACACTTGGACAGGTTGTCGCACGCAGATTTATTTTTGGACACTTACCCCTATAACGCCCACACCACTGCATCAGATGCCTTGTGGGCGGGTGTTCCTATTGTGACAAAATCTGGGAATAGCTTTGCCAGCAGAGTGGCTGGTAGCTTACTCAGCGTCGCAGGGCTGCACGAATTGATAACCGACAATGATCTGGATTATGAAGCAACATCTGTGAATTATTTTTTGAATAAATATAAAAAAGCGTGTAATTATTTTCCCGAACAATTATACAATTCAAAAATCTTCACCAAATCAATGGAATTCGAGATGATTAAATTTATCTATTAAACATAAAAATTTCCCGAAAATATAAATAATTAAGAAAGCAAAATTTGCATTAGATTTTAGTTAATTTTGTTAAAATAAGGTCGAACATAATTATTACATCAAAATCTCTTCATATAATTCTGACGCAAAATGAAAACACAAATTTATCAAATTTGCTACTCACCGCAAACCTTCGAGAATGTTCCCGAAGGTTTCTTGGTTCTTGATAATTTAGCAAATGAAAGGGTGGATTGGCGAGAGTATTGGGCCATTAGGAAATTTTTATTAAACAACCATCTATCTGAAGATATACTTTATGGTTTTTTCTCCCCTAAATTCCAAACCAAAACAACGCTTGATCACTTTAAAATATCAGAATTTTTGAAATTAAACTACAAAGATGAAGATGTTGTGAGTTTCAGTCCCTTTTGGGATTTAATGTCAATATTTAAAAATGTTTTCGAGCAAGGTGATTTTTTTCATCCTGGATTAACGGATACATGTCAAATGTTTGCCAATCAGCACATTGCCGCACTCAACCTTAAAGACACCATTACGCACAGTGAAAACACAATTTTTTGCAATTACTTTTTAGCAAAAAAATCTTTTTGGCAAGAATGGTTGTCGCTTGGTGAGTTGCTGTTTAATGCATCTGAAAATCAAGTATCTGAATTGGCAAACAAACTCAATGACACCACCAGTTATGGAGAACTACGTGTACCCATGAAGGTTTTCGTTCAAGAACGTCTCGCAACGATTTGTCTTTTAGCCAATAAAAAATTTAATTGCTTGAATTTCAATTCATTTTTAATCGGTGCATCTACCACCCCATTTAACAAATTTTATAATGAATCCGTCATCAGCGACGCTCTCAAGAGAGCGTACGCACAAACAGGAAATCAAATATACCTAAATGAGTTTTCCTCACTGCGAGATAGCATTATCCAAAAGCTTAGCCATCCAATAGAGGAGCAAGCATGAAAGTAGGCATTTGCACTATCCAAAGAAACCGTGGTAAATGGATAAAAGAATGGGTTGCCTTCCACCATGTAGTAGGCATCACCCATTTTTATATTTACCTGCATAAATGCACAGATAACTCAAAAGAAATCGTCACAGAATTACAGAAAATTTTCAATATTCAATGCTTCGTCGTAAACGATGACACGATACGCCCGCAACTGGTGGCATATGAACATGCGTACCAAACATTTGGGCATGAAATCGATTGGATGGCTTTCATAGACGGCGATGAGTTCTTGTACCCATCCAGTGCCAATGCATTGGCGGATGTTCTCAAAGATTTCGAATATAAAAAACTTTCAGCATTAGGCGTGTATTGGCAATGCTTTGGCAGCAACGGCCACCTGGCAGATCCTGATGGACTGGTGATCGAAGACTACTCACGTCGAGCAACCTTAGATTTCCCATCCAATCGGCACATCAAGAGCATTGTCAAGGGGGGCCAAGGCCAACACTGCTTCAGCGCTGGGAACGCCCACCTTTTCAAAACGATTTATGGCACTGTAGATGAATTGATGCGCCCAATCGACAAGGGGTTGATGAGTGAATTACAACCCAGTTACGAAAAAATTCGCATCAACCACTATGCAGTTCAAAGCCGTGATTTCTTTATAAATTTCAAAAAAAGAAGCGGGGCAGCGGATGCTGGCAGCGAAGTCATCAGAGAGGAAACGTGGTGGCAAACTTACGATAGAAACGAAGAAACTGACACGACAATTCTTCGCTATCAGGCAACTGTCAAACGCACCCTTTCAAGTCCTCCCCTTTACGTAGGTTTATTATGAAACAAACACCAGCAACTGACCTCTTTAACCAGACAATTTTTGACATATTACCAAATAATACTAAAAAAATATTGGAAATAGGTACAGGTAGTGGCGCAATGGCCAAGGCTTACAAAATTATTAACAAAAATGTAAATTATGTAGGTGTTGAAATTGATCCAGAATACCAATCACTCTCAGAGCGCTATTGCGATACGGTATATTTGGAAAATTTCGAATCACCTACTGAAGCTTTATTGAATGAATCTGACGATGCCGACTTCATTATTTTCTCTGATGTTCTGGAGCATATGCATAACCCCTGGGAAGTGTTGAGAAATTTATCTAAACGCATTCCAAAGCACTGTAGAGTATTGGCATCCATCCCGAATATCCAACACTGGAGTATTCAAATACGATTGCTAAATGGTGATTTTGAGTATGCTGATTCAGGACTTTTAGATCGGACTCACGTGCGCTTCTTCACGCGAAAAACCATGATACAATTATTCTTAAATAATGGATTTTCGATTAACCAAATAACCCCTCGAATTTTTGATTTTCCCAATCAAGATAAACATCTAAATATGATTCGAAAAAATGCAGAGTTATTAAGCATGAATGTTGAAGAAGCTGTTATTGATGCAGCATCATTTCAGCTTGTGATTGATGCTCAAAAAATACAATTATGAAATATAAATAAATCATTGACTGTATTCGCATAATAAAATATTTATGAATGAAAATTTATTGAATACTCTCTCGATAATCATTGATCCGTGAGCATATTTCTTGACCGCTGTGCCATTTTTTTAAATAAAAAAATCTTCTTACCAGCTCGAACATAACGGGCTAAAAAGCAAATAAATGAGGCTTCGATTTTTTAGCAAAGTCAAATATTTTTTAAACCACTTTACCACTGACAAAATTTATATTTTTTATTCAACTGTATCGGCTTAACTTGATCACCCAGGGTAGAAGAGTGATTTATTCCGAATCAACCTCAGTACGAACCATAATTGCCTTTCCAAGGGCAATCACCTTGTATATTCAAACCCTAGTGCTTGGTAAATTTTCAGCCTGACATTATTAATATATTTTAAATCATATTTTTTTGACTCAAAACTTAAATTTTTACTGATTTCCAATACCTTTTCTTCATATTTAGAAGAATTATCCACCGCATTACAAGATTGCCCCACTTCTGTCAAAATACTCAAACCCATTCTTGAAACCATGGTGCGCCCGTACATCGTCACCATTGGCACACCTGCCTGCACCACATCGTTGGTGGTCGACCCGCAGTTATAGGGATATGTGTCCAGATAAACATCACACAGTTTTAATCTTGCGCAGAATTCATCATGTCCGGTTCTTGCAGTGAATATCACTCTTGAGGGGTCTACTTTTGCTAAAATGATTTGCTTTTTCAAATTGGCAGTGGTCACCGAGTTGTCATCAATCAACCAAAGCACAGAGTTTGGAATTCGATGCAACAATCGCATCCAGCAAGCAAACATGTCGGGTGTTATTTTGTAAACATTCCCAAATGCCCCCATCACAAATGTATCTTCAGGCAAATGCACATCTGCGCGGTGGACTGTGGGCAAATCTGTTTTCGGGGCGGTCAAGGGGATGAATGTGCCATCCACGTAAAGTGGTTTTTCTGTAAAGTACAGGGCCAATTCGGGCGGCAAGACTCTTTTGTCTGCCAAGACAAATTCAAACCAAGGCATACCCGTAGTCCCAATAAAACCTATATAAGTTCCTTGTTTGGGTGCAGGGTGCAACGCAAAAATGCCAGGTCTAGCGCCTGCGCTCAGACCGTGCAAATCTATCAAGACATCAATTTCGTGCTGAAGAATGGTTTCGGCAGCTTGCCGATCGCTCATGGCACGCACGTCATACACATGGTCAAACTCTTTCAGCAGGTCTTGTCGGTGTTGGGTTCCATCGTCCTGTGTGAAGTCAAACGCATACAGCTCATAGCGTTCACGATCATGCGACTGAAGAAAGGTGGGCAACAAAAAACCAACTGCGTGTTCTCGAAAGTCACCTGAAACATAACCAACTCTGATTTTTCCATGTTGGTAAGTTTTGCCTTTGCACAAAAACTCTTCTTTGAGGCCGTAGGTCCGAGCGACGAAGGCATGAGAGCACAAAAGTTGCTGCAAAGGGTCTTCGGTCAAGGCCAGCATGGCCAGCGGCGATGTGGCCATCATCATTTCATTGGCTGAAATATTGGGCAACTCTTTGTACACCGGCCATTCGCAAGATTTTTGCCGAATGTGCAGCCAATGCTGAATGACGCCCGGCTGCTTGGGGTTGATCAACAAACTTTGCTCCATGGCATCCATGGCCAGTTTGTAATTTTTTTGGTTTTCTTGCAGACGGCCAATGTGATTGAGTGCGGTGGTCAGCATTTCTGGCGCGAATTGGGCGCTCAGATACCTTTGTCCTGCCAAAGCAGCCCAAACGCGGATGGCCTGATCCGGATGGCCGCTCTTTTCGTGCACCAAACCCAAATTGATCTGGGCTTGCGCAAAGTCGGGTTGCAATTTCAATGCATTTTCATAGGCCTGTCGTGCTTCACCCAAATCGCTAGCGGTTTGCATGAGCGAACCCAGGTTGAAATAAGCAAAGTGTTTTTTGTCGTCTTCGGTGTGCTTTATCCAAAGCTTGTACAAGTTAGCCGCTGCCACAAGATGGCCCGATGACTGCAATTGCTCGGCATGCTGCACCAGCGTGCCCAAAGTCATTTTTCCTCGAACAACTTGGACCAGCACATCGCTTTCATCCGCATTGTTTTCAAGTGTCATGAGCTCCGGCATCACGGTCATGGGGTCAATCCTGGCATTCATTGGCGGCTTTCATAGTGTTCACCATTTAAAGACCGCCTCAAACATGATAAGCGGCCGATTAAACGATAAAAGCAAATTGTGTACCAGCTACCGCCCAACAATTTTCGATCTCAAATCAAAGTCAATCCAAATGAATTGAACTATTTAATATTCATTTCATCCGGTTAAAGGTGGGCAATTTCTTGCCGATTCATTGACATGGGATGTCCGTGGGCTGCCGATGCTTCTTTTGACCCTTTGATAGAAAAAAATGCGAATCACACAAAAAATGTCTCAAGTTTAAGAAACTGATACCGAATCACCCTTTGAATAAAGGCTTCTAGCGACACCGTCCTGGGCCTTAGGCAGCTCTACCACCTTGGAAAAGTTGCACACCAAATTT
>CAJCDH010000194.1 GCA_903961095.1 uncultured Burkholderiales bacterium | reverse complement strand
CATCAATCCGCCCAGGGCAAGAATCGTGACACCGCTTCCCCCTGTTAAGGCCGTGAAGCAACTGCACAGACACGCAACCGCTAAAACGCTTCCCATTTGTCCAGAGCCAAAGAGGCTGCTGAACAATTGACTAAGGCGCTGTGCAGCTTGTGTGTTGGCAAAGACAAGACCCGCCAGCGTAAAGAGAGGCAGTGCGGGCAAAGACGGGTTGACTGTAATTTGGTAGTGCGACAAAGCCAAAGATGCCATGGGTATGTTTTCTGAAGAAAACAAAATCCAAGACAAACCACCCAACACTAAAAAAACAGGGCCACCTAGGGCAAGAAAAGCGAACAGCAACAAACACAGCCAAGGCGTTGGAATGGCGACAGAAGCCAGCCACTGACTGGCCTGCCAAGATGCGCCTAGGACAAGCAAAGTGCCTGCCCATTGAAAGACAAAATGATCGTGCCACTTTTGGCCAAATTTGAGCCCCAAAATGCCAAAGCCTAAAGGCAAGGCGCACAAAAAAAGCCAAGTTTGCAAGCCGTAGGCGATGGTGTGTTGGGCCTCGATCTCAGTCATGACCAAGTCATAACTGGCTTTTGCCAATACCCCACAAATCAGTGTGGAACCTAAAAAGACCCAGGCCCTTGCAAGTTTTTGAACAACAGGGTTTTCAAGATCCCGCCACAAAGCACCGATGCTGGTCAAATGACCGGTTCTTTCAGCATAAATGGCACCCGCCAATGAAAAGAGCAAGCCCAAGTGCTGCACCAATATTGGCGCGTTGTCGATGCCACTGCCTTGAAGCGGCCGAATTAAAACTTCAAAGACGGGTATTAAAACCATCCCGCAAAGGGCGAGTGCGGCAACACCCGCATCCCAATTTTGCAGTATTCGGCGGCCTTGAAGAACTTGCTTCATGGCGTTTTGGAGGCACGATAAGTCTTGAGGTGTGCGAAAACTTCATCGAATGTTTCGGCAGGTACCATCTTGCCCCGGATGCGAGGGTAAAGGGTTTCGGTCAACGCGCGCCATTCTTTCATTTGTTCCGCATTGGGCTTGTTCACTTGCAGCCCTCGCTTTTTCATGGCATCTATGGCTTCTTCAACTTCCTTGCGTGCTTGCATGCGAATGACGCTACCCGCCTTGTCTGCAGAGGCTTTTAAGATGGCTTGCGTCTCTGGCGACATTTCATCGAATGATTTTTTGGAAATGACAAAGGCACCCACAATGGGCGCCCAGTTGATTTCCAGCATGTTGGGCGCTGAGTTGTAGATTTGCGAAGCCAAAGCGAAGTAGGGCGTTGAGGGCACCACATTGATCATGCCAGTTTGTATCGACGGCAAAATATCTGTGGGTTCTAGCGGTACAGGTGTGTAGCCCATGCTCTTCATGATTTCTTGTTGCTCTGCCTCTGAGCCCCAAGCAAAAAATTTCATTTTTTTATAATCATCTGGACTGAAAGCAGCTTGTTTGGAAAAGAAGCGAACCCAGCCAGCATCGCCCCAGGCCAATACCACATAGCCCTTGTCTAGGAACTTTTTTTCCATACCGGGTCGCATCTTCTCGCGCACATAGTCCAATTCTTCCCATGAGCGAAATGCCAATGGTAAGTTTTGAAGAGCAGCGATGGAAGGCTCAATTTCTCGCAAACCCACAACGGACAGCAAAGCTGCTTGCAGTTGACCAATGCGCAT
>CAJCDH010000193.1 GCA_903961095.1 uncultured Burkholderiales bacterium | reverse complement strand
TCTGGGTTTTTAAAAGCGACTGCCCTAGCCTTCGCGAGTGCCAGCCTCATTGCCAAGTCTTTGGGGGACTCGTTGCTGAGGGGTGTTTCGTCTACGTCGGGTGCTGCTGTTTCAAATGGAATTTGAAGACGAGACAGCAATTCCTTGCGGTAGCGGGAGGTCGAACCCAAGATTAGTTGGCGGCCAGAACTGGGCGTATTGGAGTGTTGATTGTCTTTGGACATCCCTCAATTCTCTTACACTGAAGGCATGGAAAAAATTTTTGATTTAAATCGACTCAATGTCAAGGCCTTTGCAAGGGAGCATCTCAGCTTGCAAGGTCTGCAAGGCTTGTCGCAATTTGCGCGATTGATCGATCTTGAGGTCAAGACAGGCCCCGATTCCCACAACACTGCAACTGAATCACCCTCGGTGAATTGGGCTGTTCAGGGGGAGTTGGTGTCAGTCTCTGGCTCAGAGGATCAAATTTGGCTGCACTTGAAGGCCGAGCTTCATTTGCCCATGCAATGTCAAAGATGCATGGGCGCCGTCACCGTGAAGGTCAGTTCAGATCAGTCCTTTCGCTTTGTGCCGGATGAGGCAACGGCGGAGGCTGAGGACGACGCATCAGAAGAGGATTTGTTGGTCTTAACACCTGAGCTGAATGTTTGGGAACTCATTGAAGACGAGCTCATTATGTCCGCGCCGCTTGTGCCCAAGCATGAGGTTTGCCCCACTTTGGTGCCAATGTCGGCTGTAGATGCTGCTTTTGAAGACGCTCTTGATGCGCGGCCAAACCCTTTTGCCGCACTGGCTCAATTGAAGAAAAAACCCAATTAAAGGCTTTGATGGACCTGAAACTTTGGGCTATAATCAGCGGCTTCGTGCCTTCAAAGGTACGTTAGTTCATTCACTGTTTAACCTAAAGCTTGCGTTGCGCTTATTGCGCTTGAGCTGATAAGGGGCCTAGCCCTGATGCTCAATAACGCTGCTTTCAACGCATCCAAGGAGCCATCATGGCTGTTCAACAAAATAAAAAGTCACCTTCCAAGCGTGGCATGCATCGTTCACACAATGCGCTGAATGTGCCTGGTATCGCTGTCGAGCCAACGACCGGCGAGACTCATTTGCGTCACCACATTAGCCCTAACGGTTTCTACCGTGGCCGCCAAGTTCTGAAGAACAAATCAGAAGCCTAATTGAAGCTTGAAATACGGGCCCGATGCTACTATCAACGTAGCCTCGGGCCTTTCTATTTCTGGTGATTGAAACCATGTCTTCCAAAGAATTTTTCACCCTTGCTGTCGATTGCATGGGGGGTGATCACGGCCCGAGCGTCACGTTGCCCGCTTGCCGTCATTTTCTTGAGACGCACCCTCAAGCCCGTTTGAGGTTGGTAGGTCGAGCCGTCGATTTGGCTTCGTTTCAACACGAGCGGGCCGTGGTGGTGGTGGCCACAGAGGTGGTGGGAATGGATGATCCCGTTGAAGTGGCCTTGCGCAAGAAAAAAGACTCTTCAATGCGCATCGCCATTGAGCAAGTTAAATCGGGTGAAGCCGATGCTGCAGTGTCTGCTGGCAACACTGGCGCTCTGATGGCAATTGCCAAGTATGTTCTGAAAACCATGGATGGCATTGACCGCCCAGCCATTGCAGGTCAGATGCCCAACTTCAAGGGGGGTGGCACCACCATGCTGGATTTGGGTGCCAATGTCGATTGTTCTCCCGAGCACCTTTTGCAGTTTGCGGTCATGGGTTCTGCCTTGGTCTCTGTTTTGCAAGACAATGAAAGCCCAAGTGTTGGCCTGCTGAATATTGGTGAAGAAGCCATTAAAGGCAATGAAATTATCAAAAAAACAGCTGAATTGTTGCGATCTGCTGGCAACTCCGGTGATTTAAATTTTTATGGCAATGTAGAAGGGAATGATATTTTTAAGGGAACTGTCGACATCGTTGTGTGTGATGGTTTTGTTGGCAATGTGGCCTTAAAGGCCAGCGAAGGCTTGGCAACCATGATGGGTGGTTTTTTGAAGTCCGAGTTTTCTCGCAGTATCTTCACTAAAATTGCAGCTATCTTTGCTTATCCAGTTCTAAATTCATTTAAAAATAGAGTTGATCACCGTCGATACAATGGTGCAGCCTTATTGGGTTTGCGTGGCTTGGTTTTTAAAAGTCATGGCTCAGCCGATGAGTTGGCATTTGGAACGGCCCTGAACCGAGCGTATGATGCTGCTAGACATCAACTGCTTAGTCGGGTTGCTGCTCGAATTGCGCATGCCGCCCCTTTGTTGAATTCGCAGGCAGGGGCTCCAGACAATTCAGCCAATTCGGCCGCTATCGAATGACCATTTATTCTCGTATTTCAGGCACTGGCAGTTTCTTGCCCCCTAGAAGATTGACCAATGCCGACCTTGTTGCTGAATTGGCAATTCAAGGCATCGAAAGTTCTGACGACTGGATCGTGGAAAGAACCGGCATTCATGCCAGACATTTCGTGGATGCAGGCGTAGGCAGTAGCGATTTGGGAGTAGAGGCGGCCAAGCGTGCCATTCAGGCGGCAGGTTGCCAAGCCTCAGACATCGATCTGATCATTGTGGCCACCTCAACCCCCGACATGGTTTTTCCTGCAACGGCAGCCTTGATTCAAAACAAACTTGGTATTGCAGGCTGTCCCGTTTTTGATGTTCAAGCTGTTTGCAGTGGCTTCATTTATGCCATGACTGTAGCTGACGCCATGATTAAAACCGGCACTGCCAAGCGAGCCTTGGTCATTGGTGCTGAAGTATTCAGCCGCATACTTGATTTCAAAGATCGAACAACCTGTGTTTTGTTTGGGGATGGCGCTGGCGCTGTGGTTTTGGAAGCCTCTAGCACGCCGGGTATTCTGGCAACAGACATTCACGCCGATGGCAAGTATTCAGAAATTCTGTGCGTACCGGGTCATGTGTCGGGTGGTGCTATTTTGGGCGATCCTGTTTTGAAAATGGACGGTCAGGCGGTCTTTAAGTTGGCGGTTGGCGTTCTTGAAGAAACTGCCCGCGCCTCATTGAGCAAAGCTGGCTTAAACGATACAGACATTGATTGGCTCATTCCTCACCAAGCCAATATTCGAATCATGCAGAGCACTGCACGAAAGCTCAAAATGCCCATGGACAAAGTCATTGTCACTGTGGACCAGCATGGCAACACGTCGGCCGCATCGATTCCATTGGCCTTGGACCATGGCATTCGATCTGGACAAATTACCAAAGGCCAGACCTTGTTGCTTGAGGGCGTGGGTGGTGGCTTTACGTGGGGCTCGGTCCTTTTGAAATATTGAAATTTTGCAACTGAAATCATGCCTGCTTTTGCTTTCGTTTTCCCTGGTCAAGGTTCTCAATCTGTGGGAATGCTAGACGCTTGGAGCGACCACCCTGCGGTCAAAGAAACCTTGAAAGAGGCTTCAGATGCCATGGGTGAAAATTTAGCCAATCTGATCCATGCTGGACCTAAAGAGGCGCTGGCCATGACCACCAACACCCAACCCGTGATGTTGGTTTCGGCCATAGCTGCCTATCGAGCTTGGATGGCTGAAGGCGGCGCTCAGCCATCAGCTGTTGCGGGACATTCTTTGGGTGAATATTCGGCTTTGGTTGCTTCTGGCGTTCTCACATTGGCGCAGGCTGCGCCTCTGGTCCGCTTCCGTGCTGCAGCCATGCAAGATGCTGTTGCAGTTGGGGTTGGCGCAATGGCCGCTGTTTTGGGCATGGAGGCTGCCAAAGTCATTGAAGGCTGCGCGCAAGCACAAGCCACTTTTGCAGAGCACAGCGGTGAAGTCGTTGAGGCGGTGAATTTCAATGACCCTGGTCAAACAGTGATTGCGGGTAGCAAAGCTGCAGTTGAAAAAGCCTGTGAAGTTTTGAAAGCCATGGGCGCAAAGCGCGCATTGAACCTGCCAGTCTCCGCACCTTTTCACTCCAGTTTGATGAAGCCTGCCGCCGAAAAACTCAAAGAAAAGCTGGCCAACACCATTTTTGCAGCACCCCAAATCCCACTCATTAACAACATTGATGTGTCTGTTGAAGCCAGTGCCGATCGCATACGCGATGCGCTTTATCGCCAGGCCTTTGGCCCTGTTCGCTGGGTTGAATGTGTTCAAGCAATCAAGGCGCGCGGCATCCATACTTTGGTTGAGTGCGGCCCCGGTAAAGTATTGGCCGGTATGGTGAAACGAATCGATTCAGAGATGACCGGATTAGCATTGTTTGACCCTGCCTCATTGGCGGAAGTGAAGGGGGCGTTGGCATGAGCGGCACAACGACAGAGTTCAAAGGACAAGTGGCATTGATAACGGGTGCCTCCAGAGGCATTGGCGCAGCCATCGCATTGGAATTGGCTCAGCAAGGTTTACAAGTGATTGGTACCGCCACCACAGACGAAGGAGCCGCACGCATTGCTGCCGCTTTGGGTGCTTTTCCTGGTTGTCGCGGTGCTAATTTGAATGTCAATGACGCTGCGGCAGGAGAGGCCCTCATTGACGAGATTGTGAAGTCACACGGTGGCCTTCATGTGTTGGTTAACAATGCAGGCATTACACGTGACACATTGGCGATGCGCATGAAAGACAACGATTGGGATGCGGTACTCGACACCAATTTGAAAGCGGTTTTCCGAATGAGTCGTGCTGTCATTCGTCCCATGATGAAGCAGCGCTACGGCCGAATTATCAGCATTACCAGCGTGGTGGGGGCCTCAGGCAACCCAGGGCAGGCCAATTACGCAGCAGCCAAGGCTGGCGTGGCCGGCATGACCCGAGCATTGGCTCGTGAATTGGGCAGTCGCAACATCACGGTCAATTGCGTGGCGCCAGGCTTTATTGCGACAGACATGACCGCCGCTCTGCCTGAAGCACAGCACCAAGCCCTGATGGCCCAAATTCCATTGGGTAAACTAGGCTTACCAGAGGATATTGCCCATGCGGTATCCTATTTGGCCAGCCCTGCGGCAGGTTACGTTACGGGTCAGGAATTGCATGTCAATGGCGGCATGCATATGTCCTGATAAAATATTATTTTTTACAACCCTCAGAGGGCATCCATGAGCGATATCGAAGCACGTGTCAAAAAAATCATTGCCGAGCAACTTGGCGTTGAAGAGTCTCAAGTAACACCAGAGAAAGCATTTGTTGCTGACTTGGGTGCAGACTCTTTAGACACCGTTGAACTGGTGATGGCATTAGAAGACGAATTTGGCATTGAAATTCCAGACGAAGACGCTGAGAAGATCACCACTGTTAAAGCGGCGATTGACTACGCTCAAAGCAAAAAGGCTTGATCTGAGATGACCCGTCGCCGCGTTGTTGTTACGGGCCTGGGATGTATCAGCCCCGTTGGAAACACGGTGGCGGAGGCATGGGCTAATCTCTTGGCAGGCCAATCAGGTATTGGTCTGATTTCCAAATTTGACACTTCAGCATTCTCTTGCAGAATTGCTGGAGAGGTTAAAGGCTTCAATTTGGAGCAGTACATCGGTGCCAAAGAGGCGCGCACGATGGACACGTTCATCCATTACGGAATTGCTGCGGCTGTTCAAGCTGTAGAGGATTCGGGTTTGCCAATTGGCGAAGCCTTGGAAGATGAACTGGCCACTCGCATTGCCTGTGTCATTGGCTCTGGCATTGGTGGCTTGCCTATGATTGAGCAAACGCATGTCGAGTACACAGCTCGGGGGCCCCGAAGAATTTCCCCATTCTTTGTGCCAGCTTCCATCATTAACATGATTGCTGGCCATGTTTCTATGCGTTTTGGTTTCAAGGGCCCCAATTTGGCCGTTGTCACCGCATGCACCACAGGACTTCACTGCATTGGTGAGGCCAGCCGCATGATTGAATATGGCGATGCTGACGTGGCGGTGGCCGGTGGCTCAGAAGCCACCATCTCGCATTTGGGTTTAGGCGGCTTTGCAGCCATGCGCGCCTTGTCCACCCGCAACGACAACCCCTCAGCAGCTTCACGCCCATGGGACAAAGACCGCGATGGCTTTGTTTTGGGTGAAGGCGCAGGTGTGATGGTGGTCGAAGAATACGAACATGCCAAAGCGCGTGGCGCCAAAATCTACGCAGAAATATGCGGCTACGGCATGAGTGCCGATGCAGGTCACATGACTGCGCCCAGCATGGATGGCCCTCGACGCGCCATGGTTTCTGCCATGCGCAATGCAGGTATCAATGCAGACCAAGTGGGTTATTTAAATGCCCACGGAACATCTACGCCTTTGGGTGATGTCAACGAAACCAATGCCATCAAAGCAGCCTTGGGTGATCATGCCAAGAAAACATTGATCAGTTCAACCAAATCCATGACAGGTCACCTTTTGGGTGGCGCTGGTGGTATCGAGAGTGTCTTTACAGTTCTGGCCTTGCACCATCAAAAAGTCCCGCCCACCATCAACTTGGACAACCAAGATGCCGAATGTGACTTGGACTACTGTGCCAATACTGCACGCGATGTCAACATTGAATACGCATTGAAGAACAACTTTGGTTTCGGTGGCACCAACGGCAGCTTAGTTTTTCGTCGGGTTTAATTCTTTTGAGTCAAAGCGCTCCAGCGGTCGATTACCCGGTGGGGCGTTTTTTATGGGGCGCATGGCTGGCGCTGGTCTTTTCCCTGACTACTGCACTGGCGCTCACGCTGAGTTTTTGGCTTGGATTGTTTGAGGGCTGGCGCTTGACATTGCTGTGTGCCGTTTGGTGTCTGCTAACGCTCTATTCTGCGGCGACATTCAAGCAAACTTCTTCGAAGGCCTGGCTCTGCTGGGATGGTCAGGCGTGGGAGCTTCAGTTTCTTCTTGAACCTCCCTCTCAAGTGGCTCACTCAATCAGCGTACATTTGGATTTTCAAAAATACTTCTTGGTCTCTTTGTCTGGTCCCAATGTGGGTCGTCAGTGGTTTTGGGTTTCTAAGCTTACATTCCCCGAGCGTTGGCATGGATTTCGTTGCGCTGTATATTCGCGTTCCGAATGAGTATTCATTTCAGAGAATTAATTGGAGCTTTGCTTGGTCATGAAAAATATGAGTTTTAAATTGTCTCGTGTTTTACTTCCCTTGACTGTGTCTTTGGGACTCTCAATGGCAACGCTTGTTTTGTTTGCGCCGGTCAGTGCTGTGGCGCAGCAAGCCATTGTCAAAGGCTTGCCGGACTTTACTGAGCTGGTGGAGCAGGTTGGTCCGTCGGTGGTCAATATCCGTACCTTGGAAAAAGTCAGAGCTCCCTCCGCTGGCAGTGGTGGCATGGACGAAGAGACCCAAGAGCTGTTCCGTCGATTCTTTGGTGTCCCCATTCCAAACACACCCAACAATCCCAATGCGCCTAGACAAGCACCTAGGCAGGGCAGAACGCCTGCGCCAGAAGAGTCGCAACCTAGAGGCGTGGGTTCCGGCTTTATCCTAACTTCTGATGGCTTCATCATGACCAATGCCCATGTGGTTGATGGCGCAGACGAGGTGTTGGTCACCCTCACGGATAAGCGTGAATTCAAAGCCAAAATCATTGGGACAGACAAACGCTCCGACGTCGCCGTTGTCAAAATACAAGCCACAGGACTGCCTGCTGTGAAGGTCGGCGATGTATCGCGCTTGAAAGTTGGCGAGTGGGTCATGGCCATCGGTTCCCCTTTTGGCCTCGACAACTCAGTCACCGCTGGTATCGTGAGCGCAAAGCAGCGAGACACGGGTGATTATTTGCCTTTTATTCAAACTGATGTTGCCATTAACCCAGGCAACTCAGGCGGCCCGCTGATCAATATGCGTGGTGAAGTGGTTGGTATTAACAGTCAAATTTACTCGCGCTCTGGTGGCTTCATGGGAATCTCATTCTCAATCCCTATGGACGAAGCCATGCGAGTCAGCGAACAGTTGCGCGCCAGCGGGCGCGTCACAAGGGGTCGTATTGGGGTTCAAATTGAACCAGTCACTAAGGAAATTGCAGAGTCAATTGGCTTAGGTAAGGCTCAGGGTGCGTTGATCAATCGCATTGAACCTGGTGCACCCGCAGATAAAGCGGGCTTAGAGGCTGGCGACGTGATCATCAAAATTGATGGCAAGACAATTGAAAAGTCATCCGACCTGCCTCGGTTGGTGGGCAATACCAAGCCTGGAACCAAAAGCAACTTGACCATCTTTAGACGTGGTGCAACCAAGGAGCTGAGCATTGTCATTGCTGAGTTGGAGCCAGAAAAAGTGGCCAAGCGTGCCAGTGAGCCTGAAGAAAAACCAAAGGCCAGTAATTCAGTTCAAGGTTTAGGCTTGGTTGTTGCCGACCTCACCGATTCGCAAAAAACCGAAATGAAAATCAAAGGCGGGGTCAGGGTTGAGAGCTTGGTCGAGCCAGCACTCAGGGCCGGTTTGCGCGAAGGTGATGTGATTTTGGCGGTTGGCAACATCGAGGTGAGCCAAGCGAAAGATTTTGCCGTTGCCATTGGCAAATTGGATAAATCGAAACCCATCAGTGTGCTTTTCAGAAGAGGCGATCTCACTCGCTTTGCATTGATTAGGCCAAATCCTTGATCCAAGGCTTGTCAAGAGCCCCTACCAAGCTATAGGGTTTTCCATTTGCCAAAAATATTTTTTAGGTGTGCGCACACTAACTTTTAAGCGATGTGAATCTCAAAAATGGTTAAAATCTGAACACTTGAACCAATATTCATGACAAAAAAGCAGGGGTGGATTCACAATGTGGGATGTCCCATGTCAGTCCACCGGTGATCCACAGAACACCCACAAGTTATTCATTTTAAGTTAAGCTTAATTGTGCATAAGTTGTTAATAAGTTTTCTGTTGCAAGCCTGCAACGACCTGCAAACTGCTGTTTCGGGGCTGTACGTGTTGGCCTTTTTGCCTACAATGAAGTCCCAACTATCGCAGTT
>CAJCDH010000192.1 GCA_903961095.1 uncultured Burkholderiales bacterium | reverse complement strand
TATTTGCCGTTGGCATTTTGAACTTGCATGAAATTCATGTTGTTCTTTTTAACGTAAGCGTATTCAACATAACCCAAAGAACCTTTGATACGGTTGACATTGGCTGCAACACCTTCGTTGCCTTTGCCGCCAACCGAGGTTGGTGCTGGCCACTTCACAGCTGCGCCTTTGCCAACTGTGTCGGCAAATTCTTTGCTCACGACTGAGAGATAGTCTGTCCAGTTGAATGTGGTGCCAGAACCGTCGGCGCGGTGAACCACTGTAATAAGTTCGTTAGGCAAATTTTTACCGGGGTTGAGGGCGGCAAGCTTGGGGTCATTCCACTTGCTGATCTTACCCAAGAACATTTCGGCCATCACGGGGCCTGTGACGCGCAACTCACCTGGCTTGAAGCCATCCAAGTTGATCACTGGTACGGTTCCACCAATGATGGCGGGAAACTGAACCATGGCGTCTTTGTCAAGGTCGGCGCCTGAAACGGGTGCATCTGTGGCACCAAATGTGACTGTTTTGGCGCGAATTTGACGGATACCGCCCGATGAACCAATGGATTGATAGTTCATGCCGGTGCCCGTAGCAGCTTTGTAGCCTTCAGCCCACTTGGCGTAAATAGGAAATGGGAATGTAGCGCCGGCACCAGTAATGTCGGCAGCCCAAGTAGTTGCTGCCAATGCTGTCAAGCCGACAGCGGCAACGAGGGATTTAAATTTAAGCATTTCAGCTCCAGTAAGGTGTTTGGGGTTGTGCGACTGGAAACTTTAAAGTTGCCAGCTTAGTGACTTTAATGATGAATTATGACAAATTCATGTCAATCGGATGATGTTTATCCATCAAACGATCGTAGTTTTAGGGTCTTTTTTGTCATTTGAGGGCATTCATTAATCTGTCATTTTCATTTGCAATAGTTCACTCATTGTTTTTTAACAGGAGTGCATCAAATGCCATTTAATGACGATCTCAACTTCAACAATTCATCTAACCCACACTTTCAGGATGTTCTGAAAGAAGCCCTTCAAGATCCTTCACGCCGAAATATTTTGCGTGGTGGCCTGGGCTTGGCTGCCATGTTTACCTTGCCCATGCTGCCAGGTTGTGGCGGTGTGAGTGCCCCCTCTTTGCCCGAACTTCCAGCCTCTAATGTTTTGGCTTTCAATGCGGTAACCAAAAGCATCATGGACCAAGTGGTGGTTCCTGCTGGCTACAGCGTCAAGGTTTTGCATGCCACGGGTGATCGCCTCAACACGGCAGTGATGCCATATTCCAACCTCGGTTTAGAAACCGATGATTGGGCTCAGCGCTTTGGCGATCATCATGATGGCATGGACATTTTCTACATTGGCAGCAACGGCCGTTACAGCACTACAGCCACCAACAAGGCTGTATTGGCTGTCAACCATGAAAGTTCTGCTGACTCGCATCTCTTGCATCCCAAGGGCCAAACTTCTGGCGGCGTGAACGGTAAGAAATTCACGCAGTTTGGAGACTGGGACATCAAAACACGTCCTGGCTTAGAGGTTTTGAAAGAAATCAACTTGCACGGAATTTCTGTGGCCGAAATTACTTTGGACAGCGCCGGCAAACCTACAGGCTACGTCCTTGATTCAGCTTTGAATCGCAGAATCACACCACAGACACTGGCCGATGTACAAGGCCCTGCAGCGCACCTGAGTGCGATCCGTGCCATGTTTGCAACACGTTTTGACGCCACCGGTGCAACTTCTCGCGGTACATTGAACAACTGCGGTCATGGCATTACGCCTTGGGGAACTTACCTGGGTTGTGAAGAGAACTGGGCTGTCTATTTCAATATGCCAACAGGCTCTACCTTGCCAGATGCCAAGATTATTGCTTCACGCAAGCGTTATGGTGTGAGCAACGCTGTATTGTCAAGCACGGCAACAGCCGGTTCAGGTCAAGGCTGGTACACCCCCACAGATTTAGAAGACACAGACTTCCGATTCACACGTTGGAACGTTGCTGCCAACGGCGCCTCCGCAGCAGCAGACTTCCGCAATGAGCCGCATACTTTTGGTTACAACTTAGAGTTGGATCCTCTGAACCCAACTGCTCGTCCTGCCAAGCGGACAGCCATGGGTCGCTTTGCACACGAGGCTGCAGTGTGTGGCATTCCAGTAGTGGGTAAGCCATTGGCCTTCTACATGGGCTGCGACAGCCGCAACGAATACATTTACAAATTTGTAACTGCTGCTAACTGGGATGCTGCTGACATTGGTGGCGGCATGACTGCTGGCAACAAGTACCTGAACGAAGGCAAGCTGTATGTGGCCAAATTCAACAGCACAGGTGCAGGTGAGTGGATTGAGCTGTCTATCAGCAACCCCTTAATCACTGCCTATGCGGGTGCTGCTGGTTTTACATTCACAACTCAAGCTGAAATTTATGTCCACACACGTCTGGCTGCAGATGCAGTGGGCGCTACCAAAATGGACCGTCCTGAGTGGGGTGCTGTCAATCCTGCCAATGGTGAAATTTATTTTGCATTGACCAACAACAGCGCTGCCAATCGCACACCTGCAACGGCAGATGGCGCCAACCCTCGCTCATACAATGACACAGATGGCAAGCTTGGTTCAGGCAATCCTAACGGCCACATCATTCGCTTTAAAGAGCAAGACAACTTGGCAACAGCCATGAGCTTTAAGTGGGATATTTTTGTCTTCGGTGCCGAGGAAGACATGCGCCCCAATGTGAATCTGTCTAAGTTAAGTGCCAACAACAGTTTCTCCTCGCCAGACGGCCTGTGGTTCAGCAAAAGCACCGGTATCTGCTGGATCCAAACCGACGATGGTGTATTTACAGACGAAACCAACTGCATGTTGCTGGCCTCTGTTCCTGGCACAGTCGGTGACGGTGGCGAGTTCTATGTTGACAACTCATTGACAACTTCAAGCAGCACCACCACTGGTGTCACAAAGACCTTCATTGGCGGTGTGCTGGGCGAGTCTCGTCTGCGCCGATTCTTGGTAGCCCCCAAGGGTGCTGAGGTGACTGGATTGACAGAAACTGCAGATGGCAAAACATTGTTTGTGAACATTCAGCACCCTGGCGAGAATACGCCAGCCCACGGCACATCTGCCAATCTGACGCTTGAGAGCCAATGGCCAGGCAACGGCGGTGGCTTACAAGCAGCACATGGACCTACTGGCCGTCCTCGTTCTGCCACTTTGATCATCACAAAAAATGATGGTGGAAAAATTGGTATGTAATACCGCCTAATGGGGATCAGAGCAGAATTAAATGCTTCTGCCATTTGGTTTTGTTCTGTCTTCAAACTAGGATTTAAAAATGGACATGCGGTGCATGTCCATTTTTTTATGCCTAATTGCTACATGTGCAAGTGCATGGAATCCTTTTTCAAGGAACGATCAAGGCCTGTGCGCTGACCTGTTCTTGTTTCAAGAAAAATGTAACAGAGGCGTGAGTGAACCCACTCAAATATCGTCAGACTAAATAGAGTGACTGCAAGCGACTGATGGCCGCAGGCGTTAGGCCTAATTGGCTGTGTAAATAATTGTGAATTCCGTTGTGCCTGATTTGAATTTCATCAAGAGCCGCATTCAAAAAACTTTCTTGAACTTCCCACACAATCTTCATGACATCGGGCGACAGCGTCGCAGCCCCGGTGCTGTTGCGTTTGTAGAGTTGGTTGGTTAACAAATAGTCTTGCCAAATATCTGCTTGCGAAACGCCCAATGCTGTCAGTATCAGGGCAGCCGCAAGGCCTGTTCGATCTTTGCCTGCGGTGCAATGGAATAAAAGTGGATCTGCTTGGTCTAGGAGGTGCTCAAACAATTGAGCAAAACGATTCGAATCAGTCTTGACAAAATCTCGGTAGGTGGTCTGCATGGCATCTAAGGCATCTGCAGCAGTGAGAGGTTTGCCAGTGAGGTACTGGGCTTGAAGTCTTTGCACCACTGTAGGCTCAATGCTGAGGCTGAGCCGCTTGATCTGCGGCCACGCATAGGCCTGGGCTTGGCTTTCCTCAACGCCTCTGAAATCGAAGGCACGCTGCACTCCCAGGTTTTGCAGTTGAGTCAAATCTTCAGGCTCTAAATTTGCCAAATGATCAGAGCGAAAAATGGTGCGCCATTTCACTCTACGTCCTGCATGAGCGACGTAGCCACCTAGGTCGCGAAAGTTAGAGGCCCCTTTTAAGGGGATGTGGCGCTGTGTGAGGTCTTGCATGACTTGGTGCGGTTAAATGATGCGGCCGAATCTAGAAAAGTGACGCAGGCAGGCAAACAATATGAAAACCATGCCTAAGATGGCCAAATAGGAGGTGACTTCACTGAGCGCTCTTTTTTCAAATCGCAAGCGATGCCCTAATTGATCATAGATCTTGGCCAAGCCTTCAGTGCTGTCTGCTTTGAAATATGCTGCTTGAGTGATGTTGGCCACTTTCTTCAAGGCTTCGTCTTCGAGTTTGACGCGCATGCTGCGACCTTGTATTTGGACCACATCACCTTCAGGGGTGCCAATTCCAACGGTGTAGACCTTGACCTCATGGGAGGCTGCCAGTTCAGCCATTTTGATCAATTCAGGGCCCATGTTGCTTTGCCCGTCACTCATGAGCACGATAGCCATGTTGCGTCCTCTGCTGGCTGAGGCCTCAGCTTCCTTGGGTTTTTGAACGTCTAAAGATTTACCTGACTCGACCGGTTTTCGAGGGCCGCCGTTGTCGGCAGAATCATTGATGATTTTTTGGGCATCAATGCCTGAGCCAGGCAGCAATGCCTCTAAAGAAATCAATAAACCAGAGCCCAGTGCCGATCCATACTGCAGGGGTATATTTTCAAGTGCACGACGCAGCGTGTCTTTTTCCTCTGTGGGTGCCTGGGCCAAAGCGGCCGTGCCTGCCACTGTGACCAAGCCAACTCGCAAGCGCGAAGGTTTGCTTTCAATGAACTGAAGTGCAGCTTGCTGTGCCGCTTCAATGCGCGAGGGTTTTAAATCCTTGGCACGCATGCTGCCAGAAGTGTCTAGGGCCAGCATCACAGTGGCTTCTCGCAAGGGGGCCATTAAAACCGCCTGTGGCCGAGCCATTGCCACACAGAGCATGCACAAGCCGAGACTCAAAACGATGGGCGGAAATCGTTTGGTAACGTAGGCATAGGCAAGGCCAAAGGCCGGCACCAAGATGACGCTGTACAACATCAGAGGCCATAAAAAAGAAATGGAGCTGATGTCAGGCACGCCAAAGTCTCCTTTTTCTCAACTCAGAAAATCGCAACAGTGCAGCCGCAATATCCTCATTGGTTGAAAGTTCTAGTGCATCGACGCCCGCCTGAGAAAAAGTGGTTTGCAGTTGCAGTTCTCTTTCTTCAACCAATTGAGCGTAGCGCTTTCTGAATTTTGGATTGGCAGTGTCAAGTAGCAATTGTTCAGAAGATTCTGAGTCCTGCAATGTCATGAGTCCCACATTGGGCAATTGCATTTCAACAGGGTCGTAGAGCCTTGCTGCGACGGTGTCATGCCGCCTGCCTAAGTGGGCCATTTGCTGGGCCCAATTGAAATCACCCATGAAGTCGGAAACCACAAACACACAAGAACGACGTTTGAGTAAGCCATTGGCACTGGTCAGCCACTGATTCAAATCTGTACGGTGCGGCGCTTGAGAAACACCAGTCGTTTGCGCGGTGTGCAAAACATGCAGAAGATGACGTCGCCCCATTCTGGCTGGAATGTATTTAAAGCCAGCTGCTTCAGTGGGGCTTAGGATCATTGCACCTATGCGGTTGCCACGCTGCATGAGCAACTTGGCCATGATGGCTACAAAAGTCAACATCAGATCACGTTTGCTCTGAGCTGTACTTGCAAAATCCATGGAGCCCGTCAGATCTAACAAAAACCATGCACTGATTTCTCGATCTTCTTGGTGCTCTCTCACATAGGGCGACTGCATGCGCGCCGTTACATTCCAATCGATGTGCCGAACATCGTCGTGTGTTTGATATTCCCGCAGGTCGGCCAACTCCAACCCCGCACCTCTGAACAAGGTTTTGTGGTCTCCCTGCAGCAAGCCATCAAGTCGACGAAGAACCGTCCACTCAAGTTGCTGCAACAAGGCTTCAGCGGACATTTGACTCCAAGGGCTTGTCTGGCATTGGCACCGCCTTCATGACCTCTTGAATGAGGGCTTCAGGTGTTTTGCCTTCGGCCAAGGCCGTATAGGAAAGCACCAACCTGTGCCTTAAGACATCGGGCACCAAGTCGGCCACATCTTCTGGCAGGGCGTAATCGCGACCGCGCAATAGAGCCAAGGCCCGTGCACCTTCAATCAAACCAATGCTGGCACGAGGACTGGCGCCAAAGCTCAAAAGTCCTTTTAGTTTTTCTAAGCCATAGCGCTCTGGAAAGCGCGTGGCAGAAATCAATTTGACAGCGTAGTGCACAAGGCTGGGGTCGACATAGCAATGTCGGCATTGCGCCTGTAGCATTTTCAAATCTTCTGGTGTGACGACACCTGTGACTTGCGCGCCACCAGCAATCACCCGCTGGACAATGACAAATTCATCCTCTTCTGAGGGGTAGTCGATCAAAACTTTCATCATGAACCGATCGACCTGCGCTTCTGGAAGCGGGTAGGTGCCTTCAGTTTCAATCGGGTTTTGTGTTGCCATGACCAAGAACGGTGAAGGCACACGGTGAGTTTGTCCGGCAATGGTGACTTGTCTTTCTTGCATCACCTCTAGCAAGGCACTTTGAACTTTGGCGGGTGCACGGTTAATTTCGTCAGCCAACAAAAGATTGGTAAAAACAGGTCCTAAAACAGTGCTGAATTCACTGGTTTGTTGATTGAAAATTCGAGTGCCAACCAGATCAGCAGGTAGCAAGTCTGGTGTGAATTGAATGCGGCTAAATTGACCACTCAAAGTTTTGGCAAGCGTGTTAACGGTGAGTGTTTTGGCCAAGCCAGGCACACCTTCAATGAGCAGGTGGCCTTGCGCTAAAAGTGCAATCAAGACCCTCTCTAAAAAAGCATCCTGTCCCACCACCACACGCTTCACTTCGTAAAGCACGCGTTGCATCATGGCAGCTGCTTCGGCTGGATTTTTGAGTTGCGGTGAGGCATTGTGACCTCGCCAAGCTTCATTTGAAAGAGTCATGTTGTTCCCTCCGAAAATTAAAATGGTGGCAGGCCCACTGCAGAGCCTGCGCTTTCGATGGTGGTGGCAAAGCCAATACCTATAAAGGTTCGTGCAGAGCTTGGATTCAAGATGGCCGTCACTATGCCAACGACTTCGCCAGACATATTGACCAAGGGCCCACCTGAGTTGCCCGGATTAGCTGCTGCATCAAATTGAATCAAACCTGTCAGTACTTGGCTGCCATCAGGCGATTTGAATTGTCGATTGAGTCCTGAGACAACGCCTGCAGAAACTGAGGGCCCAATGCCAAAAGGAAAGCCAACAGCGACGACCATGTCTCCAGGAATGAGTTGTTGGCTTGAGCCTAAGATGGCGGGCTCAAGATCATCTGGAATTTTCTGCGGCTTGATCACGGCCAAGTCTTTATCGGGTTGCACAGCAATCACTGTGGCCTCAGCCTCGGTGCCGTCAAAAAAAGTGACCTTCAATTTTTTGGCGCCTGCAATCACGTGGAAGTTGGTCAAAATCGTGCCGTCGTCTTTGATCACAACGCCGGTGCCCACGCCACTTTCTTTGTCTTGGTCTTTGTTTTTGGGGTCGGCTACGTAGGACTGCACATGAACCACAGCGCCTTGCACCGATGCTGCGGCTTTGGCGCTAGCCGACGGCAGGTCTTTGGTTTGCAGGGTGTGCAAAACAGCGCCATCGATGTCTTGTTGGGTGAGGGATTTAGGTGCGGTTCGGTGCATGAGAAAAACTCCCATGACCACAAAGCTCAAAACAACGCCTAGCAAGAAGATAGCCGCAAAATCCCACCTCAACTTTGAACGCCAATTGAGCGGCGCAGTGGGTATGGAGAGAGTGGCCTGAGCTATGCCAGCTGAGTTTGGTAAGGGCGTGTTTGATTCCGCATCAGTGTGCGAGATCGAACCCACTGTTCGCGGGCTTTTGCTAAAAACCGCTTCTCGTTTCATGAAATAACCATAACATAAGCTTCAATGGTAAATTGGCGGGACTTGCGAAAACCCTATTGGCTATGCAATTTATACACACCTACATGCTTTGGTCGCTTTTGCTTTTGCCCCTTTTGGTGGCCGCTTATGTGTGGCTCTTAAAGCGCAAACGAAAGCAAGTGCTTGCCTTTTCTGGCGTTTCATGGATCTTGCAAAACATGGCGGTGCCATCGCCTTGGCGGCGCCATGTTCCGCCAGCCTTAATCGGTTTGGCTGTGGCGCTTTTGTTGTTGGCCAGTGCTCGGCCTATCGCCCGGGTTACTTTGCCCGCCGACTACATGACCCTCATCATGGCCATGGACGTTTCCAGAAGCATGTTGGCCGAGGATGTCGACCCTAGCCGAATTAAGGCGGCCCAAAAGGCGGCCAAGGATTTTTTACAAGATTTACCCCGCAATGTCCGTGTTGGCATCGTTTCTTTTGCTGGCAATGCGCAGGTTGTGCAACATGTTTCCCAAGACAAAGATGAACTCGTTGCTGCCATTGATCGATTCCAATTGCAGCGTGGAACGGCCACGGGCAGTGGGCTTTTGTTGGCCTTAAGTACATTGCGACCTGAAGCTGCAATTGACCTAGAGGCCGCACTTTACAACCCGAATCCTTTTGGCTACAACCCGCAGGGCAACCAGGGGCAGTCAGGAGGCGCTCAAAGCCTTGATGCCAAACCAAAGCCAAAAGAGCGTGCACCCGAGCCGCCGGGCTCCTACAAGGGCGGTGCCATTGTTCTGCTAACCGATGGCCGGCGGACCACAGGCCCAGACCCCTTGATGGCAGCCCAAAAGGCAGCCGATTTGGGTGTGAGAGTTTATACAGTGGGTTTTGGAACTCCCAACGGCTTCATTCCCGGTTATGAAGGCTATTCTTTTTTCACTCAAGTCGATGAAGAAACTTTAAAAGGGATTGCCAAGATCACAGAGGCAGACTATTTCAAAGCTGGTTCGGCCGACGACTTGAAGCAGGTCTACAAACACCTTTCAACTCAATTCACGATGGAAAAACGCGACACAGAAATCACGGCCTTGCTGTCAGGGTTGGCACTTGTGTTTGTTTTTCTTGCTCTCTTTCTCTCGGCGCTGTGGTTCAGAATGACCCCCCAAAATTCATTTAAATCGGCAACATAGGCTAATCAATGGTTGAAAACGGCATCTTGAAAATTGCCTCGATGAAAAATCGTGGCACCCCAGAAGAATGGCAAGCTCGAGTCGATTTGGCGGCGTGTTACAGGTTGGTCGATATTTATGGCATGTCCGACATGATGGCCAACCACGTCTCATCCAGTGTGCCTGGTGAGGAGGGCGCTTTTTTGATCAACCCTTACGGCATGATGTACGAAGAAATCACGGCCTCAAGCTTGATCAAAATTGACATTCACGGGAATATTTTAGACAAGCCAGACTTTGGTGAATTGAATTACGGCATCAACAAAGCGGGATACGTCATTCACAGTGCCATCCATGAAGCAAGGCCTGAAGTCAGGTGCATCATTCACACGCACAGTTGGGCCTCCATGGCCGTTTCTTCGCTGGAGTGTGGCCTGCTTCCCTTAACGCAAACAGCCATGCGATTTCTCAAAATTGCTTACCATGACTATCAAGGCGTCATTCTCAATCATGAAGAAAAAGCCTCGCTGCTCAAAGATTTGGGAAAAGGCGAGGCCTTGATTTTGCGCAATCATGGTGCATTGACGGTGGGCAAGACTGTGGGCGAGGCCTTTAATTGGATGCACAGATTGGAGTTGGCATGCCACTCTCAGTTGGCAGCCATGGCTTGCAATACGGCTTTTACAAAAGTCTCTCCAGACGTATTGGCAGAAACTTGGAACAACTACCAACCCAGCACACGCAGGCCATATGGCTTGATGGAGTGGCCAGCACTGCTGCGCAAGCTAGATCGCATGGATCCTAGCTATAAGACTTGAGCAAAGTTGTTTTGAGAACACCCCAAGCTGCCATTCGTGTTGCACAAACAGGATACAAATATGACCGTTTTTGATATCAAGAATTTCTTGCATAGATGCTTACTCAATAGTGGTTCGTTCGATCAATGGCGGGTCATCGTGAAAGAGTCAGGCGCTAAAGCTGAGTAATTTCATGAGGATATTGCTGTCTGATTTGGCAATGCGTGCTTTGTCGAAAGACATTGCGCGAGTGATGGGCCCTCGGCCCTTTGAGTGCGTGAGCTTCGAGCATGCAATTGCCTCAGGGCAACGCGATTTTGACTGCGCCTTTGTATCCCGAGATGTGACTGGCTTGTCTACCAAGCACGAACTTGGGCCCAGCCTAAAAGCTCGTTATGAAGTTTTAGAAGAGTCGACCACTTTGCGCTGGGTTCATATTCACTCAGCAGGGGCGGACCGAGAGGTTTACGTTCGACTGCTTGCAAAGGGTGTTCAGGTTGCCACTTCTTCAGGTGCCAATGCCGAGGTGGTGGCTCAAACCGCCTTGGCCGGCTTGCTGGCTTTATCGCGCCAATTTCCGCAATTGGTTCACGCCATGCATGAGAGAAAGTGGGCGCCACTTTTGGGTTCAAGATTGCCACCAGATTTGTTGGGTCAAACTGCGATGTTGGTAGGCTGGGGTCCTATTGCACAAAGGGTGGCGCAATTTCTGTCAATGCTGGGTCTTCGCTTGAAAGTGGTTCGTCAACAAGCACAAACTGAATCTCTTGCGAAGTCTTTTAATGGTTCTTCGCAGCCAGAAATGTTGACATTTGAAACCATAGACAGCGCGTTACCTTCAACTGATTGGGTCATCTTGATGTGCCCCTTGACTGAAAAAACCCGAGGCTTGATCGATGCCCGAAGGTTGAGATTGCTGCCTCCAGGCGCGGGCTTGGTGAATGTGTCTCGCGGTGAGGTGGTGGTAGAAAGCGACTTGATTGAAGCGCTTCAAAACGGCAACTTAGGAAGCGCTTTTCTGGATGTTTTTGAGCACGAACCTCTGGCCCAAACATCGCCCCTATGGCGCTTGCCTAATGTGATTGTGACGCCTCACTCAGCAGGGTTTTCTGCAGGGAATGAAGCAAGAGTGAACCAAATGTTCTTGGACAATCTTGATTCTTGGGCTTTTGAATAAAAAAAGCCGTGCTACAATCCACAGCTTCGCGGCTGTAGCTCAGCTGGATAGAGTACTTGGCTACGAACCAAGGGGTCGTGGGTTCGATTCCTGCCAGCCGCACCAGATTTCGATTTTTTCGAGACTAGAACGCAGCTTAGAGGCTTATGCCTCTAGGCTGTTTTTCTTTGAGCAGACGGTTGCCGTATTGTTTGACAAGTCTGATTGCCCAAGTTGCTTGTCTCATTGAATTTCAGTCTAAACTTGCCAGTCAAATACTCTTGAGATAACAACGCCATGGAATACAGACGTCTTGGCCGAAGTGGACTTCAATTAAGTGAACTCTCTTTAGGCTCTTGGGTGACATATCACAACCAAGTAGATTCAAAGCAAGCCACAGAAATGTTGGCAGCGGCCATGGGCGCTGGCGTTAACTTCTTCGATAACGCCGAAGCTTACGCACAAGGTGAAAGTGAAGTTGTGATGGGTACGGCTTTCAAGGCCCTGAAGTGGCCTAGGCTGGACTATGTTGTCTCGACCAAGTTTTTTTGGGGTCTTGAGACAAAAGGTCTCAAGATCAATCAACGCAACACTTTAAACAGAAAATATTTAATGCAAGCAATTGACGGCTCACTGAAGCGGTTACAGCTTGAATTTGTTGATTTAGTTTATTGCCATCGTCCTGATCCCTTCACGCCAATTGAAGAGACCGTCCTTGCAATGAGTGACATGATTACTCAAGGCAAAGCTCTGTATTGGGGTACCAGTGAGTGGAGTGCCTCTGATATCAAAACGGCCTATGACATTGCTGACAAATATCATTTGCACAAACCAGTGATGGAGCAACCCCAATACAACTTGTTTCATAGAAAACGTGTTGAGGAAGAATACGCGCCCTTGTACGAAAGCATGAAGCTTGGTTTAACAACTTGGAGTCCATTAGCTTCTGGGCTGCTAACTGGAAAGTATCAATCGGGTGTTCCCAAGGAAAGTCGGGGTGCGATGCAAAACATGAGCTTCTTACTGCCTTCTCTCACAGACCCAATCAAAAATGAAACTGTGGCCAAGTTGGCCATTCTGGCCAAGGAGCTTGGCGGAAATGTAGCGCAGCTGTCAATTGCCTGGGCTTTGAATCATCAACAAGTAAGTTCTGTGATTTTGGGTGCTAGCAATATCAGCCAGTTGCAAGATAACTTGGGCGCACTTGCTTTAAAAGAAAAGCTAACGCCAGAGGTATTGGCTGCTATCACTGAAATCACACGAGCGATTGATATCACTTAATTTTTCGGACCTAAGCTGTCCACAAGATGAGCAAAGCTTTTACACGCGAAACAGACAAAGAAGCAGAAGACGATGGGGAAGACCCCAGTCTGCCGCCTCTTCCAGCTGGCACCCGCAATTACATGACCCCAGAGGGTTATGCCAACTTGCGTGCTGAGTTGTTTATGCTAATGGATGATGAGCGTCCCAAGGTGGTCGAAATTGTGCATTGGGCTGCCAGCAATGGTGATCGCTCTGAAAACGGTGACTATATTTACGGCAAAAAGCGCCTTCGTGAAATTGATCGACGCATTCGCTTTTTGACCAAGCGATTGGAAATTGCAGAAGTGACAGACCCCAGCGCACACCATGGCAAAACCCAAGTGTTCTTTGGTGCAACTGTGACCTATGTTGAAGAAAACGGGGATGAGCGCACTGTGACCATTCGTGGCATTGACGAGGCAGACAGCTTGAAAGGCGAGGTTAGTTGGGTGTCCCCCATTGCCCGTACCTTGTTGAAGTCGAGCACAGGCGATGTGCTTAAGTTGGTAACTCCCCAAGGCTGGCGCGAAATTGAAGTGCTCAATGTGACCTATCCAAAGCCTGGCGAGCACTGAGATTGAAACTGGCAGGCCGGCAGAAACCGCAGCTTATATTTATGCCGAGTCTTGCCCACGCAAACGCTGGGTAATGCGCTCTGCATTCAATACGGCAGGTGTGCGTTTCAAGTTTTTGAGAACTGTTTCAAGATGACTGACATCGCGCACTGAAATGATGAATGTATTTTCAGCGGCATCTTGCACACTGGCTTGCCCCATTTCTACGTGAATGATGTCGACCTCTGAGTTGGCCAGTGTGCCTGCCACTCTGGCCAACACGCCCTTGGTATTGACCACCGTCACTCGGATGCTGGTTTCAAAACTGCGCATGATTTCATCTGACCACTCAACACCAATAAAGCGTTCAGTGTCTTTTTGTTGTAGCTTCATGCCTACGCTGCAGTCTGCTGTGTGAACCGCCAAACCTTCACCCCTGCCCAGGTAGCCAATGATCTTGTCGCCAGGAAGTGGCCTGCAGCAATGGGCATAAACCACAGACGCATTTTCGGTGCCATCGAGCAAGATAGCACCTTGAGAAATGGTGTCGTTGGCCATGAAGCGTTCGCGTGTCATGAGCAAGGGATCGGGCTTCTCACCCATCTCAGCCAGCAAGGCTGCCATGCGTTTGGCCACAATGCTGGCGATGCGTTTGCCAAGACCCACATCGACCAAAAGATCGCTGCGGTTTCTGTTGCCGGTGAATCGCAATACTTTTTCCCACACGGTTTGGTAGCGCGAAGGATCGTCTGGCATTTTTTCAATGCCTTCTGCGCGCAGTGCTTGCGTGAGGAGTTTCAAGCCTAAGTCCATCGACTCACTGTGCGCCATGGTTTTCAGGTGATGTCGAATTCTGGAGCGCGCGCGGCCTGTTCTGACAAAGCCCAGCCAGGCTGGGTTGGGAGCAGACACGGGCGCAGTCATGACCTCTACCACGTCGCCATTCTTAAGCTCTGTGCGCAAAGGGACTTGTTGGTTGTTAATTTTGGCAGCCACCAAATGATCGCCAAGATTGCTGTGAATCATGTACGCAAAATCGACCACCGTTGCACCGCGAGGCAGCGACATGATTTGGCTCTTGGGTGTGAAGACATAAACCGCATCTGGGAATAAATCAACTTTGACGTGATCCCAGAATTCAGAGGCATCGCGCGTTTCTTTTTGGATGTCCAAAAGTGATTGCAACCATTGAGTGCCAAGCCGCTCGGCTTCCATACTGCCTGATGCTTTGTCTTTGTACAGCCAGTGTGCCGCAACGCCCGATTCCGCCACCATGTTCATGGCATCGGTGCGCATTTGAAATTCAACATTGACGCCAGATGGGCCAACCAAGGTGGTGTGCAAGGACTGATAACCATTGACCTTGCCAATGGCTATGTGATCCTTGAAACGACCCGGTACAGGCTTGTACATCTGATGCAGAATGCCCAGCGCCGTGTAGCAATCAATGACTGATGGCACAATGAGCCTGAAGCCATAAATGTCGGTCACTTGCGCAAAGCTCAGATGCTTGCCATCCATTTTTTTGTAGATGGAGTAGAGCGTTTTTTCGCGACCAGAAATTTGAACATCGATGCCCGCTTTCGAAAAAGTGGACTCTAGCTCAGCTTGAACTTTTTGAATCAAATCTCGCCGGCGATTTCGAGCTTTGGCCACAGCTTTTGAAAGCACCGCATAGCGCCACGGCTTTAAGTACCTAAAGGACAGCTCTTGCAACTCTCGATAGGTTTGATTCAAACCCAATCGGTGAGCAATAGGTGCGTAAATTTCGATCGTTTCTGAAGAAATGCGGCCCCATTTTTCTCTGGGCATGTCGGCCATGGTGCGCATGTTATGAGTGCGATCTGCCAACTTGATCAAAATCACGCGAACATCGCGTGCCATGGCCAAGAGCATTTTTCGGAAGGACTCGGCTTGATTTTCTTCTCGGGTGTTGAACTCGAGTTTGTCGAGTTTGGTCAAGCCATCGACCAGCTCGGCCACAGACGAGCCAAACTTTTCAATCAAGTCCGACTTGGTAATGTCGCAGTCCTCCATCACATCGTGCATCAGGGCTGCCATCAAAGCTTGAGCATCGAGTTTCCATTCGGTGCATTGCGTGGCCACAGCAATTGGATGTGTGATGTAAGGCTCACCATTTTTGCGAAGCTGTCCAAGATGAGCTTCGTCTGCAAATCGGTAGGCTTTGCGCACCAAGTCGATGTCGGTTGCTGAAAGGTAGCTTAGTTGGGCAACCAAGGCGGCAAAACTGGCTGCGGCTGCATTGGCGGCACTGGCGCTGGGCATGCCTACTTGGATGTTGTGAGCGTTCTCGCGCTTTCCAGGTATTGAAGTACTACCGGACTTGTGAAAAATAGATGAAAAAGCTGCGCGCATACCTCAAATGTAACGCGACTGAGACATCTGCAAATATCCCTTGCGAAGACTTGAAACTTTGGCTTTTAGCAGCCATCAAAAAAGCCCCAAGTTTCTCAACATTGGGGCTTTTGCTTGCCAGACCGTTAGGCTTGGAAAAGTGTAGAAATTAGTTTACTTTTTTGAGCATTTCTAAACCGACTTTGCCTGCCGCAATTTCGCGCAAGGCCGTGACGCCAGGCTTATTTTTGCTTTCGACGCGGGGTGTATGACCCTGGCTGAGCATGCGGGCACGGTAAGTAGCTGCCAAAACCAATTGGAAACGGTTAGGGATTTGCTCTAGACAATCTTCAACAGTGATGCGGGCCATGACGGTCTCCGGTAAAAAATCAGGTGATGTGGAGGGATTCGAAAGTTTCGGCACGGGCTCGGTGCTGGGCTACATATTTCAGTCGCTGAGCGTGCACGATGGCCTTGAGGTCAAACAAGGCTCGATCGAATACTTCGTTGATTATAACGAAGTCGAACTCCTTGACCTGAGCCAATTCAATCTCAGCATTTTGCAGGCGCAATTCGATGGTTTCGGTGCTGTCTTCGCCCCTGCGCTCCAAACGGCTGCGCAATTCTTCCCAGCTAGGGGGAAGAATGAAGATCAGAATGGCGTTGGCAAACACCTTTTGGATTTGCATGGCACCTTGGTAATCAATTTCAAGAATGACATCAGAGCCTTGAGTCATGCGCTCTTCAAGCATTTTCTTGGAGGTGCCGTAGCGATGACCATGCACATTGGCCCATTCCACAAAGGCATCACCGGCCACCATGGCATCAAATTCTTGTTGAGAGACAAAGAAGTACTCGCGGCCGTGCTTTTCTTGGCCCCGAGGAGGCCGGGTGGTGTGGGAGACCGAGGGCAGAACGCGGGAGTCTAGTTCCATGAGGGCCTTGACCAGGCTGGACTTGCCCGCTCCGCTGGGGGCGGCTACAACGTAGAGGTTTCCAGGATATTCCATGGCAAGGAGTGTAATGGGGTCTGGGGCTTGTGGCGATCGGAGTCTGCGACTTATTCGATGTTTTGTACCTGTTCACGCATTTGCTCAATCAGCACCTTCATATCGACCGATATTTTGGTGAGCTCTAGGGCGGCCGACTTTGAGCCCATGGTGTTGGCCTCTCTGTGAAGTTCTTGGATGAGAAAATCTAATCGCTTGCCAATATCGCCGCCCATTTTGATCAATCGGCTTAGTTCATCCAAATGCGATGCTAAGCGTGTAAGTTCTTCAGCCACGTCAATGCGAATGGCAAAAGCAGTGGCTTCTGTAAGGGCGCGGTCTTTGGCCACATCTGACGATACGGTGCCCTCTGACAAAGACATTGCCTCGTTCCAGCGGTCAACAAAGCGTTGTCGCTGTTGCTCAACCAATTGGGGCAGTAGGGGGGCAGCTTGTTGTGCCAAAGTGCGCAGTTGGCCAATTCGGTCTTGTAGCATATCGGCTAGGCGAGCCCCTTCTCTGGCGCGGGCGTCTTTGAGGGCCTTGACGGCTTGGGTGGCCAATGGCATGAGGTCGGCTTCGTTCAAGCCAGTTCCAGATTTTTCGTGTGAGGCCAGTTTGATGACATCGGAAACACTTAAATCTCGAGCCCCCGGCAGCCAACTTTGGACTTTGTTTTGAAGACTGAGGAGTTTTTGGAGCGTCGCGATGCTTGGGTCGGTGAGGTCGGAGTCTTGGTTGTTGTGATAAACCGCACGAACTTCCACCTTGCCGCGCTTGATGTGCTGTGTGATGTGTTCGCGAAGCGCTGGCTCGGTGTGGCGCAACTCGTCGGGGAGCCGAAAACTGAGATCTAGAAAGCGGCTGTTGACAGAGCGAATTTCCAAGCCAAAACGGACCGAAGAGGCGGTCAAAGCAACATTGCTGCCCTCTGCGGTAGGCGTGCTGGATTGCACGCTGGCATACCCGGTCATACTGTAAACTGGCATGGATTCTTTCTAGGGTACGGCAGTGAAATACTGCTGATCTGTTGGGGGCGTGGCCGCTGTGCCTGATGCCCATGGCTCATTATCTCAAACTTAAACAACGCCTCACCATGACCAGCACTGCAACATCATTCACACGCTCCCATGACCGAAATAAAGATCAATTGCGTGCTGTTCGCATTACACGTGGTTATACCGTGCATGCTGAAGGCTCCGTGCTGATTGAATTTGGTGACACCCGTGTGTTGTGCACAGCCTCGGTGGAAGAGAAGGTGCCAGGACATAAAAAAGGCAGCGGCGAGGGATGGGTAACGGCCGAATATGGCATGTTGCCACGTGCGACACACACCCGCGGGGATCGCGAAGCAGCGCGTGGCAAACAAAGTGGCAGAACCCAAGAAATTCAACGCTTGATTGGCCGTTCTATGCGTGCTGTGTTCGATTTGAAAAAATTGGGGGAGCGAACCATTCACCTCGACTGTGATGTGCTTCAAGCGGATGGCGGTACGCGCACTGCCAGTATCACGGGCGCATTTGTGGCGGCACAAGATGCTGTGGAGTGGCTTATGCATCAGGGCAAATTGAAAGAGTCGCCTATTTTGGATTCGGTGGCCGCTATTTCTGTCGGTCTGAAAGATGGCACCGCTTTGCTCGATTTGGATTACAACGAAGACTCCTCCTGCGACACCGACATGAATGTGGTCATGACGGGGGCTGGCAATTTTGTGGAAGTGCAGGGTACTGCAGAAGGCGTGGCCTTCACACGCAAAGAAATGGACAGCCTGTTGGCATTGGCCGAAAAAGGCATTGCCGAGTTGGTGCAGTTGCAAAAGCAGTCACGCCAAACTCACGTGCACGCTGGAGCTTAATTTCATGAAAATGGTTTTGGCGTCCAACAACGCAGGTAAATTGGCCGAATTGCAAACCATGTTTGGCAAACTCAATGTGCAACTGATAAGGCAGTCTGAGTTGAATATTTCAGAAGCCGATGAGCCCTACAAAACATTTGTCGAAAACGCGCTAGCCAAAGCGCGCCATGCTTCTGAGCAAAGTGGCTTGCCTGCTGTGGCTGACGATGCTGGCTTATGCATTGATGCTTTCGGTGGACTGCCCGGAGTCGATACAGCCTACTATTGCACACAATTTGGCTATGAAAAATCAGATGCCAACAATGTGAAGGCTGTTATTGAGCAAATGGCATCTGTTGAGAATCGGCGTGCGGCCATGGTCAGCACCTTGGTAGCCGTCAGAAGTGCATTTGATCCTGAGCCCCTGATTGCCGTCGGCCGCGTGGTGGTCGACATTGCACGGGAGCCTGCGGGTGACCATGGTTTTGGATTCGACCCGGTTTTGTTTTTGCCAGAGTTTGGAAAAACTTTTGCGCAATTGCCTGTTGAGGTGAAAAACGCCAACAGCCATCGAGGTCGTTCTTCGCAAGCCATGGTGGCACTCATGCACGAGCGCTGGGGTCTTTGAATGAAGCAAGCCTTTGACGTGGTGCATGCCATGCGCCCAGGCTTGCTGCAGTTGCAGTCTTTGCCGCCGCTCTCTTTGTATGTGCATTTACCTTGGTGCATCCAAAAATGCCCCTATTGCGATTTCAATTCACACGAGTGGCGCGATCAATCTCAAGGCATGCCTGAAGACCGTTACATCGACTCACTCTTTGCCGATTTGGAAACCAGCCTTCCCCTCATTTGGGGGCGACCTGTACACAGTATTTTCATTGGTGGCGGTACACCTAGCTTGTTCTCACCAGAAAACATTGATCGCTTAATTAGTGGCATCAGAGCGCGTTTGCCCTTGGAAGCTGAGATCGAAATCACCCTTGAAGCCAATCCAGGTACCTTTGAAAAAGATCGCTTCAAAGCCTTCAGGGCTGCAGGCGTCACACGTTTGTCGATAGGTGTTCAGAGCTTCAATGATGCGCATTTAAAGGCTCTTGGCCGCGTCCACAATCGGGATCAAGCCATGGCTGCCGTTGAGGAGGCTCGTTCGGCCTTTGAAACCTTCAACTTGGATTTGATGTATGCCTTGCCCGGTCAAACCTTGCTCGATTTGAAACAAGACGTGCAGACCGCTTTGAGTTTCAAACCTCCGCACATTTCGATCTACCACCTCACCATTGAGCCCAACACCTTGTTTGCCAAGCATCCACCAGTCTTGCCTGAAGAGGATGATGCTTACGCCATGATGGACTTGATCACGGAGATGACAGGCCAAGAAGGACTGCAAAGGTATGAGGTGTCTGCTTATGCCAAGCCAGGCCACAGGTGTTGGCACAACCTCAATTATTGGCAGTTTGGTGACTACTTGGGTATTGGTGCTGGCGCGCACAGCAAGCTGAGTTTTGCGCATCGCATTGCACGACAAATTCGCTACAGAGAGCCTCAGCTTTACATGTCGCAAGCTTTGAAAGGTGAGCCTGCAACCCAGCACGAAGAAGTGTTGCGCGAAGATTTACCCTTTGAGTACATGCTCAATGCATTGCGGTTGAAAGAGGGTTTTAGCTTCACCGATTACATGGCTCGAACCGGCTTGGCCATGACGGCCATTCAAAAGGGCTTAGCTCAGGCCGAAGAAAAGGGTTTGATTGGCAGAGATTTGGCTAAAGTTTGGCCAACCGAAAGAGGCTTTGATTTTTTAAGCGATCTGCAAGAATTATTTTTAGCAGAGCCTCGGTAAGCCACTTAAAAAAAATAGCTAACTGAGTTAGCGGCAAGCGGCTTGTTAAAGCGGTGTAGCAATCGCTGTGCTCATTTTCTTACCGAAGTCGCCAAACAAGGCAATTGTTTTGTCGGTAGGTATGAGGTATTTGGCACGCTTGTCTTCGGTTTGATTAAATGTCTTTAACAAATCTTTTTGACGCAAGCGAGTGATACGCTTGTGCAAAGTAGCGGGTGAACCTAGATGAGACAAGCCGATGGCTTCTCGCACGGTCATGACTCGGTTTTCAAACCAACGCAGCACAATTTCTTCAAGCAAGGCTTTTTCATTGGCGTCTAACTGCGGCGCGTCTGGTAATTGTTGAACCGACCTGGCCAATTGCAAAAAACGCATGTAAGCGTGGGCAGTGGCAGATTTATTGCTTGAACTCATAACTAATTTTATAAGCCAATTTGCATTGTGGCAATAAAAAATACTTATAAAATTTGTAATTTAAATGATAGCTTGGTTGTTGCCTAGAACTGTAGGGCGTTCAAACTTTTCTCACAATCCTTGGAGTTGTTCCCACAAGCGGTAAGGCGTCATTGGCATTTGAATCTTGCTTGCTTGATTGGCTTTGCCATTTCTAGCAAAAGCGTCGGCCACAGCGTTGACCACACAAGGGGTGGCTCCAATGGTACCCAACTCGCCGACCCCCTTCACACCCAAAACATTGTTGGTGCTGGGAACGGATTGGTTTGTAAATGTATGGAACATTTCGGGCATGATGTCGGCGCGTGGTGCAGCATAGTCCATCAAACTGCCGGTGAGCAATTGACCGCTTTCAGCGTCGTAAACCAAGCCTTCTAAAAGAGCTTGCCCCATGCCTTGCACCGCGCCACCATCGAGTTGGCCATCCACAATCATGGGATTGACGATGCGGCCGACATCGTTCATTGATGTGTAGGAAACAACTTTGGTTTCACCTGTGTGGGGGTTGAATTCGACTTCGCAAATATGACAGCCATTGGGCCAAGTTGGCCCGCTGGCCGTTGTACTTGATTGAACTTCAATGCAGGCATCTGGCTGGCGTTTTGCCAAGTCGGCCAATGAAATTTGAAGGTCGGTACCCTTGACGCTGAAGTTGCCACCTTGATAGGCTAAATCGGCAGGGGCGGCTTCAAGCGCCTGAGCGGCCAAATCTCGAGCTTTGTCTAGGGTTTTCTCTGCACCCACTCGCATGGCTGAGCCCCCTGTGAAGAGCGACCTAGAGCCAGCGCTACCAAATCCGTTGGCCCGGTCGGTATCACCCAAAATGACTCGAACTTGAGAAATATCGACGCCAAAAACATCAACAACCAATTGCGCGAGCGATGTGGCAATGCCTTGTCCCATGGCGTTGACTGCAGAAGCGACCTCAATCATGCCATCGGCCAAAATTTGGACTTGCACGTTTTCTTCTAGCGCATTGCCACCTGTCCACTCCAAGAACGTGGCAATGCCCAAACCACGCCACAAGCCTTTTGCTTTGGAGGCGGCTTCCCGTTGGGCGAAGCCTTGCCAGTCGGCTTTTTCTAAAGCCTCATTCATGATCATTTCAAATGCACCTGTGTCGTAGACCTGACCCATTGGGTTTTTGTAAGGCATTTGTTCTGGCTTGACGAAGTTTTTGCGGCGCAGTTCGATGCGATCAATGCCACTGACGCGCGCCGCTTCGTCCATCAAGCGTTCCATGTTGTAAATGGCTTCGGGACGACCTGCTCCGCGGTAAGCGCCAGTACTGGCTGTGTTGGTCATCACGCCTGTGAAGTGGTAATCGATGGTTTGAATATCGTAAACGCTGCTTTGTACCCAAGGGCCAATGAGCATTTGGATGGCCAAGCCTGTCATGGTGGGGTAGGCACCCACGTTGGCCAAGGTCTCGATGCGCAAGCCCAGAATTTTGCCGTCTTGAGCCAAGGCCATAGACGCTTTGGTTTGAATGTCGCGGCCATGAGAACTGCTCAAAAATTCTTCACTGCGGTCGGCAATCCATTTGACGGGCCGAGCTAAGGTGTGGGCACAAAATGCAGTTACCACATCTTCTGCATAAGCACCGGTTTTCATGCCAAAGCCACCGCCCACGTCACCCACGATCACACGAATCTGTTCTTTGTCGATGCCAATTAAATCAGAGACCGTGTTGCGCACACCTGTCGGCATTTGACTGCTCATGCGAATATGCAGCCGCCCATTTTCAGGGTAGGCCAAAACGCTTCGAGGTTCAATGGAAAGTGCAGCCAAGCGCTGGTTTACGATGTCCAAATGGACCACGTGAGCGGCTTGTGCAAACGCTGACTGTGTGGCTGTGATGTCGCCATAGCGAGTTTCAGCGACCCGATTATCGGGTGCGTCTGTGAGCAAAGGGGCGTTGGATGCCAGTGCATCATTTAAGCTGCTTGCACTGTTCAAGGGCTCAAATTCAATTTGAATGGCCTCAGATGCATTGCGTGCGTTTTCTTCAGAATCAGCCACAACCGCTGCGATAGGTTCCCCTACAAATCGAACGGTGTCCGTGGCCAAAGGGTAGCGTGTGGTTGAAGACAAGGGGCTGCCATCTGCCCGTTTGAAGTTCATGGGGCGCGCCATGGGCTTAACGCCTGCATCTAAAAGATCTTGAGCTGTTATCAAGCCATGAACACCAGGCATTGCTTTGGCAGTGCTGCAGTCAAGACGGGTAATTTTGGCATGCGGATAGGGCGAACGAAGGAAAACCAAATAAGACTGACCCGCTAGGCTGACGTCGTTTGTGTACTGACCGGCACCCAATAGGAGTTGCTGGTCTTCTAGCCGTTTGACCGCTTTGCCGCTGCCGAAGCGGCTGGTCTCGGGGGATGATTCAACAGATGGTGTGGCGCTAGCGTGGTTCACAGACAAGTTCTCCTTGATACGAAGTGTAGCTTTGATGTGTATTTGTTGCTGAAAGGGGTAAAAATGACGCACCCCGAGTTGCCGCATGGGTGACAGTTGGGTAGGATGGTGTCAAATTGACGAAGTGAGGTTCGCTATGGACAATTTTTTGCTGTTGGTAACGGGTGTTCTTTTTATTCTTTTGGCAGGTTTTCTGATTTTTTATTTTCAGACCCAACAAAGCTTTCAAGAAATTACGGATAAGTTGGAGGAAATTCAGCACCCTCACGGCTCTATGCTTTCGTCTGAAACTCTAAAGCGAGAGTTGGCGATGCATCACGACAAACTGGTATTGCTTGAGGCTGATATCTCAAAAAACAACCGTGAGTCCTTAACCGAAGAAGAACTCAAAATGTTTGATGTTGCGCGGCACCAAATTAAGGCCAGCATTGCCGGACTCAAATCCAGTGGTGAATGGGTGGGGCTACCCTTTGAGTATGAGTGGACAGAAATGCTCGATAGATTGCCCAATGTGTTGGGTTTGTATAGAAAGTCTGAGGCCGATAAACGGGCCAAAGAGCTTGAACAAAGCCAAGGCGTTGCGCCCATTAACTAGGCAGAGCGCTAAAATGCAGGGCAAATTCTCATATGCCCTTTTTTTTGACTTGAATCAATTCTGAATGGGCATCTTCTGCGATCATTCAGGCACATGTTCAGCGTTTCCAATCTTTGTTGCTCTCGAGGTGAAAAACGGCTGTTTTCAGGCGTTAGCTTTTCATTGCAAGGCGGTGAGTACTTGCATTTAGAGGGAGACAATGGCGTAGGGAAAACCAGCTTATTGAGGTTGGCTTGCGGCTTAAGCCCCCTAGAACAAGGCGAAATTTTCTGGCAAGGCAAGCCTGTTTCAGAAAATTTAGATGAATTTAGAGCAAGTTTGGCTTATTTAGGGCATCAATTGGCCCTCAAAGAAGATCTGACCCCCCTAGAAAATCTGTTGTCACATGCTGCCGTTGCTGGGAGGCAGTTGTCTGTACCCCAGGCCAAGGATGCGCTGGGCCAGTTGGGCCTCAGGGGGCGTGAACATTTGCCTGTTCGTGTTTTGTCACAAGGCCAAAAGCGCCGAACGGCCTTGGCGCGGCTGGTGGTCAGCACCGCCAAGTTGTGGATTTTGGACGAACCTTTTGTGGCATTGGACCCTGCAGCACAACATGCACTTTCTGAAGTGATCAACGGCCACCTGGCCAGTCGGGGTATGGTGTTGTTAACCAGTCACCAAGCGGTGTCACTCGCTGGCCAAAGCCGTTCTTACAGGTTAACCGCATGAGTGCATTTGTTGCCATCGTCAAACGCGACCTGACCTTGGCCTTAAGGCGTAAGAATGAGGTCATCACTGCTGTATTTTTCTTTGTGGTGGTGGCGGCGCTGTTTCCCCTAGGCATTGGTCCTGAAATGAACACGCTTCGCTTGGTTGCGCCAGGTATTTTGTGGGTGGGAGCGTTGTTGGCCAGCATGCTGTCTTTGGGGCGCATGTTTGCCACCGACTATGCCGATGGCACATTAGAGCAAATGTCCTTATCACCCAACAGTTTATCTTTGCTGGTTGCCGCCAAAATATTGGCGCACTGGTTACTCTCTGGGTTGCCGTTGGTCTTACTCGCACCTATTTTGGGCCTGCAATTTGACCTCTCTTCCAACGCTCTTTGGGTTTTAACTTTGAGTTTGCTTTTGGGTACACCGGTGCTCTCCTTGATTGGCGCTGTTGGCGCCGCGCTCACCTTGGGCGTGCGTGGCGGCGATGTGCTGTTGTCTTTGTTGGTTTTACCCTTGTATGTACCGGCGTTGGTTTTTGGTGCTGGTGCAGTTCAAGCAGAAATCAGTGGCTTGGGGGCTTCGGCCCATTTGTCGGTGTTGGCCGCCCTTGTGCTGGTGGCGGCCGTGTTCAGCCCCTGGGCCAGTGCGGCATCGCTGCGCATTGCACTTGAATCTTAAGCAGTTCTTCATTCAATGATTCAAAAATTATTTTTTTACGCATCACCCCAAAATTTTTACCCTTTGGCTGGAAAGCTTTGGCCCTTGTTTGCTTGCCTAGCAACAGGGCTCACAGTTTGGGGTCTGTGGCTTGGCATGTTTGTGGCGCCCGCTGATTTTCAGCAAGGCCAAGGCTATCGCATTATTTTTGTGCATGTGCCTGTTTCATGGATGTCCATGGTCATTTATTTGGCCATGGCTTTTTGGGCTTTACTGGGCCTCACTTTCAACACACGCCTTTCGGGCATGATGACCAAAGCTTTGGCGCCGACCGGAGCCATCTTCGCTTTCTTATCGCTTTGGACGGGTGCCCTTTGGGGTAAGCCCATGTGGGGCACTTGGTGGGTGTGGGATGCGCGACTGACCTCTGAGCTCATATTGTTCTTTTTGTATTTGGGCCACATCGCCTTGACCAGTGCCATTGACGACCCGCGACGCGCCGACAAGGCTGGTGGTATCTTGGCCTTGGTAGGCGCACTCAATGTGCCCGTCATTTATTTTTCCGTGAAGTGGTGGAATACATTGCATCAAGGTGCTTCTGTGTCGCTTACCAAAGGCTCGAGCATGGCTCAGGTGATGCTTGAAGCAATGCTCATCATGGGCGTTGCGTTTTGGATGTATGCAGTGGCCATTGCCCTTTACCGAGTGCGCAGCATTATTTTGGTTCGCGAAAGACATACCCAATGGGTTGCCGAATTGCCAGAGGTCAAAGCCCAAATGATGAAGAACACTGCGGGAGGTGCCAACGCATGATCTGGAATAGCTGGAGTGAATTTTGGGCCATGGGTGGATATGGTCTTTATGTTTGGGGTAGTTTTGGCGTCACTGCACTGTGTGTGGCTTTGGAAATGATCTGGGTCAAAAATGCGCGTGCTCAAGCCCTGACCCAAATCAGCAACGAATTGGTTGCAGAAACGAATAGCAAGGAGTGGTCCTGATGAAACCTAGACATCAACGATTTTTATTGATTGCCGCGGGCGTGTCTGCATTGGCCATAGCGGGCGCTTTTGTTTTGAATGCTTTTCAAAGCAACTTGGTGTTCTTCTTTACCCCTACGCAAGTTTACAAAGGCGAAGCGCCCAAGGGCAAAGCGTTTCGAGTGGGCGGTATGGTCAAAGAGGGCAGCTTGATCAAAGATGGCGAGAACGTGCAATTTGTGGTCACCGATTTTGCCCACGAAGTGCCAGTCAGTTACAAGGGTATATTGCCCGACTTGTTCAAAGAAGGTAAGGGCGTTGTGGCGCAGGGCAAATTGTCGGAGGGCCAATTGTTTGCCGCTGCCGAAGTTTTGGCCAAACACGACGAAAACTACATGCCACCTGAGGCGCAGCATGCATTGGATGAGGCAGCTGCTGCCAAGGCTGCGCAGTCTGTCAAGCCATCTAAATAATTGAAAAGAGTATGGAATGATTGTTGAAATTGGTCACTTTGCCCTGATTCTGGCTGCCTGTGTAGCGCTTGTTCAAGGCGTCTTGCCACTTGCCGGAACCCTGAACGACAACCAACGTTGGCAAGCATTGGCAAAACCCGCTGCAACGCTTCAATTTTTGTTGATTGCCTTTTCTTTTGCCGTGCTGGCGCATGGTGCACTCACCGATGACTTCTCGATCAAATACATCGCAGGGCATTCCAATTCGCTGCTACCTACGCAATACAAGTTTGCTTCTGTGTGGGGTGGCCATGAAGGGTCCTTGTTGCTGTGGATGTTGATGCTGTCAGGTTGGACTTTGGCAGTAGCCATTTTTTCTCGAACATTGCCCTTGGCCATGGTGGCCCGCGTGATTGGCATTTTGGGCCTGGTTTCAACCGGCTTCCTGATGTTCATCCTGATCACCTCCAGTCCGTTTGAGCGTTTGTTACCAGCGCCCGCAGACGGTAAAGATTTGAACCCCTTGCTGCAAGACCCAGGTCTGGTCATTCACCCGCCCATGTTGTACATGGGCTATGTGGGGTTTTCTGTGGCCTTTGCTTTTGCTGTATCGGCTTTGTTATCGGGTCGGATGGACGCGGCGTGGGCACGTTGGTCTCGGCCATGGACCATTGTTGCTTGGATTTTCATGACGGCGGGCATTGCTTTGGGTTCATGGTGGGCCTATTACGAGTTGGGCTGGGGCGGTTGGTGGTTTTGGGATCCAGTCGAAAACGCATCTCTCATGCCTTGGTTGTTTGGTACAGCCCTTATTCACGCCCTCATGGTGACCGATAAGCGCGGTGGCTTCAAAGCTTGGTCGGTGTTGCTGGCCATCGGTGCTTTTTCACTCTCGCTGTTGGGCACATTCTTGGTTCGATCTGGTGTGCTGACGTCGGTGCACGCCTTCGCCTCCGATCCCAAACGCGGCGTCTTCATTTTGATTTTCTTGGCGGTGGTGGTTGGCGTTTCTTTAACGCTGTTTGCTTGGCGAGCACCCAAGGCCACACTGGGCGGCAAGATGGGCTTGGTCTCGCGGGAGTCAATGCTCATTGCCAACAGTGTTTTGTTGGTCGTGGCAACGGGTGCCGTGTTGTTGGGCACCATTTACCCCCTAATTGTTGACGCACTGAATTTAGGCAAACTTTCTGTGGGTGCTCCCTACTTCAATGCAGTGTTTGTGCCCCTCATGGTGCCGGTGGTGTTTTTGATGGTGCCAGGTGGTATTGCGCATTGGCGTGAAGCGCGTTGGGCGCAGTTGGGCCGCGATTTGCGTTTGCCTGCATTGGCTGCTGTTGTGGCTGGTGTCGCAATTTGGACGCTCACCGAGCGCGGCACTTGGCTCACCGGCATGGGCATGGCCTTGGCCACTTGGGTGGTGGTGGGTTTGCTCATACAAATTGCAATTCGCTTGAAAAAGCCAGGACGTATTCCGCTGTCTTTTTGGGGCATGCACTTGGCGCACTTGGGCATTGCCGTGATCACGGTGGGCATCACCATGGTGAAAAGTTATGAGGTTGAGCGCGATGTGCGCATGGGCTTGAGCGACACCGTCACCATTGAAAATTACAGCTTTGAGTTGACGGGGGTCTCGGATGTGGATGGCCCCAATTACAAGGCACTGCGAGGTGATATCAAGGTCACCAAAGACGGCAAATACCTTGAAATGTTGTACCCCGAAAAGCGCAAATATTTTTCTTCCGCCATGCCCATGACCGAGGCGGGC
>CAJCDH010000191.1 GCA_903961095.1 uncultured Burkholderiales bacterium | reverse complement strand
CATGGCCGGCGTGCGAAATGGTGCAGAAGGTACAGGGTTGTCCGCTGAACTGACTTGGGTGCGCCAAGCCCCTGCGCCTTGCTGAACAACATCTGCAGCTTGACTCGCTAGACTCATGCTCAAACTCAAAACAGCGCCGACCCATTGATAGAAATACATGATGTTCGATCCTTTGACTCAGGAAATTCTTTCGCCATTTGGTCCAAAAATCAGGGCGCCAGACCAGTCTGGAATCAACCCCACTCTTTGACCCACATCTGTTTTGAGCGCATCGGGGCGCACCTTGATTCGCACCGGTTCCGTCAAACCCTCGACCTTGGCGTAAACCACCAGCACATCGCCCAGGTTCTCAAGAAACTCGATCACACCCGGCAGACCTTGGTCCACAGCACTCAACCCCATGAATTCATGGCGAACGCCAAGGTATGCGCCTTTTTCAAACGAACCTTGCAGAGCGCTGAGTGTGGCCAGGTCAAGCCTCACCTTTTCAGACCCAACACGCAACTCAAGTGAGACGCTATCCCATTGATAAGGCAACATATTGATCTTGGGAGAGCCCAGAAACTCGGCACCGAATTTGTTGTTCGGCTGCCGGTATAAATCCATGGGCGCCCCCACCTGTTCAATTCGCCCCTGGTTGAACACAGCAATCCGGTTGCCGAGCGTCATGGCCTCTGTCTGATCATGGGTGACATAGATCATGGTGGTTTTGAGATCGGCATGCAGCTTGGCCAGCTCAATGCGCATTTGCACCCGCAACGAAGCGTCCAGGTTCGACAGCGGCTCATCAAACAAAAACACTTTGGGTCGGCGCACAATGGCGCGCCCAATGGCTACACGTTGTCGCTGTCCGCCAGACAATTGTTTGGGGTAACGCTTGAGCAGCGGGGTCAGCTGCAACCTGTCAGCCGTTTCAAGCACAAGTTTGGCGGTGTCAACTTTGGAGCTGCCCGACATGCGCAGCCCAAAGCCCATGTTTTCTTCGACGGTCATGTGCGGGTAAAGGGCGTAGCTTTGGAAGACCATCGCAGCGCCCCGTTCAGAGGGGCCTTTGGCGTTGACGTTTTCACCACCAATGCTGATCTCGCCACCAGTCATGGTTTCCAGGCCGGCGATCATGCGCAGCATGGTGGACTTGCCACAACCCGATGGCCCGACAAACACCATGAACTCACCGTCCGCAACAGCGAGGTCCAGCCCGGGGATCACCACGGTTTCACCAAAATTTTTGGTGACGCCTTTCAATTCGATCGCTGCCACTTTATTTCTCGCTTAAAAAATTTTGGTACCACAAGGCGCTGTTTTTGAGTGTTCTCTTTTGCGTATCAAAATCCACATGTACCAAGCCAAATCTTTTGGCGTAACCGCTGGCCCACTCGAAGTTGTCCATCAGGCTCCAGGCAAAATAAGCGCCCACGGGCACGCCTTGTGCCATGGCATCTTGGGTAGCAGCGATGTGGTCGCGTATATAGGCCAAGCGCAACTGATCGTTCACGACACCGCCCACCAACTCGTCCTTGAAAGCGGCACCATTTTCAGTGACCCATAACAATTTGGGCTGGTAGTCGATGTGCAAACGGCAAAGCAATTCAGTCAAGCCTTGAGGATAGACCTCCCAGCCCATGTCGGTGACTTGGTTGCCGGTACTGGCCACATCCCAGGGGTTGCCGCTGGATGAAAAGTTGCGCGTGTAGTAATTGACGCCCAGAAAATCATGGTGCTG
>CAJCDH010000190.1 GCA_903961095.1 uncultured Burkholderiales bacterium | reverse complement strand
GCCTGATGGAATGCGAGCAGCGGTGGGTACGCCAATGGCGACCTTGGTGCCGGCAGCTTGGGCATCAATGCCAGTGGCTGTAAGTGAGCCTTGGGCTAAAGCATAAATTTCGCCATCGACGCCGCGCAAGCTGCTCAGCAGCAATGTGCCGCCGCGCAAATTGCCGGCTTTGCCAATGGCAGACACATTGACGTCAATTCTTTGACCAGGTTTTGCAAAGCCAGGAAGCTCTGCCGTGACCATGACAGCGGCCACGTTTTTAATGTCAATTTTGCCGGCACTGGTGGCTGTTTCAAAGTCAGACAGTGGGCCTTCCAAACTCACTCCCAAGCGGTTGAGCAAAGTTTTCATGCTTTGCGCCGTAAATGAAACGTCAGAGCCGTCACCCGTGCCTTGCAAGCCCACGACCAAGCCATAACCAATCAGTTGGTTGGTTCGCATAGCGGCCACAGTGGTGAGATCTTTGATTCGATCGGCCATGGCGTTGGTGCAGCTAAGGCTAAGCAGCAAAACCAATAGGGACCAAGACTTGAAGATTTTGTTCATGATGAGAAGCTTTGTGGATTGACTCAGTGAGTTGAAATTTCAGTGAAGCGATTTCAAGGCAATTAGAAAGGCCAAAGTTTGAGAAGCGTACTGGTGCCCCAGCCTGCGCGGGTTGCATTGGCCAAGTCGCCAGAGCCACGGTAAGCAATTTGAGCGTTGGCTAAGCGGCGTGATTGAACCGTGTTGTTAGGCGCAACATCGTCGGGGCGAATGATGCCGGCCACTTGAATCACTTCAGAGCCTTCTGTCAGAGCCAGTTGTTTTTCGCCGCGCAAAACCAAGTTGCCGTTAGGCATGACTTCAACCACCGAGACTGCAACAGAGCCCGTCAAACTGGCCGTTTGATCGGCTGTGCCTGTGCCTTTGTTGCTGATGTCGGTTTTAGAAAAGTCGACGCCTTTCATGATGCCGCCCAGCTTGTTGCCTAAAACAGGCAGACCAGGCGAAAGCATGTCGTTGGTAGAGTTGCGTGTGACAGAGCCTACTTGGCTGCGCGCAGCCTGAGTGGATTCATTGAGCAAAACGGTAATGACATCGCCCACTTGAAAATTACGACCTTTGCCAAACCAGCTGTCACTTTGACGGCCGACATAAATGGCCCCAGTTGCAATCGGCGCTTGCACTTGTTGGATGGGGTAAACGGGTTCAAACTGTGGAGAGTGCGTCATGGCTTGTGGCGGCATGACGTTGCAACCTGTTAAGCCACTGGCCAAGACGATTGAGCCAATGAGCAAGAAAGGTTTGAAAGCGAAGACGCAAACCCGTTGGCCTAATTGAGTGGTGACGTTCATGATGATTTGCTTTAGAGGTTGTTGTTAATGAACTTCAACATGCCGTCTACCGCGGAGATGGCTTTGGAGTTAATTTCGTAAGCGCGTTGGGTTTCAATCATGTTGACCATTTCTTCCACCACATTCACATTGGAGGCTTCTAAGGTGCCTTGCATCAAATTGCCAGCGCCTGTGACGCCTGGTTGCAAAATTTGGGGCGCACCAGAAGCGGGTGTTTCTTTCATCAAGTTTTGACCTTTGGCTTCGAGGCCACTTGGATTGACAAAACGTGCCAGCTGAATTTGACCGATAACTTGTGAACCACCAGCTGCCAACTCAATGGAGACCGTGCCGTCGCGGCCAAAGGTAACTGATGAAGCGGTGTTTGGAATGGTGATGGCGGGTTGCAACAAAGCACCATTTGCGGTAACCAATTGACCAGAATTCGAGAGTTTGAAATTGCCGTCTCGCGTATAAGCGATGGTGCCATCAGCTTGGGCAATTTGGAAAAATCCTTCGCCCGCAATAGCTACATCCAAAGGATTTTGAGTGTTCACCATGTTGCCTTGGGCGTGCTGCTTTTCAGTAGCAACCACCCGCACACCGGTACCCAGCATGAGGCCGGTAGGGGCTTGTGTATTGGCACCCGTTTGACCGCCAGCTTGGCGAATGTTTTGATACAGCAAATCTTCAAACACAGCGCGATCGCGCTTAAAGCCTGTCGTATTGACGTTGGCCAAGTTGTTAGAGATGACATTCATGCGCGTTTGCTGCGCATCTAAACCCGTT
>CAJCDH010000189.1 GCA_903961095.1 uncultured Burkholderiales bacterium | reverse complement strand
TTTAACTTTGGGTGTCTTCAAATGCAATCAGGACTTTAACTTATGGATACAAGCAGATTAATTAGATCAAAATTTGATTTCAATTGAGCGTGACAGAAGCTCACAAACTTGGGGTTTCCATCATTTTCCCGAACTAGGTGACGTGATAGTCTGACAGCGCTAACCTTTGCGCATGTTGCGAAGTCTGCTAGCTTACCCAATCCTTCAGAATGTCCGAAAATTACACCCGCACCGCCTCGAATGACTTGCTCCAAGGCCTGGTCGACCTTGGCATCGAATATTTGTTTTGTAATTTAGGCACAGACCACGCTCCCCTCATTGAAGAGATGGCCCATTGGCGTGAACAGGGGCGTGCATTTCCAAAATTGATTCTGTGTCCCCACGAAAATACTGCTGTTCACATGGCCGGTGGGTATGCCGTTGCAACTGGGCGAGGCCAAGCTGTGTTGGTGCACGTTGATGCAGGTACCGCCAATGCCGCCATGGGCTTGCACAATTTGTGTCGCACACGCATTCCGGTGCTTTTAATTGCAGGGCGCGCACCAATGAGCACCTTTGACAGTGCCACCGGTGGGCGTGACACCTATGTGCATTTCATTCAAGAACCCTTCGATCAAGCCAGTGTGGTGAGGCCTTATGTGAAGTGGGAATACAACTTGGCATGGCCTTCCATGGCGCACGAAGTGATCTCGAGGGCTGGCGCTGTGATGCAAAGTGATCCAACTGGGCCGGTTTACCTTACCTTGCCCAGAGAGGTGTTGGCAGCACCTGTCGATGCTCAAAGCTTGGGTGCCTATGGCCATCAAAATCATTTGCCAGTGAAGGCGCAAGGGGCGGATGCCAAGGCCATTCAGCAGATTGCAGCCAAACTGATGAGCTCTGAAAACCCCATGTTGGTCACAGCTTATGCGGGCAGAAACCATGCTGCGCCAGCCTTGATTGAAAAGCTGGCCAGTGTGTGCGGTATGCGTGTTTGTGAGTTCAATTCAATCTACTTGAACATCCGGCGCAACTCGCCCTTTTTTGCAGGCTACAACCCTGCTGCCTTGACAGAGCAGGCCGACTTTGGCTTGATGGTCGATGTCGATGTGCCCTGGATTCCAAAAACGACGCGTGTCAACCCCCATGCCTATTGGGCCCAACTAGACGTCGACGCCATCAAGCGTGACATTCCGATGTGGAGTTTTCCATTGAATGCGCGCATTGAAGGCGACAGCGTTCGATTGCTCACGCAGTTGATTGAATGCATTGAAGAAACTGCAACGCCTTCGTTCAAGGCCATGGCTATCCAAAGAAGCCTGATCATTCAAGCTGAGCACGAAAAAAATCAGCAAAGAGCTGCGGCCATGGCCAAAGAGCCAGGCAAAGTCAATGCCATCAATCCCCATTTTCTGTGTGCAGCCATAGGCCTACAAATTCGCTCTGAAGATGTCATCTTGAACGAAGCCATTCGCAACACCATGGCGGTGTTCGAACAGATCCCGCGCGAGTTGCCTGGCACTTTGATGGGCTTGTCGGGCGGAGGTCTTGGTTTTTCTGCAGGCACCGCCCTAGGCATCAAGCTGGCGCAAACTCAAAGCCGGGTCATTCATTTTGTGGGCGATGGCTCTTTTTACTTTAGCAACCCAAGCTCTGTTTATGCTGTCGCCCGTCAATACAACTTGCCTATTTTGACGGTGCTTTTGGACAATGGCGGTTGGTCTGCTGTGAAGGAATCAACCTTGCGCATGTACCCGCATGGCGAAGCCAAGAGCACCAATCAGTTTGCATCCGACTTGGGCTATGGTACCGATTTTGCTGCCATTGCTGAAGCGGCTGGTGCGCATGGCGAAAGACTGGTAGACCCTTCGCAAACAGAGGCTGCCATTGAGCGCTGTTTGGCTGCTTTGGATGCGGGTCAAAGCGCACTGCTGCATGTTCGCATCACACCGCTCTAATTGAGCAGTCAAGGCGTTCGAATTGAAAAATTACCATTGAACGACATCAAACAGGAGACCGAAATGAAACATTCAAAACTTTTTGCCCAAAAGCGCAAGACCCTGATAGGCATGGCCGCGCTCATGGTGGCCAGTGTGTGTGGTGGGGTGCAAGCGCAAACCGCTTGGCCGAATAAGGCGGTTCGCATCGTGGTGCCTTATGCACCTGGCGGCGCCAATGATATTTTGGCACGCGTGCTGGCTGAAAAATT
>CAJCDH010000188.1 GCA_903961095.1 uncultured Burkholderiales bacterium | reverse complement strand
ATCTCACGCAAGGCTTTCAACCTCAGTTCCAACGCTTTTTTGGAAGTGCAGTGGTACATGTTTGCAGCGGTTTTCATGCTGGCGGCGGGCTACACCCTGTTGCGTCAAGAGCACGTGAAAATCGACGTTGTGTCTGGGCGCTTTTCCAAGCGAACTCAAATTTGGATTGATATTGCTGGCATTTGCTTCTTCCTGATCCCCTTTGTGATTTACATCATCATGTTGGCCATGCCCTTGGTGATCAATGCTTTTGTGACCAAAGAAATGTCCTCTAATGCAGGCGGTTTGATACGCTGGCCTGTGTTTGCCATGTTGCCTTTGGGCTTGTTGTTGTTGGGCATCCAAGGTGTCTCTGAAGTCATCAAGCGGTTTGCCTTCTTGCAGGGCATGATCCCAGACCCCTCTAAAAAGCCAGGGGTTAAAACACCCGAGGAAGAATTTGCAGAATTCTTGTTGCAAAAAGAAGTGGCTGCCCGTGAAGCAGTTCAAATGGGAGCTCAAAAATGACTGAATTCCTGATCGCCAATATGGCGCCCATCATGTTCGTGTCGCTGATCGTCTTTTTGATGTTCGGTTATGCGGTTTCATTTTCTTTGGCTGCTTGCGGCCTGTTCTTTGGTTTTGTGGGAATTGAACTGGGTGTGATTCAAGCCACCTTCTTGCAAAGTTTGCCGCTTCGCATGTTTGGCATCATGCAAAACGACACCTTGCTGGCCATTCCGTTCTTTACCTTCATGGGTTTGATCCTTGAACGCTCAGGCATGGCGGAAGACTTGCTGGACACCATTGGCCAGCTGTTTGGCCCCATTCGAGGAGGCCTCGCCTTCGCAGTGATTTTTGTGGGCGCCATGTTGGCTGCGACAACGGGTGTGGTGGCAGCCTCTGTCATTTCTATGGGCCTTATTTCACTTCCAATCATGTTGCGATATGGCTACGACCGTCGTATTGCGGGTGGCGTCATTGCGGCCTCGGGTACCTTGGCTCAAATCATTCCGCCTTCTTTGGTCTTGATTGTGTTGGCCGACCAATTGGGCAAAAGCGTGGGTGACCTCTACAAAGGCGCCTTCGTTCCAGGCTTTGTCCTCACAGGCCTGTATGTGGGCTACATCGTCCTGATCAGCTTCATCAAACCTCAATGGGTTCCTGCACTTCCTCCAGAAGCGCGCACCATCAAGGAAGATGACGGCACTTCTGGCCTTCGTTCCTTGACCATCCTGACGGCTGTTTCCTTGGCCATCGCCATCGCCTTAGCCAAATGGTTGCCTGATACAACCCCACTTGATGAAACCATCGTGGTGTCCATGTGTGTAGGTGTTGGTTTTGCCTTTGTTGCCGCCCTCTTTAACAAAGCGACCAAGATGGGCTTGTTGTCCAATATGGCCGAGCGAGTGACTTTCGTGCTCATTCCCCCTCTGGCACTTATTTTCTTGGTGCTTGGTACCATTTTCTTGGGCATTGCCACCCCCACAGAAGGTGGCGCCATGGGTGCCGTAGGTGCCCTGGTCATGGCCATGGCCCGCAAGCGCATTGACATGAAACTCATGCGTCAGGCCATGGACTCCACCATGAAGCTGTCGTGCTTCGTGTTGTTCATCTTGATTGGTGCCACTGTTTTCAGCTTGGCATTCCAGGGCGTGGACGGCCACATTTGGGTAGAGCACTTGCTGACTGGTTTACCAGGTGGTCAATTGGGCTTCTTGATTGTGGTGAACATCTTGGTCTTCGTTTTAGCCTTCTTCCTAGACTTCTTTGAGTTGGCCTTCATCATCATCCCGCTCATTGGACCAGTCGCAGAAAAAATCGGCATTGACTTGGTCTGGTTCGGTGTGTTGTTGGCTGTGAACATGCAGACGTCGTTCATGCACCCACCGTTCGGTTTTGCATTGTTCTATTTGCGCAGCGTGGCTCCGAGTGAAGACTACATCGACAGAGTCACTAAAAAGCCCATTAAGAAAATTACCATTGAACAGATCTACTGGGGTGCTGTGCCTTTTGTGATCATCCAATTGATCATGGTGGCATTGATCATTGCATTCCCAGGGATCGTCTCTACTGGCGGTAACAAAGGGCCCACTGTCGATGCCGAAGCCGTCATGAAGCAAATGCGTCAAGAATCGGACTCTCTAGCCACTGAGGCTGAAAAAACAGAGAATCAAGGCGATCAGGTTGATCCTATCAAGGCACTGATGGAGTCGATGAAAGATGACCCTGCTAAGAAGCCTTGATGGGTTGACTGTAGGTAACAAAAAACCCGCCTAGGCGGGTTTTTTGTTGGACTGGTTAAAAGCTGCTTTTGAGGGCAGCCCAGTTTGATTACAGCTTCTGGCGTTCCATGAAGTT
>CAJCDH010000187.1 GCA_903961095.1 uncultured Burkholderiales bacterium | reverse complement strand
ATGTCACGTTCTACGTTCTTTTCACGTGAGATGGCTTCAACCAACATCAACAATTCGCGGTTCATGTTATTTTTCTCCTAAGTCTGTTTTGGCCTTGCGGCCCTTGAAATCAACCACAGGCGCGAGACGCGCCTCTCTTAATTCGTCTAAGGTAAAGCCAAGCGCCTGCATTGGCACAGGTGGGCGTTTTTTGCTCACGCGTGCGCCAGGCTTTGGCTCGGGTGCGTCGGACCAAACGATTTGCCAGCCCTCGCCAGCTTCTGCTTTTTCCAACGTACCCCGAAACTTTTTTCGGGTGGCATTGACCAATCCTGCCGCAGCCTCTCCCATGGGGGCTTTGAGCGTGATGTCAATCAGTTCACCTTCAAAACGCGCTAAGTCGCGTTCATTCTTTAACGGTCGATCAATGCCAGGGGATGAGACTTCAAGCCGACGGTATTCAACGCCGTCTACTTCCAAAGCAAACATCAACTGACGATTGACTTTTTCACAGTCTTCCACTGTGACAAAAGGAATTTCAAAACGGTCTACACCCTCTTGCCAAGGGTTGTCGATGGTGATGCGCAACAGGCCACCGGCGGAGCGTTCAATCTCCACCAGTTCATAGCCCAAACCGGCCACGGTTTCTTCAACAATCTGCTGCATTGCCACGCGAATCAGGTCTTTTCTAATGTTATAAAAATGTTTTTAAAAATGTTTTTCCACCAAAATTAACGAGGGGTAAAAACCCTGCTCACTAATCGATCGACCAAAAAAAACGGGCGGTGAAAACCCGCCCGTTTGGTCGTGAAGCTCGCATTCTAATCCATAAATCCTTGATTTGGAACGAATTTGTTGGAAAAAAGCGCCAATTAAGCCAAGGCCTGATTGAGTTTGGGCACGGCGGAAAGCAGTGTTTTTGTGTAGGCGTCTTGGGGATCGTTCAAAATTTGAGAAGCATCCCCCATTTCAACAATTTCTCCAGCGTGCATGACTGCCACTTTGTCGGCCAAATAGGCCACAACACCAATGTTGTGAGTCACAAAAAGGTAGCTGACCCCCAAGGAATCCTGCAACTCACGCAACAAATTCAAAATTTGAGCTTGAACCGACACATCGAGAGCAGAGGTCGGCTCATCACAAACAATGAGGCTTGGTTTGACGGCCAAGGCGCGAGCAATGGCTATTCGCTGCCGTTGACCACCCGAGAACTCATGTGGATAACGGTTCAAAGCGTCGGTCCTGAGTCCCACCTGCTCCATGAGAATGCTCAAATCGTCTCGCCTTTGCTCGGCCGTCCACTCGGGGTGAAGGCTTTTCATGCCCTCCTCCAAAATTTCTAGCACCCGCATGCGAGGATTCAAAGACCCGAATGGGTTTTGAAAAATAATTTGCAACTGCCGGCGCGATGCTTGCAAGGCCTGACCCTTTAAAGTGAACAAGTCAGATCCGTTAAGAAATGCTTGGCCACCAATCAAGGTTTGAGGCGTCAAAAGTTGAAGCAAAGCCTTCCCGATGGTGGTTTTGCCACATCCCGACTCCCCCACCAGGGCCAAAGTCTGACCTTTTTGAATTTCAAAACTCACCTTGTTAACAGCTTGAAACGTTTTCTTTCCTCCAAACACACCGCCGCCCATGGCGTAAGTGACAGACAAGTCTTTAACTGAGAGTAAAGTTGAATGGTCGGTTGACAAGGCGTCAGCCCGGTCAAGGAGGGGGGGCAAACTCAGCGACTGCAGGCTGGCGTCATACAAGCGAATGCACCTGACGTGGTGCACCTCACTGAGGGGGGTCATTGCCACAGATTTTTCAGTGCAGGAGTCTGCTTGATAGGGACAACGGGGTGCAAAGCGGCAACCTTTGAAGGCTTGGGTGAGCGCTGGCACGGTGCCCTGAATGGCGGCCAACTGTCGGCCCCGTAAATCTTCTCCAGGCAAGGCTTGCAACAACAACTTGGCATAGGGGTGTGAAGGCCTGACAAAGAAGTCTGCAGCCGACGCCACCTCCACAATTTGACCGGCATACATCAGAGCAACTTGGTCGGCCATACCGCTCACCACGGCCAAATCATGGGTGATTAACAACATGGCCATGCCACGTTCTTTTTGCAGGCTTTTCAGCAAGTCCAATATTTGGGCTTGAATGGTGACATCCAGAGCAGTGGTGGGCTCGTCGGCAATGAGCAAATCGGGCTCGGCTGCCAAAGCGATTGCAATCATGACCCTCTGCAACTGGCCTCCAGACATTTCAAATGGATAATTGCCCATGCGACGTACAGGCTCTGGCAGGCCAACTTTTGTGAGCCACTCAACCGCCTTTGCACGGGCTTGCTCGCCCTGCAATGGCGTATGTTGAAAAATGACCTCCAAAATTTGATCACCCACAGTCATCACTGGGTTCAAACTTGTTGATGGTTCTTGAAAAATAATAGAAATTCGGCGACCACGAATGCTGCGCATTTGGTTTTCGCTGAGCTGAAAAACATCAACATCACTTAACTTAACCTGCCCGCTTTGAATCACTGCGTTGTCAGGCAGCAATCGAAGCAAAGACAAAGCTGTCATCGATTTGCCGCATCCAGACTCGCCGACAAGTGCGAAGGTCTGACCCTTGTTCAATGTGATGTTGAGAGCATCGACTGCACGGGCCATGCCCGCTTCAGTTTGCAAGTCGACCACTAAATTTTTAACGTTCAATTGTTGGGTCATGCTGCCACCCCTTCAGTGCTTGCTTTTGAGTTGGCAGCCACAGGACTGGCACTTCTTAATCGAGTCCGTGGATCAAAAGCATCTCGCACTGCATCCGCCAACATATTGGCACTGAGCACAATGAGGAACATAAATCCAAATGCTGTGGCCAATGACCACCAAACCAAAGGCGTTTCCGCCAGTTCTGCACGCGCCGTATTGATCATGACGCCAAAACTGGCAGTTTTAGGATCAACACCCACACCCACATAAGACAACACAGCTTCAGCCAGTACAAAGCTTGAGAACTGCATCACGGTATTGATCAAAACCAAGTGCATCAAGTTGGGCACAATGTGACGCCACAAAACGCGCGGTGTTGAAACTCCAAATGCACGAGCAGATTGAATGTACTCAAGTTCACGCAGCTTCAAAGTTTCACCGCGCACCAAGCGACACAAACCCGTAAATGAAGTAATGCCCAAGATCAAACAAAGAAAAAACAACCGGGCATCGGCTCGTTCTAAAGCCGTCTCAAACACCCCCTGGTTTTTATCAATGAAGACTTGCAATAACAACACAGAAGCTGCAATCAAGAGCACATCGGGTATGGATGCCAACAGGGTGTAAATGTATTGAATGACCTCATCGACCCAGCCACGCAAGTAGCCTGCTGTAACGCCCAAAAACAATGCAAGCGGCAAAACCACCAAGGTGGTGAGCCCCCCAATGACCAAGGCCGTGCGCACGCTTTTCAATGCAAACACCAACACAGAATTACCCGTTCTATCAGTCCCAAAAACGTGATAGCCCTGAGACAACACAATGACCCAAGTCATGGCCAAGACCATGACTGAAAAGGTGATGGCCATTGTGCGCCAAGGCCACTCAGTTTGACCCGATACAAAGCGCTTCCAAACAACTGAAAATGCTTGACCCGTAGCTGCAGTAGCCCAAAGCAGGCCAAGCAAAAGGCTGACACCGACGATGATGAAACTCATTCCCACAGAAGACCAAGATTTACCATTCACGTCAGATGACAACTCAGTGGCAGGATCTGTCAAATGTTTGCCCCCGAAACGCAATCTGGGATAGTCGCGCACCGAAACACCATCACGCTCAAAAGTTTCTTTTTTGAATGCAGTGGCAGACAAAGGTTCTGAATAACTGCGCTCGCGTGCTGTGGCCAAAGGCTGAAGCACTTTGTCTAAAACCGAGCTGGCTTCAGATGAATATTGAACGGCTTGGCCAGACTCAGAAGGCAGCGCCTCCCTGTAGTGAATTGAATCAGTGAGCGCTACCACCAAAAAGAAACCCAACACCATGCTGCTGACCATGGCCACAGGCCGTTTCATGGCCAATCGCCAATTGGCTCTGAGGTTGCGATCAGATCGCACATGCCACATGTACCAAAGTACAAATAACAAAATGGCGTAGACAAATAAGTCAGTTAATAAAAATACGGGTTGCATGATGTGCTTACTGCAAACGAATGCGAGGATCAGCCAAGGTGTAACTGATGTCAGTCAAAATCAAACCAAGGATGTACAAAAAGGAGCCAATGAACACCATGGCGCGAACAATGGCAAAGTCTTGCCCTGAGATGGCTTCAATCAAGTAGCTGCCCAAACCTGGAATGGCAAAAAACGATTCAGTAATGAGGCTGCCCATGAACAACAATGGAATCACAGCCACCGAAGCGCTCAAAATTGGAATGAGCGCATTGCGAAGCACATGACCAAGCAACACACGTGCTTCTGACAATCCCTTTGAGCGCGCGGTTCGCACATAGTCCTTGCCAATTTCTTCCATGAACAAGGTACGGTTGAATCGCACTTCACCCCCCAAGCGGGCAAAGATACCTACAGCGATGGGCAGCACTAAAAAGCGCCATGCATCAAGTCCTGGTGCAAAGCCCGATACAGGCATTAGCTGCAGCACTCGCGAGAACATGAACTGACCGATCACAATGAAAAAGAGTGAAGAGATTGACATGAACACCACACACAGCACGGTGCCCCAAAAATCCAAATAGGTGCCACGGAAAAACGCAAGTCCCAAGGCCAGCACCACGGAAATGCCCAAGCCCACGACAAAAGTTGGAAGCGCCAATGCAAGGGATGGTCCTGCACGACGCACAATTTCAGATGCAATGTCACGGCCACTGTCGGCACGGCCAAAATCAAAGGCAAACATGCGCAGCGAGCTGTCTAAAAACAAGGTATTGGTCAGTTGAGAAATGCCCTGCTCTTGTTCATTGAAAAACAAAGGGCGGTCGTAACCTCGCTCAGCTTTCCATTTCTCAATGGCATCGGGCGTGACTCGTTTGCCACCCAACTGCATGCGCGCCATGTCGTCCGGGGTATTGACCTTGAAGAACAACACAAATGTGAGCAGATTAATGCCTATCAAGATGGCAAAGCCATAGGCCAATTTACGCGTTAAAAATCTAAACATCACAGCCCCCTTTGAGTTTGTGCAGCGCCTTGAACAGCTCTCTGTGATTGACGTCTGCGCCAGGCTTGCCAAGCTGGCCATGCCACAGCCAAGAGCAACAGTGGCAGTACAGCCAGCGGCCACCAAATGGCCTGATTCCACTCCTTGATCTTGCTGGTGCGAAGTTGCGTGTCAATGCGCAAATACGGCAAGTTATCTCGAATAATGTTGGATGGCTTGCCGTTATAAACCCATTGGTGGTAAGCGCCGCCAAACTCTTCAGACCAACCATAAAGCATTGGCAATTCTTCCTGCGTGAGCTCAATCATTTTGGCAATCATGGCAGCACGTTCTGGGGTATCGTCCAAATCTTTCATGCGATCAAACAGTTGATCAAATTCTGCGTTGGCATAGTTGCTTGAGTTTTCACCATCAAACTTGGCCTTTGAATTAGGGCCATAAAGCAAGAACAAAAAGTTTTCAGGATCGGGATAGTCTGCCAACCATCCCCAGAAAAAGAACTGCGCCGAGCCCTTTCGCATCTTGTCTTGGAAGCGGTTGTAGTCGGTGTTGCGAATTTCAATTTGAAGATTGAGTTTGGCAAATTGTTTAGACGTCCAATCAAGTTTGGCCTTATAACCCGGTCCAACTCCTTGGGCGTCGTAATTCAAGATAAGGGGTTGGCCCGTTTTGGCATCACGCCCGTTGGGATATCCAGCTTCACTCAGCAATTGTTTGGCAACTTCAATTGATTTTCGCTTGTATTTGCCATCCGGCAATTTATCGTAAATAACAGGGTTGGGTTGCGATAAGTGGTTGCCAAACAAACCCGGCACCACCACGCTGTGATTGACTTGTGCACGGTTGTTTTCGAAGATTGATACATACTCTTCAAAATCAAATGCAATGGCCAAAGCCTGTCGAAGTTTTTTATTTCTAACTTTGTCTTCAGGCGTTTTACCAAGCCCCACCACGGGGTCTAACCAATTAAATCCAAAGTGCCAAAAGCCCACCTGAACGGTGCTGGGCAATTGTATTTTTCGATCAAGCAATTCTTTGGCTCTACCTGTGCCATCTTGAATCGAGACTTGATAACCAATGCCAGGTTCACCTCGCTCAAGATGCGGCGTATCGTAATAGCCTTGAATGAACTTGGTGGCGACTGAAGTGGCTTCCTTTTCAATGACAGTGACCACTTTGTCTACGAAAGGGGTTTTCTTACCGCAGTCGTTTAACAAGCCCTTTTCTTTGTCGCCAGGCTCACCCTCGCAAGGGTAAGGAACCCCTCTGTAGTTCGGGTTGCGAACCAATTCCATGCGCGAATTTGGAATGTATTCAGTCAACATGTAAGGGCCGGTGCCCACCGGCCAAGTGTCTGAATTGAGGTTGCGACGAGACATGCCATCTTGCGCATAAAACGCATCGACTTCCCAAGGAATGGGCGCAAAGAAAGTCATGGCCAGCCAATATTTAAATTGAGGGTACTTGCCAATCACTCGAATTTTTAAAGTGTGCGAGTCGATCACTTCTACACCAGAAAGCGGGTGTTCACGAAAGTCCAGCCAAGGCAAGTGGCCTAGGGGACCCACTTCTCGCGCCGTCTTACCCTGCTTGAGTTTTTCGTTGAAGGTTTTAATTTGCTTGCCGTAATCGGCGAGACCTACAATTTTTTCTGACAAAAAACCAAACGAAGGCGATTTGACCCGGGGGGTGGCCAATCGCTTGATGGCATAGACATAGTCTTCTGCTAACAATTCACGTGTGCCCATGTGTTCAAAATCGTAAGGCCGCCGTTTGCCTTCAATTTCAGAATCTTGGAGCGCCAAATAACGGTGCTTGCCATCCGGTGTTTTGGCAAATGCTGGGTGCGGTTGGTACAAAATACCCGGCTGAATTTTGAGTTCAAAAACACTCTCTGCAATTTGATCAGCCGCTGTTTGAGCTGGAAGTTCTCGGCCTTCTTTGCTGACAAACTTGACCGTTGGCATTTCGGCCAAGGATCGGGGCTCTAACTCATAAGGCCGCTTCAAATAATGATATTTGAGGGGTGGCTCATAAACCGCATAAGTCCATGGCGTCTCGTTGTTGCTGTAGGAGGATGTGGAGTCGAGGTACTTGGGCGATTCTAGGTAGGACGATAAGAGAACATTTTCTGCCAACAGGGTTTTAGGGACAGGTTCGTTGGAGACGCCGTTACAGCCCCATAACGCTGCGGTGATCGATGTCAAAAGCAGCAACCGAGCCGTTCTTTGGTAACCAGAAATAGAGAAATACATGTGTGTTTGCTGTCTCAAGAAGATGGGCAACTTTATCCGAAGCCTCGAATTGATTGAATGTTGAGGACTCAACTTTACTCCTGTTATTGGCAGATCAAATGAAGCAGCCCGTTTTCATGGCCTATGGAGAGGACGAGCTCAGAGTGCTTCTACCAAACTAAACCGAGCCAAAAGATGCTCTGAAATAGGCTGGAATTTCAGCCGCTTTTCTGTAGCCACTCTGAAGGCGGTCTTTCAGAAATACCCACCCTTGGCTTAGAGTGACTCGCTAAAACCACCCATCACCTGGCTAAAACCACCATCCACATAAACAATCTCTGCTGAGATACCAGATGCTAAGGGGCTCATGAGAAACGCAGCTGCATTGCCCACGTCGTCAATGGTCACATTGCGGCGAATGGGCGCCGTAGATTCCACGACACTCAAAATTTTGCCAAATCCCTTGATCCCGCTGGCAGCCAAAGTTTTGATTGGGCCGGCACTGATGCCATTCACACGGATGCCCTTTGCACCCAATGAATCTGCCAAATAACGGACAGAGGCTTCTAATGAAGCCTTGGCCAAACCCATGGTGTTGTAGCTTGGCACCACGCGCAATGAGCCCAAATAAGTCAGGGTGAGTAAAGCAGCATCTTCACTCAAATAAGGCAAGGAAGCTTTTGCCATTGCAGGAAAGCTGTATGCACTGATGTCGTGAGCAATTTTGAAAGACTCACGGCTTAAACCATCTAGAAAATCGCCCGCAATGGCCTCTCGAGGTGCATACCCAATGCTGTGCACAAAGCCATCGAACTTGGGCCAATGGACAGCCAAGTCTTGGAACATTTTTTCAATTTGCGCATCGTCAGCAACATCGCAATCAAAAATCAAATTCGAATTAAATTCGGCGGCAAAATCGGTAATTCGATCTTTAAATCGATCGCCCACATAGCTGAATGCCAATTCAGCACCCTGTGCATGGCAAGCCTTTGCAATGCCGTAGGCAATCGATCGGTTTGACAGCAAGCCAGTCAGTAGAATTTTTTTACCTTTTAGGAAGCTCATTGGGGTTCTTTAAAAAAATTTAAAACTATGCAATTCAATTATTTAATTGCAACGCAGTCAGCAAAATAACGCTTCACGCCGTCGTCACCCTTCTCTTCTACCAAGCCATGAATGTCAGTCTCAAAGCCGGGGCACTGCAAATTGAATTCGCGTGAGAACTTCAAGTAATCAACTATTTTCTTATTGAATACTTCGCCAGGCACCAACAAAGGAATTCCTGGTGGATAAGGTGTCACCAAGCCAACTGTGATGCGGCCTTCTAACTCATCAATTGAAACGCGCTCTGTTTGACGGCGAGCAATTTGGGCATAAGCATCCGCAGGCGTCATGGCTGGCTTGAGATCGGACAAATACATTTCGGTGGTCAAGCGGGCCACATCGTATTTGGCATACAAAGTGTGAATATGCTGACACAAATCACGCAGTCCCATACGCTCGTACTTGGGTTGCTTTTGGCAAAACTCCGGCATGATGCGCCACATGGGTTGATTGCGGTCGTAGTCGTCTTTGAATTGCTGCAGGGCTGTTAACAAAGAATTCCAACGGCCCTTGGTAATGCCGATGGTGAACATAATAAAGAAACTGTACAGACCCGTTTTTTCAACGACCACGCCGTGTTCTGTAAGAAACTTGGTCAGCACAGAAGCAGGGATGCCAGACTTGTCAAACTTGCCATCAAGGTTCAAACCGGGTGTGACGATGGTGGCCTTGATGGGGTCAAGCATGTTAAAGCCGTCGGCCATCTGACCAAAACCATGCCACTTGCTGCCTTTTTTGCGCGAATCACTGCGAAGAACCCAGTCTTCCGCTCTGCCAATGCCCTCGTCAACCAAGCTCTCGGGGCCCCAAACTTTGAACCACCAGTCTTTGCCATACTCATCGTCCACTTTGCGCATGGCACGCCGGAAGTCCAAGGCCTCTGCAATACTCTCCTCGACCAAAGCCGTGCCACCTGGTGGTTCCATCATGGCTGCTGCCACGTCGCAGCTGGCAATGATGCTGTACTGCGGGCTGGTACTGGTATGCATCAGGTATGCTTCATTGAACAAGTGTCTGTCTAACTTGGTGTTTTGTGAGTCTTGAATCAAAACATGGCTGGCCTGACTAATACCGGCCAACAATTTGTGAATAGACTGCGTGGCATACACCACAGAATCTTTAGGCCTTGCGCGCTTCTTGCCCATGGCATGGTAGGTGCCATAAAAAGGATGAAAGGCTGCGTGTGGCAGCCACGCTTCATCGAAGTGCAAATTCTCTACATAGCCATCAAGCATGCCCTTGATGGTTTCGGTGTTGTACAACACGCCGTCATAAGTAGACTGTGTGAGCGTCATGACGCGAGGCTTCACCTTCTTTGCATCCACCCCTTTGAGCAAGGGATTGGCCTTGATCTTGGCCTGAATATTCGCCACCTCAAATTCGCTTTGCGGAATGGGGCCAATGATGCCGTAGTGATTGCGCGTTGGCTTCAAGAAAACAGGAATGGCGCCTGTCATGATGATGGCGTGCAAAATTGATTTGTGACAGTTGCGATCGACCACCACCACATCGCCTGGCGCAACTGTGTGATGCCACACCATTTTGTTGGATGTGCTGGTGCCATTGGTCACAAAGAAGCAATGGTCTGCATTGAAAATGCGAGCGGCATTGCGTTCGCTTTCACCAATCGCACCATTGTGGTCAAGCAACTGGCCCAGCTCTTCCACCGCGTTGCAAACGTCGGCACGGAGCATGTTTTCACCATAAAACTGGTGATACATCTGACCCACGGGGCTCTTCAAAAAAGCAACGCCACCAGAATGTCCTGGGCAGTGCCATGAGTAAGAACCGTCTTCCGCATAGTCGAGCAAGGCTTTGAAGAAGGGAGGCTGCACACCCTCTAAATAACTCTTGGCTTCGCGAATAATGTGCCGAGACACAAACTCAGGCGTGTCTTCAAACATGTGAATGAAGCCGTGCAATTCACGCAGAATGTCATTGGGAATATGGCGTGAAGTTTTGGTCTCGCCATAAATATAAATGGGTACATCGGCATTTTTACGTCGCACTTCTTCAATGAAGGCACGTAAACTTAAGACAGCAGGATCTAGATCAGGGCCGGGTGTGAACTCTTCATCGTCTATAGACAAAATGAATGCACTAGCACGAGATTGTTGCTGTGCAAACTGAGAGAGATCGCCATAACTGGTGACACCCAAGACTTCAAAGCCTTCAGTTTCAATGGCTTGTGCCAATGCACGAATTCCTAAGCCTGAAGTGTTTTCAGAGCGGTAATCTTCGTCAATGATGACAATCGGAAAACGAAATTTCATGGAGCCAGCCTTGGTTCTAAGAAAAAATAAGGAAGCGCAAAGTGTAATGAATTTTCATGACAATCTGCAGAACGCTGCCAAGGATTATTGCCCCCCGATGCTATACTAGCCGGCTCGGAGCGGTGGATGAGTGGTTTAAGTCGCACGCCTGGAAAGCGTGTGTGGGTTTATCCCCACCGCGGGTTCGAATCCCGCCTGCTCCGCCACATGGGTTTTTCCATCCCATCCACCGGGTCCGTTTTTTCAGATCCAAAGTCTGTTTGACACACCCAGAGTCTGTTTTACAGACCGCTTCCACCACACCCTGTCTTCAAGTAACTGCTTATCAATTGCAGTTGTTTGGTATTGGTTTCGCGCTTCCAGGCTGGCCCGTGGCCATAATCTGCCAACACATGGTATTCCACTGCTTGCCCAGATTTCTTGGCTTTTTCTACAAACAAATCTGATTGATTCAAAGGCACTGTCTGATCGCGATCGCCGTGATAGACCATCATCGGAATCTTGATTTTGTCTGCCTCAGACAAAGGGTTGAGTCCTCGCATGGTGGACTCTTGTGCATCCCTGAAATAGGGATTGGAGAAAAGCCTGTTGCCAATTCGGTTGATATCTGAAACGCCCGCCCCTGAAATTGAACACTTGTAAATATCATTAGGACGAACCGCTGCCGCAAATGAGGCATATCCACCATAGGAAAAACCAAACATGGCAATTCGTTTGGGGTCGGCTAACTTTTCACTGACCAACCATTTGGCACCATCATCTTTGTCATCTTGCATTTTTTGGCCCCACTCGCCATCACCAGCAAGCCACAGTGTCTTGCCCCAACCTGCAGAACCGCGGAATTGAGGTTGCAACACGACCATGCAACGAGATACCATGAGGGGCACCCAGCTCGACTGGTCGTATCCCATGTTGTCGCGTGACCAAGGACCGCCATGCGGGTGAATGACTGTTGCGTAAGGACCTGGCCCACACAACTGTGGATTGGGTTGGGTTAAGAAGGCAGGGATATTGAGACCATCTCTGGCTTTGTAATAAACAAACTTGGCTTGACCCAAGGCCCTGCGATCGGTTTGAGGATATGCCTTAGTCAACAAGGAAAGTTGCTTGCCACGCAACAAGTAAACCTCGGTGGGATAGGCCAAGCCATCCACTTGAACCAAGTAAGTGGGTACGGGAGACTTGTGATAACCCAGTATGCGAACGGTGGCGCCATCAAACATGGCCACATTGGCTTTTTTGTCTGAACCTACAGCTCTCAATTCAACATTGCTTTTCTTCAAGCCGACGGCCTGCGCCACACCATTCACAACCGCTTCATAGGACGGATTCAGCCAATGGACGTCTCGACCATAGGGGCCGGCATAAACAAAACCTGGTAATTCATTGTCTTCAGATTCTTGTTCGAGGCTGCCCGAAATTTGTTCAGCATCAAAAAATTGGTGTTCAAACAAAGTACTTAAAACTTGACGTCCTGCAATGTCATATTCCAAGAGCGAATTGAATTCTTTGCCCACATTGGATTTAATGACGGCTTTGCCTGTTTTAGAAGAAGCCCAAATAATGTCAACCACTTCGCGGTCTTTGACATACTGCCTGAAGTGCTCTTCCCAAGAACCTGAATTTGCATTTCTAAAATCAAGGGCAACAAAAACCCCCTTGCTGTCTGAGCCCCCACGCCTTTTGGCCATCGGCACGCCCAAGCGGTCAACATAAACACCCACATCACGGTCAGCCAATAACATGATTCGATTGATGGTACCGTTTCGCAAGTTGTAGCGGTAGATGTCATTTTCTGATCCGCCACCTTGCATGATGACGTGATCGGGGTCTGATGGAAGAGAACTGATGACGACAGGACGGCCAAATACAGCCATTTCCTGATCTGTACTCGGCCTTGAACCACTTTGTTGTACACGCGGTTCACGCCAGTTGCTACCCTCTAAATCGGTGAACAGCGTTTTGCTAATGAAGGTTTTTGTGAGCTCTCCCATTCTGGAGTCAAAGGGCTGAAAAAGATCAACGGCCAACACATCGTTCTTGATAAAACTTGCAGACCTGATCTGCATGCTGCTAGACCCAATCACCTTGGGCGGTGAAGACAAATTGTCTAATTTCCAAACCAGAATATTTCTAACATCGCCTTGGCTCTCAATGGCTAACAAATGCTTGCCATCGGGTGACATCCGAAAGCCTGTCATTTTTGGAAATTGAGAAAGCACTGCCTCAGTTGGCACTGGAATGTTAAGTGCAGGGCTACTTTGCGCAAGTGCGACCAAGCAACTGCTTGCAATGAGTGCCATGCCAAAAGCTTTAGAAAACTTAGAAATCAAGATATCTTCCTTAAAAAAAAGCCTCCGCAGTTGTGCACTGCAGAGGCCACTTACCTTCAAAAAATATTAGAAGGATTTGTTGACGTTCAGGAACAATGTGCGTCCGAAGTAATCGTAACCACTGTACAAAACAGCGTTACCCACGCGGCTATAGGCACCTTGTGAAATCATGGGTGGCTTGATGTTTGTCAAATTGCGAACACCTGCAACAACTTCCCATTTCTGAACAGGGTCCTTGTATTTCACAGACACATTGTGCTTGAAATAAGCAGGGGTATCAAACTTGTAGGTACTGGTGGTCTTTGCTAAACCATAGTAAGCATAAGAGTCAGTCACACCAATGTAGTCAAGACCCCAGTAGTATGTCCAGTCTTTGGAAGTGAAGTTCACATCCAAATTGGCAGTCCACTTAGGATTGGTCACAGTGCCATTGACATCGACCAAGCTGTCTGTATCAAACAACTTACTTGCTTGCTCGTCAAAACGAGTGGCGTTGAGGTTGACACGCAACTTGCCATCGCTCACGTTGGTTGCGTAACGGGCTGTGAAGTCGTAGCCCTTGACAACGTCTGTTGCCAAATTCACGTAGCTGTCATTGACAGTCAATGAGTTCAAGCCAGGAGCACGCTTAACCAAACGGCAGAAACCGCCAGCATCTTTAAAGCCGACACTGTCGTAGCAACGAGACAAAATTGAACTGGTTCCAGCGCGTGAAACACCGTCATTCACTGTGATGCCAAAACGATCCAAAGCCATTGACAGATCACCCATGCCAGAAGGCAATTCTGGCTGAAGGATCACACCCACGGTCATGTTTTTGGAAGTTTCAGCTTTCAAGCCAGCAGCGGCACCACCATTGTTGATGATGGCCACAGAACTGGTTTGGAGAAAGCCTGCGGGCAAGCCTTCGCTTTGACAGTTTTTAGCTTTGATAGAGCCAGCCAAGGACGCTGAGTCCCAGTTGTTGCAGGGGTCAATCGTGGAAGACGCAAATCCGGATGTTGCTCCCATGAACTGCTCAAACAGAGCAGGCGCTCTGTAGGATGTGCCAGAAGTTGCACGGAAAGACACAGACTTTTCCAAAGACCACAATGCACCCAACTTGTAAGTTGAAGCACTGCCGTAAGACTTGTAATCGGCCCAACGGCTAGAGGCGTTCATCGTCAATTCACGCGCGCCCGGCACATTTTTCAACAAAGGAACTTCTAGTTCAGCAAAAACGTCTTTTGCACTGTCGCTACCGCGAGTTGGCGCAGAGCTTGTTAAGTTGTAAAGATTGCCAGCGACGGAATCAGCTGCTGGGCTGTCATCAATTGAGTTTCTGCGTACTTCAGCACCAAACGCTGCTCTGACTTTACCTGCCGGCACTTGAAACAAGGTACCTGTGGTCGATGCAGAAAGAACATCTTCTTTGAACTTGGTGATACCAGTGACATCTTGCCAAACATATTTCACCCAATCGGCTGGCAATTGTCCGCCAATGACAGCGGCGGTGAGTGCGGGAGCAGCAACACAACCGCCAGTCGCATTGCGACACACATAACCACTACCCGACGCAACCACATCCAAGCTTTGTGCCATGCGGTCTGTCAAGAAGGATTGAGTCATGTAACTCCCTTTGCTTTCAGAACGTGTGGCAACCACATCGTAATCCCAGCCAGACTTACCTAACGCACCCCTCATACCAACCACAGCGCGGCTGAAGTCGACAGTTTGTTCTGATCTGTCATTGCCGAAACCAATGAAGGCTCTCACGCCCACGTTCTTGCCGCTGGTAATTGCGGTGGGGCTTGAGAAAACACCCTTATTGAGAACTGTTGGAATTAAAGGGCTGCCAACCGCGTAGTCAAGAGACAACTGACGGTATCCAACTTGTGACGACTCGCGACGGTTTAACAAGAACTCATAATAGAGCTCAGCATTGCCCATGACATCAAGGTCAACGCTACCTTGACCGAAAAAGTTGTGATTGGTGACAGGTGAAATCAGTGAACGGTTTAGCATGGCATCGGTGAACACATCACGCACATTCAAGTTGTTGGTGCCACCACCCACGCCCTCAAAACCAACCAAGCCAGTTGTGATGGCCGAATTGGGACGCCAGCGGTTGAACGTTGTGCCAACAGCGCCAGGCGCAGCCACACCAGCGGTGGTAGCTGTTCCCAATGTATTGATGGTCACGCCGTTGGATCCAGTGCCCGTAATGGGATAGCACTTAGGTTTGCCAGTAGCAGGATCTACATAGTCCCAGTTGCCCCAGTCACCCATGACGCCATCCACCAATTTACGGCGGTAATCTGTGTTGCAAAGCGTCCAATCGCGATCACGCAGGGTCAAGTTTGTACGGCTTGTGTGATTGTAGGAGCCTGAGAATTTGGCTTTGTCGCTCACAAATCCACCAGCCAAAGAAAAGTTGGTTGTGTTGCCACCGCCTGCTTGCTCTGTTGCTGTTTGGTTTAAGTTGGCAGTGACACCTGTTAAATTTGTTTTGGTGATGATGTTGACCACACCCGCCACAGCGTCTGAGCCGTAGATTGAAGAAGCGCCATCTTTCAAGACCTCAATACGGTCAACAATGCTGGAAGGCAAAGTGTTCAAGTCTGCAGCACCGACTGCACCTCGAGTGCCAGAAGGTGCCATGCGGCGACCATTCAACAAAATCAAAGAACGTGTAGGCCCGAAACCACGCAAACCTAAAGTGTTGGCACCTGGGCCGCCATCTGTCACAAAGCCGCCATAGGCGTTGTTAATTTGTCCTTGACCACCGGTAATGGCGGTACCCTGAAGCAATTCAGTGGTTGATGAAAAACCAGCCAAAACTGCATCATCATTGCGAATAATTTGAACAGGTGCTGAAGTTGTGTAGTTGTCGCGCTTAATGCGAGAACCTGAAACCACAACTTCTTGATCAGCTGACTGGCTGTATGCCAGCGGTGCTGTCAGTGCTGTAATGACTGCCAACGCAATCGGAGACAACCTGACGTGACGAATCCTTGATGCCATTAAATACTCCTTGGGCCTTCAGCGAAGCTTGAGATTAAAATTTGAATTTTTAACAATGAAACTATTGTTGAAAATCATTATTCATAGCTCTGACATGTTCAACAAGTGGTTGTAATACTTAAAAGAGTCTTTACGGCATCGAAAAGAATGACTAGGTATTAATTTTAAAAGTTTTAAGTTGAATTTAAAGTGCTTAGATTCAATAAGCTGTTGTGAAAAAACATCTTATTGAATATGAATTTCCCAAATAATAATGAATATTTACAACAATCCTCTGTTCCAAATCCCTGGTTACAGACGCATGTGGTTTTCCATCTTGTTCAGTAATTTAGGGGGGCAAATCACCCTTCTGGCACTGCCACTGACTGCCGTGTTTTTACTGGATGCCAGTCCAACTCAAATGGGGTTTTTGACTGCCATGGAAATTGCACCTTTTGTGCTGCTCTCATTGCCAGGCGGGGTTTTACTTGATCGCATGAAAAAGTTGCCTGTTTACATTGCAGGCGAATTTGTCATGGGGCTTTCTTTGCTCACCATCCCTCTTGCCTGGACACTCAATTTACTCACCATTGAATTGATGTATGTCGTTTGCTTCGCAATCGGTGCGGTTTACACCATTGCCGGCTCGGCCTCACAGCTTGTGCTAACCCAGTTGGTAGGGCGTGACAAATTGGTTGAGGCCTATTCACAGAATGCCATTGCCGGCTCCATGGCAGAAGTCATGGGGCCAGGTTT
>CAJCDH010000186.1 GCA_903961095.1 uncultured Burkholderiales bacterium | reverse complement strand
TTGATGGCGGCCGTTTGAGTGTTGACTTAGACGACAAAGACGAAGTCTTGCTTGACATTCAGCCAACGCCTAAAAAAGAAGGCCGCAATTCAAAGTCTGAGCCGCATGAACCTGAAGAGGCAACCGCCAACTAAAGCGAAATCAATGAAAAAAGTCGGATTCATCCGACTTTTTCACTTCCCTTTGATCTCTGGGTGTCAAAGCACGAACGGCATGCGGCCCAATTGCAGGGGGCTCCTATCGGATACGGTGGCCCTAGCTGACCTTTTTGCCAGTGCCAGTGCCAGTGACGCCAGCAGTCAGTCCATTGCTGTTGGCCATACCCCTCAAAATGTGGCAATCTCTGGTTTGATTGCGGGCAATCAAGAGTTGATTTGGCTTTCAAAAGAGCCAACTCAACTTGAAAAGTAAAATCTCACCCTGTAGATTAAATCAACATCAAGGATTTTCAGATGGCTGGCCATAGTAAGTGGGCAAATATTCAACACCGCAAGGGCAGGCAGGACGAAAAACGCCAGCGCATTTGGACCCGGGTGGTTCGGGAAATCATGGTGGCAGCCAGAACGGGCGGCGGTGACCCTAGCGCTAACCCACGTTTGCGTTTGGCCATTGAGAAGGCCAAAGCGGCCAACATGCCAGCCGATACCGTGAAACGCAACATCGATAAGGCCACAGGCAACTTAGAAGGCGTGACTTACGAGGAAATTCGCTATGAGGGCTACGGCATTGGTGGCGCAGCCATCATTGTCGACACCATGACCGACAACCGTGTGCGCACAGTGGCTGAGGTGCGACATGCCTTTAGCAAACATGGCGGCAACATGGGCACGGAAGGCTCTGTCGCTTTTCAGTTCAAGCACTGCGGTCAATTGATTTTTGCCCCCGGTACCTCAGAAGACAAAGTGATGGAAGTGGCGCTGGAAGCAGGCGCAGAAGATGTCGTCACTGATGACGAAGGTGCTATTGAGGTGCTTACTGCGCCAGCAGATTTTGAAGCAGTGAAAAATGCCCTAGAGGCAGCTGGCTTGACAGCTGACATGGCTGAAGTAACCATGCGCGCAGAAAACAGCATTGATTTGGTGGCTGATGAAGCCGCCAGAATGCAAAAACTCTTAGATATTTTGGAAGATTTGGACGATGTGCAAAACGTTTTCCACAACGCAACCATTTCTGAATAAGGCTTGATTGATGAAAGTATTGGTCGTAGGTGGTGGTGGACGCGAGCACGCGTTGGCTTGGAAGTTGTCGCAATCTGAACGCATTCAGAAAGTGTTTGTAGCACCTGGAAACGGTGGCACAGCGCGTGACCCCAATTTAGTCGATGTGCCCATCACCGATGTGCATGCATTGCGCGAATGGGCTCAGCAAGAAAAAATTGACCTCACAGTGGTAGGGCCCGAGGCGCCGCTGGCATCGGGTGTGGTCGATGTGTTTCGTGCCAATGGCATGCGCATCTTTGGGCCGACACAGGCCGCCGCTCAATTAGAAAGCTCTAAGGCTTTTTCAAAATCTTTTATGCTAAGGCATGGCATTCCAACAGCCATTTATGAAACTTTCACAGACGCCATGTTGGCGCATGCTTACGTTGACAAAATCGGCGCACCCATTGTGGTCAAGGCAGACGGTTTGGCCGCAGGCAAAGGCGTGGTCGTAGCCATGACCGCTGCACAAGCGCATGAGGCCATCGACTTCATGTTGTTAGACAACAGCTTGGGCGTGGTTCACAACACAGGCGCTGATGGCGCTGCGGTTCCTCGCGTGGTCATTGAAGAATTTTTGCAAGGCGAAGAGGCCAGCTTCATTGTGTTGTGTGATGGCAAGAACGTGGTGGCCTTGGCAACCAGCCAAGATCACAAGCGACTGCTAGACAAGGATGAAGGCCCCAATACAGGTGGCATGGGCGCTTATTCACCCGCTCCTGTTGTCACAGCACAAGTGCACGCACGCGCTATGCGCGAAGTCATCATGCCCACTATCAAGGGCATGGAAATAGAAGGTATTCCCTACACTGGGTTTTTGTATGCGGGCTTGATGATTGACGCCAAAGGACAACCCAAAACACTGGAGTTCAACTGCCGCATGGGCGACCCCGAGACTCAACCCATCATGATGCGCTTGAAAAGTGATTTGCTCGAAGTGATGTTGGCCGCCACAAGCGAAAAATTAGACACAATTGAGCTGGAGTGGGACCGGCGCACAGCGCTAGGTGTCGTGATGGCCGCTGCTGGCTATCCCTTGCATCCGCGCAAAGGCGATCTCATTTCCGGCTTGCCCAAAGATCAGCTCGATGCCATGGTCTTTCATGCAGGCACGGCGGTACAGGATGGCCAAACAGTGACATCAGGCGGTCGCGTGCTTTGCGTCACCGTGCTGGCTGACTCAGTCAAACAAGCTCAGCAAAAGGCTTATGAAGTGGCCAAAGACATCCATTTTGATGGGCAGCAATATCGAAGGGATATTGGTTTTAGAGCAATCAAATCGTGAACTCAATGCGTGATCACCAAATGCCTGAGCCCAAGTTAATTCCAGGACCCTATCCGATTCAGTTCAAAGGCCAGGCATGGGCTGCTTGGATTCTTAAACTGATAGGTTGGCGTGTAGATTTCCAAGGTCTTCCTACCCTTCAAGGTGTGGCCATTGTTTATCCACACACCAGCAACTGGGATTTTTTGACGGCCATGTTGTGCAAATGGACGATGGGCCTGCCCTTGCATTTCTGGGGCAAAGACTCTTTGTTCAAAATTCCACTTTTCGGCCGTTGGGTCAGTTGGATCGGTGGTGTTCCAATTGATCGCTCTTCTTCGCGTGGTGTGGTGGGCGAGATGCTAGAAGTATTTGCTGCGCATCAGCGCGCCAACCAATTCATGTGGTTGGGTTTGTCCCCTGAAGGGACCCGCAAGCGCACAGAGGGATGGAAGAGCGGTTTTTACCAACTCGCACTCAAATCCAATTTGCCCTTGGGCGTGGTCAGGCTTGATTACAAAAAAAAGGAACTCAAGTTTGAAGGCTTCATCCAGCTCACAGGTGATTTAGAAACCGATTACGCCTATCTTCGGAAAATGTACGAAGGGGTGGAGGGCTTCCACATCGATAAAGCAGCGCCTATTCGACCTTTGCCTCCCAAAGGACCTACACCATCAGCTACCCAATGACGGGCTACATGGTTACCGACAGAAAGACCTAGCATGCAAGTTAGTCAAGCACAAATTGTTCGAACTTATTTAATTCAACTGCAATCACAAATCACTCAGTCATTGCATGACTTGGATGGCACGGCTTTTATGGTTGACGCCTGGCGCAAACCCGAGGGCGAAATGTTGCAGGGAGACGGCATCACTCAAATTTTGGAAGGTGGGCCAGTGTTTGAAAGGGCTGGGTGTGGTTTCTCGCACGTCACCGGCCCCCAACTTCCTCCTTCAGCAACTCAGCATCGCCCCGAGTTATCGGGTGCGCCCTTTGAGGCCATGGGCTTGTCACTGGTCTTCCACCCTCGCAATCCTTACGTTCCCACTGTTCACATGAATGTGCGAATGATTGTGGCCAAACCTGCAGGACAAGCGCCAGTGGCTTGGTTTGGCGGAGGCATGGACTTGACGCCTTACTACGGCTTTGAAGAAGATGCTGTGCATTTTCACCAAGTCTGCAAAGAAGCGGTTAATCCGTATGGCGCGGATTTACATCCTAAATTTAAAAAATGGTGTGATGACTATTTCTATTTAAAACACCGCAATGAAGCGCGCGGTGTGGGCGGTATTTTTTATGACGACTTTTCAGAGTTGGGCTTTGAAAAAGGTTTTGCCATGATGCAAGACGTTGGCAACAGTTTGCTCAAAGCCTATCTGCCGCTTGTGATGCGCCGCAAAGACACTCCCTACGGCGAGAGAGAAAGAGATTTCCAGTTGTATCGCCGAGGCCGCTACGTGGAATTTAATTTGGTCTGGGACAGAGGCACTCATTTTGGTTTGCAGTCAGGCGGTCGCACAGAATCAATTTTATTGTCGATGCCCTCGCTAGTGAGTTGGTCTTACAACCGGGTGGATGCCCCCGATTCAGCCGAGGCGCAATTGGCCAGCCACTTTTTAAAACCCAGGGATTGGGTCTGATGCCACAGCGCATTGGCATCCTGGGTGGTGCGTTTGATCCACCCCACAATGCCCATGTGGCCATGGCCGAAGCCGCCATTTCACAATTCAGCTTAGATGAGTTGCGCGTTATACCAACAGGCGATGCGTGGCACAAACCCAGAGACTTAAGCAGCGGTGCTCACAGGGCTGAAATGGCGCGCCTGGCTTTTGGCCATCTCAGCCAAGTCAGAATTGATGAGATTGAATTGAATCGTCAGGGCCCCAGTTACACCATCGATACGTTGAGAGCCCTTAAGGACCAATTGCCCGAGGCGCAAGTCTTCTTGTTCATTGGGGCAGATCAGGGCAAATCCTTGGCAACATGGCGCGAAATCAAGGAAATTGCTCAGAGCGCTATAATTTGCGTCGCTGAACGCGAAATACCTGGCCTGCCAGAGTCTGTCGTTCCCAGCCACGATATTCCCACCCAAGCCCTGAAATTGCCAATTTTGCCCCACAGTGCAACGCAAGTTCGAGCACGGGTGGCCCAAGGGCAAACCATTGACTCACTGGTCCCTCAGCCCGTTGCGCTGTATATTCAACGCCATCACCTTTACCTGCCTTCACGATGAACGAAACCTCTGCCAAAAAAGACACCCAAAAACTTCAGCGCATCATTGTTGATGCATTGGAAGATGTGAAAGCACAAGAAATTGTGGTGTTCGATACAGAAGAAATGTCCGCCCTTTTTGAGCGGGTCATCATCGCTTCAGGTACCTCCAACCGTCAAACCAAGGCCTTGGCAGCCAGTGTGCGCGACAAGGTCAAAGAAGCTGGCTATGTCAAGCCACGCATTGAGGGTGAAGACAATGGCGAGTGGATCATTGTGGATTGCGGCAGCGTCGTTGCGCACGTGATGCAACCTACCATTCGTTCTTACTACAACCTGGAAGAAATTTGGGGCGACAAGCCTGTGCGTTTGAAACTCGGTGCCCCCAAGCCTGCTGAGCCGGTGCGCAAGCCTGTTGCCAAGAAAAAGGCCAATGTCAGTGCTGGACGCACGCCAACTCGGCGTGACGCTGTACCTGTAGGCCCTATGGGCTCGGAGGCGCTCAGACCCACGCGCAAAGCGCCAGCTCAAACAAGCGCCAAACCTGCTGGTAAGTCATCGAACAAACCTGTGAGTAAGCCTACAAGTAAGCCTATGGGTAAGACACCTACTCAATCTGTAGGCAAGACGGCTAGCAAATCAAGTAGCAAGCCTGTTTCAAAACCTGCAAGCAAACCTGTGACCAAATCCAGCGTTAAGCCTGCAACTAAGCCTGCAACTAAGCCTGCAACTAAGCCTGCAACTAAGCCGGCAACTAAGGCCAAGCCTGAGGCCTGAGTTTCATGAAGCTGCTAATTGTGGCAGTGGGACAACGCGTCCCCGATTGGGCGCAAACGGCATGGGACGATTACGCCAAGCGCTTTCCCCCTGAACTCAAAATTGAGCTCAAGGCGGTGAAGACCGAGCCTCGAAGCTCTAAAACCTATGAAAACTTGGTGGCTGCTGAGCGGCAACGCATTGAGGCTGTGATTCCTCGCGGTACTCGAATTGTGGTGCTAGACGAGCGCGGCACTGCATTGCGAACCACGGCGCTTGCGCAACGCTTGAAAGACTGGCAGCTAGGGGGCGATGATGTCGCGCTCATCATTGGGGGGCCAGACGGCCTAGAGCCAGCTTTCAGAGATGCCGCACATGAGCGCATTCGCTTGTCCGACCTCACCTTGCCGCATGCCATGGCCAGAGTTTTGCTCATTGAACAGTTGTACCGTGCTTGGTCGATCAATGCCAATCATCCTTACCACCGAGAATAAACTTGCGATGAAAGATTTTGTTTACCTGGCCTCGCAAAGCCCTAGACGCAGACAATTGCTCGAACAGATAGGCGTTCGGTACGAGTTGCTGTTGGCCACCCCTGATGAAGATGCTGAGTCTTTAGAACGCGTGATTCTGGGTGAAGCACCTCTGACCTATGTGAAGCGAGTGACGCAATTGAAACTTGAAGCGGCCGTTCAACGCATGCAAGCGCGTCATTTAAAACCTGCGCCCGTCTTGTGCGCCGATACCACTGTGGCATTGGGTCGAGAGATCCTAGGAAAACCCGAAAATGCACAAGATGCTGTGCGAATTTTAAAAACTTTATCTGGCCAAACTCACCGTGTTTTAACGGCAGTGGCGGTTGCCTCAGGCCGTCAGCGTTTATTGCGTGTTGTTGTTTCTAAAGTGCGTTTTGCACCCATGAAGTTGGCGCAAATCAAAGCCTATGTGGCAACAGGAGAGCCCTTTGGCAAAGCGGGTGCCTACGGCGTGCAAGGCATGGCTGCTGCTTATATTTCAGAAATTCAGGGTTCTTACACCGGCATCATGGGTTTGCCACTTTTTGAGACGGCAGAGTTATTGAAATCCATTTGATGTAATTCCTATGTTTAGAACCCATTTATTGACACCTGAAACCATTGAAAGCTATCAGAGCTTGGGGGCTGTCGTATTGCGAGATGTCTTCAATGTTCAGGAAATTCAAACACTCGAGCGAGGCATTGAACACAACTTGGCGCATTTGAGTAACTTGGCGCAAGTGGCCAGTCAGGCCAATGACCCAGGTTGCTTTGTCGAAGATTTTTGTACTTGGCCCACAAACCCAGACTATGAAAATATTTTGTTCAATTCCACCTTGCCGCATTTGGCATCGCAACTCATGCAATCGCAAACTGTGCGGCTTTATCACGATCATTTGTTGGTCAAAGAACCTGGTACCAAGCAGGTTACACCTTGGCACCAAGATCAACCGTATTACAACGTGAGTGGTCGCCAAAATGTGAGTTTTTGGATTCCTGTTGACCCTGTGCCCTTGGCCAGCACACTTCTCTTTGTTGCAAAGTCTCATCTGGGTACTTGGTACATGCCGCGAACTTTTCGAGATCAGCAAGCCAAGTGGTTTCCAGAAGGCAGCTTGGCAGAATTACCCCCCATTGAAGAAAAGCCAGAGCAATTTCATAAACTGGGCTGGGCTCTTGAGCCGGGCGATTGTGTGGCGTTTCAAATGTTGTCCCTGCACGCTTCAAGCGGCGTAGGACCTCAAAGTAGACGGCGGGTGTTTTCGGCCAGGTACCTTGGTGACGATGCCCGTCATGCTGTGCGCCGATGGACCACCTCGCCACCGTTTACTGGCTTGGAAAAACGCTTGCCAGATGGTGCCGAGATGAATGACGCCTTGTTTCCTAAGGTGTTGGGTTAAAGCCCCAAGCCACACCATCTCGCCGCGGGTCGGCAGAGCCAAGCCAGCCTTCGCCGCTGCGCTTGATAAATCCCATGCCACTGTTCATGGGCACCACTTCAATCTTTTGTCCCTTTGCCTGGAGAGCCTCAGCCAGTTGTGCCGCTGAAGTGCCTTTTTCAAGTTGGACCCGATTGGGAATGGCCGTCGAAATATGACCTTGTGCCAGCGCTTCAAACGGACTGGCTTGGTTGGCCAACATGCGCACCAAGTTGGCAGACACATAGTCAACAATTTGGCCCCCACCAGCTGAGCCGCCAAGCGTGACCAACTGACCAAGCTCATCAAATACCATGGTGGGTACCATGGAGGTCACTGGTCTTTTACGCGGCTCCATTTTGTTGGGAGCCAGTTCTCCTGGCTTGGGAGATGTTGTGAAGTTGGACATGGCATTGTTCAAGACATAGCCCTGAACCAAAATACGCGAACCAAAATTCAAGTTGTTGGTGGTGGTCATGCTGACAGCATTGCCTTGCCCATCCACAACAGCCAATTGGCTTGTGGCGTCGGCGCTGGGTGCAACTGTTGATTGAGCCATGGACTGGCTTGGTGCGTCAGCCAACAAGGCTTCAGGTTGTCCTGGCAAATAGCTGGGCAGGGTGTTGGTCTGAATCAAGGCGGCACGTCGCTTGACATAAGCAGGCATGACAAGGGCTTGGGCCGGTACTTTGAAAAATGCGGGGTCGGCCACGTAGCGATGGCGATCGACTTGCGCCAATTTGCCCGCCTCGGCAAAGGCATGCGCGAATTCGGGCTGGTTAAAGTCGGTCCCTAAATTGGACTTTTCAGCCAGCATTTGCAGGACCTGAAGAACCATCACGCCCCCAAAGGAAGGCGGGGCCATGACACAAACTTTGTAACGAAGGTAGGGGCCACAAAGCGGTTCACGCTCTTCCACTTGGTAGTTTTTTAAATCTTCTAGCGTCATCAGGGACGGTTTGTAGCCCCTTTGCACGGCCGCCAAAAAATCTGCGCTTGCGTCATCTGTCCAAATGGCAGAAGGTCCTTTCAGAGCGATGCTTTGAAGTGTTTTGGCATACTCTGCATTCACAATAGATGTTCCCACAGCTTTTACTTTTTGGTCTTGGTCAAAGTACAAGGACAGCATGTCGGGGTGATCTTTGGCAGCGCTTGGAGTTGACAAAATTTGGTGCATGTAAGCAGGCATGGGAAAGCCCTTGGCCGCAGCTTCAATGGCAGGTGCGAAAAGACGTGGCCATGGCAGCTTGCCAAACTTGGCATGCGCTTTGGCAAGCATGGGCAAGGTACCTGGCACGCCTGCGCTTCGCCCACCGCGGCTCATTGACGCATAGGGCAGTTGGCTGCCATCCACATCGGTGGTGAGGGATGGCGTTGTTTTATGTGGGGCGGCCGCAAGTCCATCAAGGCTGGTCAGAGACTTTCGAGCTGCATCCCAATGCATCAAAAAAGTACCACCACCTAAGCCAGATGACTGCGATTCAACCAGGCCCAACATAAGTTGCGCGGCAATGGCTGCATCCACCGCAGAGCCCCCTTGCTGCAGCATCTTGAGCGCTGCCTCGGTTGCCAATGGGTGTGCCGTGGTCACCGCCACCCTTGCAGGTTTTTGGGTAATGTCGAAAAATGGGGTTTGCGCAACAGCCGCTGAGCTGAGCAGTACGAAGACGTAGGCGAGACCTTGACCGCGGTGCAGAGCAAGGCGAGGAGGGGAACTTAGAATGGCGTTCAGGCAGGAACGAAGTTGACATGTGAAAGAACTCAAAAACATCATATTGACACGCTGTGCGCCTCTTAAACAAACCTGCAGATTTTGAACGATCTGATATAGATCAGCCAGTCGCCCACCTGACTCAAGGCAAAATACGCGTATGACTTCGATTGCGACAGAAAACACGTACCTGACAGCGGCCTTTTACAAGTTTGTTGATTTGCCAGACTTTGCAGATCGGCGAGCCCCGTTGTTGGCCGTTTGTGAAGCGCACAACGTGAAGGGCTTGATTTTGTTGGCACGTGAAGGCATCAACAGCACGATTGCCGGCATGTCAGAAGATGTGCATGCGGTGCTGGCCTATTTGCGACAAGACCCCAAGTTGGCAGATTTGGAGCACAAAGAGTCTTTGACGCACAAGGCGCCTTTTCACCGTATGAAGGTGCGCCTCAAAAAAGAAATTGTGACGCTGGGCGTCGAAGGCATCAGCCCCATCAAGCGGGTTGGCCAGTACGTCAAGCCCGAAGATTGGAACGATTTAATTTCGGCACCCGATGTGGTGCTGATCGATACGCGAAACGACTATGAAGTTGAAATTGGTACTTTCAGGGGCGCTATAGACCCTCAGATCCAAAGCTTTTCGCAATTGCCAGATTGGGTTCAAAAAGCCAAATCGCTAGAAGCGCGCAATGGTCAAAAGCCCCGAGTTGCCATGTTTTGCACCGGCGGTATTCGGTGTGAGAAATCCACCTCTTTGCTGTTGGAACATGGTTTTGAAGACGTCTACCATCTGCAGGGTGGCATTCTCAAATACTTAGAGCTTGTGCCACCAGAGAAAAGTTTGTGGGAGGGCGAATGCTTTGTGTTTGACGAGCGAGTGTCTGTGGGCCACGGTCTAAAACCGGGCCCACATGAATTGTGTCGCTGCTGCCGTGAACCATTGCCACCCAAGGCCACCGCGTCGCCTTTGTATGAGTTGGGTGTGAGTTGTCCGAGGTGTCATGCGAACACCAGTGAAGTTCAAAAAAACAGCGCTCGTGAAAGACAAAAACAATGGGAGATAGCCAAGGTGCGCCAAATCAATCACATCGGAACGCCGCAACGTCAAGAAAGCTTGGCCGCCTTGTTACCTGCAGACGCACCTGTTTTGTATTCATTCCGTCGTTGTCCCTATGCCATGCGCGCTCGATTGGTCCTTTTGTCTTGTGGCATACGCTGTGAAATTCGCGAGATTGCTTTGTCGCAAAAACCTGAAAGTATGTTGATCGCCTCGCCCAAAGGCACTGTCCCTGTGTTGGTTCTCAAAGACCAAGTGCTTGATCAAAGTCTGGACATTGTTCATTGGGCATTGCAGCAAAGTGACCCAGCATCATGGTCTACTGAAGGTTCGGCCATGCATGAGGATGCACTGGCCCTGGTGCACCAATGCGATGGTCAATTTAAGTATCATTTAGACCGCTACAAATACCCCAATCGTTACGATTTGAGCGACGGCTTGACCCATAGACAAGAGGGTGCAGCGTTCTTGGCGCAACTCAATACCCGGCTCTGCCAGACAGCGGGTTTGGTAGGGCCTGAATGGTGCTGGGTTGATGCTGCCATAGCGCCCTTTGTGCGGCAGTTTGCCAGAACAGATCGCGAGTGGTTTGATGCGCAAGCATGGCAAGCCCTGCAAAACTGGCTGAGCAATTTTGAGAACTCAGAGACTTACGCCGTGGTCATGCACAAGTACAAAGTGTGGCACAAAGATGCCAAGCCCGTATCTTATCCAGCCACAGCTTGAATGAATTCAAGGCAGCGCTCAACCTGAGTCACAGGCAGCATGTGCCCCCCGCTCACCACGGTCACCTGTGCTCCAGAAATACGGGAAGGTAAATCTTCACCATTCAGTTTGCAATCCAATATGCGATCTTCCTTTGCAAACAGCACGTGCACTGGCAACTTCATACTGGCGTAAGCAGCCTCAATTTGAGGCATGCTCCAAGACACATTCTGCAAGTCGGAGGAGGCGCTGATGAATGTTTGGGGTTTGAGAGCCAAGATGCCGCCCCCCCGAATCGCAAAATCGGCGGGCGGTTTTTCGGGGCCAAAAATTATTTTCAAGCTCAATGACATTCGGTAAAGCGTGCCTGGGATGGCCAAAGTCCAAGCTAGCATTTTTCTGATCACTGGCGAGGGGACATCGAGAGACTTGAATGCGGGAGAGGGTCTTTCAGGCAAATGCGTCAGAGGTGCAATGAGAGCCAGTGCCTTCACTCTGTCAGGGTGTCTTTGTGCCGCAGCCAAAGAAATAGCGCCGCCCAAAGAGTGGCCCACAAAAACAGCAGACTCAATTTGCAGATGGTCTAGCAAACTCACAATGGTATCGGCTTGTGCCTCTAGGCTGGCATCTGCATTGGCTGCGCGTTTCGAATAACCGCATGCAGGTCGATCAACACAAATCAGTCGG
>CAJCDH010000185.1 GCA_903961095.1 uncultured Burkholderiales bacterium | reverse complement strand
TTTAGGGTTTGATTTAGGCTTTGCGCTTGAAGGCCACGACCTTTTGTCTCTGTTCACCCAAACCGGCAATGCCCACGTGCATGACATCACCCTTTTTAAGGAACACAGGCGCAGGTTTACCGTCCTTCTTCACGCCCATGCCCACACCGGGCGGCGTTCCGGTGGTAATCACGTCACCAGGTTCGAGGGTCATGAACTGGCTCACGTAACTGACCAATTTGGTAACCCCAAAAATCATGGTTTTGGTGGAGCCATCTTGCATGCGCTGGCCATTCAAGTCCATGTGCATCTTGAGATTTTGAGGATTAGGTACTTCGTCTTTGGTAACCATCCAAGGGCCTATGGGGCCGAAAGTGTCACAACCCTTGCCCTTGTCCCAAGTGCCGCCCATTTCGAGTTGGTAGGCGCGTTCGCTCACGTCGTTGACGGTGCAATAGCCTGCCACATAGTCGAGGGCTTCTTTTTGTGACACATAGCTTGCGCGTTTGCCAATCACAATGCCCAATTCAACTTCCCAATCTGATTTCAAAGAGCCTTTGGGCAACATGACGTCATCGTCAGGGCCTTGAATGCAAGAGGTGGCCTTGATGAACACAATGGGCTCTTTGGGAATCGGCATGTTGGCTTCAGCCGCATGATCGGCATAGTTCAAGCCAATGGCAATGAACTTTGGCACGTGCGACACCGGGCATCCCATGCGGGGTTTGCCTTTGACCAAGGGCAACTTGTCAGTTTTAATTTTGGCCAATTTGGCCAAGACTTTGTCGGACAACTCGGCGGGGCCGATGTCTGACACCACGCCGCTTAAGTCACGCAATTTGCCAGCGGCATCAATCAGGCCTGGTTTTTCTTTGCCGGGTTGGCCGTAACGCACGAGTTTCATGAGAAATTCCTTTGATGAATGATTCAGTAAAAATTAAACCGTCAATGGGTGACGCATTATTGAACAATCTGATTGTGATCGAAATCGAATCAATAGGTAGAACGTCCGCCAGACAGGTCGAACACAGCGCCGGTTGAGAACGAGCAATCTTCTGTCAACAACCAAGTTACCATGGCGGCCACTTCTTCCGGCGTGCCAAAACGGCCCATGGGAATTTTAGACAACATAAATTGGATGTGCTCAGGCGTCATCTGATCAAAGATGGCTGTTTTAACCGCAGCCGGCGTGACGCAATTGACACGCACGTTGCTGTTGGCCAATTCCTTGCCCAGTGATTTGGTGATGGCCATGACCGCAGCCTTGCTGGCGCTGTAGGCACTGGCATTCGGGTTGCCATCTTTGCCTGCCACAGAGGCAATATTGACAATGCGGCCAGCTGGGCGTTCTTTCAAATGCGGCGCCCATTCGCGGCAGCAATAAAACACGCCGTTGACATTGACATCCATGACTTGCTGCCAAGCCTCAATGGGGTAATTGGCCACGGTTGTGACGGGGCCTGTAATACCTGCTGAATTGACCACAGCATCGACAGGACCGATTTTCAAAGTTGCCGCGGTGGCGGCGACCACGGAGGCATGTTGCGACACATCGACTTGCACGCTGTGCACTGAGCCAGGGTGCTTCAGGCTTGCAACGGCTTTGGCCATACCCGCCTCATCACGATCCCACAAAGTGACGCTGCCGCCCGAGGCAAGCACGCGCTCTGCAATGGCATAACCTAGGCCTGTTGCACCGCCGGTGATGACCGCATGGCGGCCTTTCATGTCATATTGATTCATAAGTTGTTGAATGAAGTTGCGAAATGAGACAAATGGGTTGTGCGTTTGGAAATGAAGGATGGCAGAGATTAAATGGTCATGCCGCCGTCTACCATGTAGGCATTGCCTGTGGCAAAAATGGCTTCGTCTGAGGCCAAAAATACAATGATAGGTGCAATTTCATGCGCTTGCGCCAAGCGGCCCATGGGTTGGCGGGCAATGAAGTTCTTGCGCGCTTGCACAGGATCGGCTTCTGCATTGATGCGATCATGCAATGAAGGTGTTTCAACCGTGCCTGGGCAAATTGCGTTGCAACGAATGCCCTTGGTCACATAGTCAGCAGCCACGCTTTTGGTGAGGCCTATGACAGCGGCTTTGGATGCGCCGTAAATGAATCTGTTTGGCAAGCCGCGCACACTGGAGCACACGCTGGCCATGTTGATGATGCTACCGCCACCTTGCTCCAACATTTTGGGCAGCACCGCTTGAATCATCCAAAACTGCGCGCGCGCATTGAGATTGAATGCAAAGTCCCAGTCTTTGTCGGTGGCTTGCAAAATGGTGCCGCCATGAACCACACCGGCGCAATTGAAAAGAGCATCAATGCGGGGGATGAGGGCCACTTGCTTTTGAATGTCATCTTTGTTCATGACATCCAGCACTGCGGTGTGCACATTGGCAACGCCTGCATAGCTTTTCAGCAACTCTGGATTGACATCGGTAGCCCAGACAGTGGCCCCCTCAGCTGCCATGGCAATGACTGCTGCGTGACCAATGCCCTGACCGGCAGCGGTCACCAGAATGTTTTTGTTTTTAAGTCGCATTTTTGATCTCCAAATAAATAGTTTGTCTTTTTTGAATGGCATCCCAATTCCAATGGATGCCTAAGCCCTTGGTATCTGGCGGATAGGCAAAGCCATCTTCGACTTTCATGCGCGAGTGTGTGATGTCATCAAGTTGAGGAATGTATTCAACCCAAGTGGCGTTGGGCACAGCGGCACACAAACTCACATGCAACTCCATCAGGAAGTGAGGGCAAACAGGCACATCGAAGGTTTCGGCCAAGTGCGCAGTTTTGAGCCAAGGTGTGATGCCGCCAATGCGAGCAACGTCAGGCTGCACCACACTGCAGGCACCTTGCTCTAAATATTCGCGAAATTGCATGGGGTGGTACATGGACTCACCGACCGCCACCGGAATGCTGGTGTGCTCGCGCAAGTGCCGATGGCCGCTGATGTCTTCTGCGGGCAAGGGCTCTTCCAACCACGCCAAATCAAGTCCCTCGAAGGCCTTGGCGCGGCGCACCACTTCAGCGCGGTGAAAGCCTTGGTTGGCATCGGTCATGATTTCAAATCCAGGCCCAACAGCATCTCGCACAGCTGACAAACGGGCCACATCTTCGCTCACATGCGGCCTGCCAATTTTGATCTTGGCGCCTTTAAAGCCCTCTTCTTTGGCCCTCAAGGTTTGCTCTACCAAGACCTCGGGTGACAACTGCAACCACCCGCCTTCGGTGGTATAGAGCGGCACCTTGTGTTGCGCGCCGCCCAACAACTGCCACAAAGGCATTTGTTGGCTTTGGGCACGCCAATCCCAAAGCGCCGTGTCGACGCAGGCCAGCGCCAAACTGGTCATGGCACCTACGGCTGTGGCATGCGTGTGAAAAAACAAATCTTTCCAAATGGCTTCGATGTGGACCGGGTTTTTGCCCAAAAGTCGCGGCACCAAATGGTCTTTGAGCAAGGCCACCACTGAGCTACCGCCGGTGCCAATGGTGTAAGCATAGCCAGTGGCTTCGATGCCATCGCTGCAGACCAGGGTGAGCAAGATCGTTTCTTGTGTGACAAAGGATTGAATAGCGTCTGTGCGCTCTACCTTGGGCGGTAAATTGACTTGGCGCAGGTGGACGCGATCGATGGTGACTGATGTCATGGTGGCGGAAAAATTGATTGAGAAGAGTTCGGGTTTATGTGGATGCAAACAGTCTTGACCCTCACTCAGGTTCCATGTGAAGATTGTGCAACTGGTCTGACCAATTGTCCAATGAGCGTATTCCCTGACAAGTGGCCAGTGATCACTCTGTTTTTGACAACCAAATTGCTTCCATGTCTGACAAGTCAGCCGAACCCCAAAGGCTTTACCGCCAAATTGCCAAACAAGTCCAAGACCTCATTAAGTCTGGCGAGTTTGCCGTGGGTTCTCGCTTGCCTGCCGAGCGCGACTTGGCCACTCAATTGAGCGTCAGTCGGCCCTCTGTGAGGGAGGCTCTCATTGCCTTAGAAGTAGAAGGCGTCATTGAGGTTCGCACGGGCTCCGGCATTTACGTTAAATCTTTAGGGCAACGTCCTCCCAGCAAATCAGGCTCTTTGAACACCCCAGCCGAATGGGGTCCCTTAGAAGTCATGCGCGCTCGCTTCTTCATTGAGGCAGAGATTGCAGCATTGGCTGCTGAGCATGCAAATGCAACAGATCTCAAAGCCATGTCGAAGGCCTTGAGCGCTATGCAAAAAGATGCCAAAGCAGGACGTATTCCGCGCGACAGCGACATTGCATTTCACATGGCCATTGGCAAAGCTTGCGCCAACAGCGTCATGCAAGACACCCTCAAGCTTTACCTGCAAGCTAGACATGGGCCTTTGTTTGAACGCCTTGGCGACTATTTTGAATCGCCGGCTGCTTGGGTTTCTGCCATGGCTGAGCACCAAGAAGTCTTTGAGGCCATTCAAGCACACGATTCAAAGGGCGCTCGCAAAACCATGCAAAAACACTTGCGGCAAGCCCATAAACGTTTCAGCGCTAGCTGGCGAAGCGCACCTTCTCGTATTTAGTTTTCTCGCCAGCACATCCAATTTCATTTCAACCAAAGGAGACATCATGACCACCAAAAGAAATTCACTGAAAGCACTGGCCAGCGCCAGCCTCATTGCCTTAGGGCTTGTGGGCGCTTTGGGCAGTACGGCAGTGCAAGCCCAAACCAAGTTGAAATGGGCACACGTCTATGAAACTTCGGAGGCCTATCACACTGAATCTGTTTGGGCTTCAGACGAAATCAAAAAACGCACCAACGGCAAATTTGAAATCCAAGTTTTTCCTGCTTCAACCTTGGGCAAAGAGACCGACATTAACCAAGGCCTTACTTTGGGTACCGTCGACATGATCATCAGCGGCCCCTCCTTTGCTGCACGCGCTTATCCGCGTTTTGGTATTGCTTACTATCCGTTCATTTTCCGCGATGGCGATCACCTCATTGCTTACTCCAAGAGCCCGGTGTTCGCAGAGATGGTGAATGAGTTTCGTGCCAAAACAGGTATTCAAGTGACGGCCTACACCTACTACGGTGCTCGCCACACCACCGCACAAAAAGCTTTCACCAATTGCGCAGGCATGAAGGGCATCAAAATTCGCGTGCCTGACGTGCCCGCTTACCGTGCCACACCTGAAGCATGCGGCGCCAACCCCACACCGATTGCGTTTGCCGAAGTTTATTTGGCCCTGCAAAACGGCACGGTAGAGGCGCAAGAAAATCCATTGACCACCATCGAAGCCAAGAAGTTTTTTGAAGTCCAAAAAGCCATCATGCTCACCGGTCACATTGTCGACGGCTTGACCACACAAATTGCCCCCCACGTTTGGAACAAACTTTCTGATGCGGAGAAGAAAGTTTTCACTGATGTGACGCAAGAGGCTGCAGTTCGCGCAACGGCCAAAATCAAAGCCCGTGAAGCTGAATTGGTTGACGAATTCAAGAAGAAAGGCCTGCAAATTGTGCAGGTCGATCGCAAGTCCTTCCAAGACGCTGTCTTGAAAAACAAGCCACTTGAATCCATGGGCTTTACCAAGGCTGATTTCGACAAAATTCAGGCCGCCAAGTAAGTTGTTCACCCCTTGCATCACTCGTTCAACGAAGGGTGCACTGTTACCGGTCGAGCCCTAGGGCTCGACCTTTTGGTCATATTGAGGATATTCCATGAGCAGCACCCCCGACCTAGACGCCATGCCCAAAGTCATGGGCGACGATGGGCAGTTTCATGTCACAGACGAAGAAGTCGATTTGTCGGGAACCCCTGTTGAAGCTTGGGTCGCCTTGGGATTCTTTTGGTTGCTAGGCGCAACCGTTTTCTATCAGTTTTTTACGCGCTACGTGCTTAACAACTCGGCGTCCTGGACCGAAGAAATTGCACGTTATCTTTTGATTGCCGTTGTCTTTACCGGTGCCACCATCGGTGTGGCAAAAAACAACCACATCCAAGTGGACTTTTTCTACAAATTCATGCCGACCTGGATGTCCAACTTCATGAACATTTTGGTCGATGTCATGCGCATTGCATTTTTTGCAGCAGCTACTTTTTTAACTGGACAAATGATGGAAAAGCTAGGCACCTACAAAATGACCATCGTCGATTTGCCCATGAATTTGGTTTACGGCGTGGTCATGGCTGGTTTCGCGGCCATGTGCTTGCGCGCCATGTGGGTCATGAAAATACATTGGCAACGTGGCTACACCGTGTTGCAACGCCCCGAGTCAGAAATGACAGACCGTTAATCGCTTCATTTCGACGCCTGAAAGAAAAGACATGTTAAAAATTTTATTCTTGTTGCTCATGAGTGGCGGCATTCCGGTGGCCATTGCCATGGCCGGAGCCTCACTCATCTATTTATTCTGGACACAAAGCTCGCCACCCTTCGTGGTCATTCACCGCATGGTGTCTGGCATTGACAGCTTTCCCTTGTTGGCCGTTCCCTTCTTCATTTTGGCCGGCAATCTCATGAACAATGCTGGCATTACCAATCGCATTTACAACTACGCCTTGGCCTTGGTAGGCTGGATGAAGGGCGGCTTGGGCCATGTGAATGTGGTGGGCTCTGTGGTGTTTGCTGGTATGAGCGGCACCGCCATTGCCGATGCAGCAGGTTTGGGCACGATTGAAATCAAGGCCATGAAAGATCATGGCTACAGCACCGAATTTGCGGTGGGCGTCACAGCTGCTTCGGCCACCCTTGGACCCATCATTCCGCCCAGTTTGCCTTTTGTGATTTACGGCATGATGGCCAATGTGTCTGTTGGCTCGCTCTTTTTAGCGGGCATCTTGCCGGGCGTCTTGATGGCCCTGCTCATGATGGTCACCGTGGCTTACTTTGCCCACAAAAACAATTGGGGCGCAGATGTCAAGTTTGAATGGCCTCGCGTTTTAAAAGCCTTGGCAGAAACATCTGTTGTGATTGGTTGGCCCATTGGCGTATGGGGCTTGGTCACTCTGTTTGAAACACCCCCCCAACTCACTGTTTTTTTAGCGCTTGGGTTTTTATTCATCGCCGACAAACTTTTCAAGTTTCAAGCCGTGTTGCCCATCATGACGCCTGTCCTGCTCATTGGCGGCATGACCACCGGCGTTTTCACACCCACTGAAGGTGCCATTGCAGCATGTGTCTGGGCCATCATTCTCGGATTTTTTTGGTATCGCACGCTGAACTTCAAAATGTTTGTGAAGATTTGCTTGGACACCGTCGAGACCACCGCCACCGTCATGTTCATTGTGGCAGCAGCCAGCATCTTTGGTTGGATGCTCACAGCCACAGGCGTCACAGCGGCGATCAGTGATTGGGTCTTGGGATTCACCCAAGAGCCTTGGAAGTTTTTACTTCTGGCCAATTTGCTCATGCTGTTTGTGGGTTGCTTCTTAGAACCCACAGCTGCCATCACCATCCTTGTTCCCATTTTGGTACCCATCTGCCAAAAGCTTGGCATTGACTTGGTTCACTTCGGTTTGATCATGGTGCTTAACCTCATGATTGGCCTGTTGCACCCGCCTATGGGCATGGTGCTGTTTGTCTTGGCACGTGTGGCCAAACTCAGCGTTGAAAGAACCACTGCAGCCATTCTGCCTTGGTTGTTCCCTCTGCTTGGCAGTTTGGTCGTCATCACCTACGTTCCCAGCTTGGTGCTTTGGCTACCTAAAAAGTTTTTTTGAGATCAAACCATGAGTGTTTTTATTCGACTTCATTCTGCCGATGACGTGGTCATTGCGCGCGCGCAACTGATGAGTGGCGTCAGTGTGGAGGGCGTGCCTGTCAAAGGCCTCATTCCACCAGGCCACAAAATTGCCACCCGCGCCATTCCAGCTGGCCAGCCCGTGCGCCGATACAACCAAATCATTGGCTTTGCCAGTGCCGCCATCCAAGCTGGCGAGCATGTGCACACGCACAACCTCAACATGGGGCCTGAAAAGGGCAACTTTGAGCGCGACTACGCCATTGGCCAAGACGTTAAACCAGAGGCTCCTCGCAAACATGCCACGTTCATGGGCATCAAGCGATCAGATGGTCGTGTGGCCACGCGCAATTACATTGGCGTACTCTCTAGCGTGAATTGTTCAGCCACAGCTGCACGTGCCATTGCCGATCATTTTTCCAAGCGCAACAACCCAGCGGCGCTGGCCAACTTTCCCAATGTCGATGGCGTAGTGGCCTTGACGCATGGCACAGGTTGCGGCATGGACACGGAAGGTCTGGGCATGCAGTTGTTAGAGCGCACCTTGGCCGGCTACGCCACGCATGCCAATTTCTGGGGTGTGGTGGTAGTGGGCTTGGGCTGTGAATCAAATCAAATCAACACCTGGCTAGCGCACAGCAGTTTGCGAGAAGGCGACACGCTCAAGGTGTTCAACATTCAAGACACAGGCGGCACGCGCCTCACGGTTGAAAAAGGCATTGCCCTCATCCAAGAAATGCTGCCTCGCGCCAACCAAATCAAGCGCGAGCCTTGCAGCGCAGAACACATTACGGTGGGCCTCCAATGTGGTGGCTCTGATGGGTACTCTGGCATCAGCGCCAACCCTGCCTTGGGCGCAGCGGTTGACTTGCTGGTGCAACACGGCGGCACCGCCATCCTGAGTGAGACACCTGAAATTTATGGTGCCGAACATTTGCTCACGCGCCGTGCAGTCAAACCAGAAGTGGCGCAAAAGCTCATTGATCGCATTCACTGGTGGGAGAACTACACCGAAATCAACGGCGGCGAGATGAACAACAACCCCTCACCTGGCAACAAGGCAGGTGGGCTGACCACCATCTTGGAAAAGTCATTGGGCGCTGTGGCCAAGGGTGGCACCAGCAACCTGCAGGCGGTTTTCGAATATGCCGAGCCGGTCAACACGCACGGCTTCGTCTACATGGACACGCCTGGTTACGACCCCGTCAGTGCTACAGGTCAAGTTGCAGGTGGCGCCAATCTCATTTGCTTCACCACGGGTCGTGGCAGTGCCTATGGCTGTGCACCCTCCCCTAGTTTGAAGTTTTCCACCAACTCAGCCTTGTGGAAAAAACAAGAAGAAGACATGGACCTGAATTGCGGTGAGATTGTCGACAACGGTGTCAGCATTGCCGACATGGGTCAGCGCATTTTCGACATGATTTTGAAAGCAGCCTCAGGTGAACCCACCAAGAGCGAACAGCACGGCTATGGGCAAAATGAGTTTGTGCCTTGGCAAGTTGGCGCTGTCATGTAACCTGAAAGAATATTCATGAGCCAATGCATTCCTGCCGCCCAACTGCGGCAACAAATTAGCCACATCATTCAAATGACCGGCAGCGAAGTGGCCGAAGCTGAACAAGTCGCCGCCAATTTGGTCATGGCCAATTTAAGTGGCCACGATTCGCATGGCGTAGGCATGGTGCCGCGCTATGTCGACGCAGTGCTTGAAGGCGGCCTCAGCCCCAATACAGGCGTCAAAGTGGTGTTAGACACCGGCCCACTGCTCAACTTAGACGGCCAACGTGGCTACGGTCAAATCACCGGTGTACAAGCCATGCAAATGGGCATAGAACGCGCTAAGCAGCATGGCGTGTGCGCGGTGGCGCTGAGTCGCTCGCATCACCTAGGCCGCATTGGCCACTTTGCAGAAATGGCTGTGGCGCAAGGTTTGGTATCGATTCATTTTGTCAACGTGTTGTCGCGTCCCGTGGTGGCCCCTTTTGGCGGCGGCGATGGTCGCTTTGGCACCAACCCATGCTGCATTGGCGTGCCCATGGGCAATCGACCGCCCTTCGTGCTCGACTTTGCCACCAGCCGAGTGGCACAAGGCAAGATGCGGGTGGCGCACAACAAAGGCGAGCAAGTCCCTGATGGTTATTTGATCGATGAACACGGCCACCCCACCAACGATCCTGGTGTGGTGGTGGTACCGCAATCAAATGGTTTGTTTGGGGCCCTCATGACCTTTGGTGAACACAAAGGTTTTGGCATGGCCATGGCCTGCGAATTGTTGGGGGGTGCGCTCACAGGTGGCGACACATGGCATCGTGAAGCCGATCACAAACGTGCTGTTTTAAACGGCATGCTCATCATGCTCATCGATCCTGTTCGCTTAGGCACACAAGCTTCCTTTGAAAAAGAAGCTTTGGCGTTTGAAGATTGGTTGCGGCAAAGTCCTGATGCGCCTGGCACTTCGGGCGTGCTGACAGCGGGCGAACCCGAGCGGGCAGCGCGCGCCGATCGTGAGCAAAATGGCATATGGATTGACGACGCCACTTGGGCCGAAATTCAGTCTTCTGAAGAAAAGCTGAAAAATCGCCATGCCTGAACTGAAGCTCTCGCGCAACACACTGTCTCTGGTTTCTAAATCTGTTCAAACGCCAGCCTACACTTCCACTTCTCAGCAGCCGGGTGTGGTGCATTTGGGCTTAGGTGCATTTCACCGCGCGCACCAAGCCATGGTGTTTGATCAACTGCTGCGCAAGGGCGATATGCGCTGGGGCATTCATGGCGTGGGCATGACTCAGCCGGGTCTGGTCAACAAACTGCGTGCGCAAGATGGTTTGTATGCGGTGCGCATAGCAGGTGCCAGTGGCCTTGAATGGCATGTACCTGGTGCGCTCTGGCAAACCAGCGTGGCCAGCACCGAACGCCCCAATGTCCTAAAGGCCATTGCCGCCAACAGCACACGCTGGATCACACTTACCGTGACGGAAAAAGGCTACACAGCCGCCTTGGCACAACTGCTGATAGATGGTTTGCGTTTGCGTCATGCTGCAGGACACGCTGGCCTGACCATCGCCTCGTGTGACAACTTGCAAGGCAATGGCCACAAACTTAAAGCCATCATCCATGCCACAGCCAGTTCGCAAGATGCTGAGTTGATGAAGTGGATAGACGCCCATTGCGCATTCCCTTGCAGCATGGTCGATCGCATCGTGCCTGCAGCCACCGAGGAAGTGGCCGCTGCCGCCAAAGAAGCACTGGGCATGCAAGACGAATGCGCGCTGAGCACCGAAACATTTTGGGAGTGGGTCATTGAAGACAACTTCGTTGATCCAAGCGACGCAGCACTGCTAAGCAGATGCGGCGTTCGCGTGACCTCACAAGTTCACAGCTATGAAGAAGCCAAATTGCGCATGCTCAATGGCAGTCATTCCGCCATGGCTCTGATGGGAGCCATCACTGGCCGCGCGTACATTGCTGATTGCATAGGCTCAGATCACATCCAAGAATTTGTTCATCGCTTGATGACTCAAGAAGTGGCTCCGCACCTCAGTCGAGTTGATTGGGCCGACTACAGAGACGCACTCATTCAGCGTTTTGGCAATCCTTTTTTGAAACACAGCGTGCATCAAATTGCCACTGACAGCTCGCAAAAAATACCGCAACGCTGGCCGCCTTCAGTACTAGGGCAAATAGCCAAGGGCGAAGCGTTTGAACACCATGCTTTGGCAGCCGCTGTATTTTTGCGCTACACCTTGGCAGTGGACGAAAAAGGCCAAACTTATTCTTTGAATGATCCTCAAGCAGAAAGCTTGAAGGCCGTTGGCGCTACTCAAGTGGCCACGCCTGAAGCTTGCGTTCAGGCACTGCTCTGTCGAGAAGACTTGTGGGGCACAGTGTTGCCGCAGTCAATGGCATGGTTGGAGCGCGTGACCTATTGGCACCACCAAGTCTTGTATTTGGGTGTTGATGGCAGCCTTCAATACTTTCTCACGCTTGACACCTAAGTCGTCGCCCCCTTTTCAGTCATCCTATGAAAATCACTGCCGCCCGCGTCATTGTTTGCAGCCCAGGCCGCAATTTCGTCACACTCAAAATTGAAACCGATCAAGGCCTCACTGGGGTTGGCGATGCCACGCTCAATGGTCGCGAATTGTCGGTGGTGAGTTATTTAGAAGAGCATGTCATTCCGTGTTTGATTGGCCGCGACCCGCAGCAAATTGAAGACATTTGGCAGTACCTCTACAAAGGTGCTTACTGGCGCAGAGGCCCCGTCACCATGAGCGCCATTGCCGCTGTTGACACTGCACTGTGGGACATCAAAGCCAAAATAGCCGGACAACCGCTTTACCAATTGCTAGGCGGTAGAAGCCGCACCGCCATCATGTCTTATGCGCACGCCACGGGCCGCGATACAGCAGAAACGGTGGACGAAGTATTGCGTCACAAAGAGATGGGCTACTTGGCCATTCGTGCGCAAAGCGGTATTCCTGGCCTTAACAAAGTCTATGGTGTCAGTGGCAACGGCCGCATGTACGAACCCGCCGATGGCCCTTTGCCAGGCGAGCACGATTGGAGCACTGAGAAATATTTGAACCACACGCCCAGCTTGTTTCAAGCGGTGCGT
>CAJCDH010000184.1 GCA_903961095.1 uncultured Burkholderiales bacterium | reverse complement strand
CTTGGCCACCACTTGGGCGCCGTTGTGAGGGCCAATCTCGGTTTCGTAGGTCTCAATGATGCGGTCAATGGCGGCCGGGTCGATGTACCCCTTTTGGGTCAGCAGGGTTTCTAGGGCGCGAACCCTGACTTCCATCTCACTCAATGAAGAATGGTCGTGGTCGTGTGAATGCGCATGCTCATGTGATTGGCTGCTCAAGGTCGTCTCCCGAGTTGGACAAGGTCTTTGGAGGCCATCATAGCCCCGCTTACAATCGGGGGTTAGTCTGAAAAGTGGGTTCTTGGCCAACTTTCAGGAAATTACCGTAAATTTATTCGTGGAGTTCTTTGATGTTTATTTCATCCGCATTTGCCCAAACTGCCCCAGCCGCTGCTTCTGGTGGCGATATGCAATCTACTTTGATGAGCATGCTGCCCCTGCTTTTGATGTTTGTGGTGCTTTATTTCGTCATGATTCGCCCTCAAATGAAAAAACAAAAAGAGCACAGAACCATGATCGATGCGCTCGCCAAAGGCGACGAAATCATCACAGCGGGTGGATTTTTGGGCAAAGTGAGTAAGTTAGGTGACGGCTTTTTGAGCATTGAGATTGCCAATGGGGTTGAAGTCCAAATGCAGCGTTCAGCAGTCATACAGGTTTTGCCCAAGGGCTCCATGAAATAAGCCATCACCTCTTGCACTGAGCCTAGCCAGTGCGTGGAAGGTGCGCGTGAAAACGCTTTTGATTTTTTCTCTTCTTTGAAGCGGCGGCCATCATGAACCGTTATCCGGTCTGGAAATTTGCGATCATTGTGCTCGCTTTGCTGTTGGGCGTGGTTTACACCTTGCCCAACTTTTTTGGTGAAGCGCCAGCTGTGCAGGTGTCCTCGTCCAAGGTCTCGGCCAAGGTGGATGAGGGTACTCTCAAACGTGTTGCAGAGGCGATCGAAGGGGCCAATGTGCCCGCTGCGGTGCTAACCCTTGAGGGCAATTCCATCAAGGCGCGTTTTGAAACCACTGAGCAGCAGTTAAAAGCCAAAGACGCAATTCAAAAAGCGCTTATTCCCGATGGTGCCGACAACGGTTATGTGGTGGCTTTGAACTTGCTGTCACGCTCGCCGTCTTGGCTGACGGCCTTGCACGCGGCCCCAATGTATTTAGGCCTCGATTTGCGCGGCGGCGTTCACTTCATGTTGCAAGTGGACATGAAGGCTGCATTGACACAAAAAATTGAATCCTTGGCGGGTGATATTCGCACGACACTGCGCGAAAAAGATGTGCGACATGGCGGCATCTCTCGCAACGAGTCGAGCATCGAAGTGCGCTTGCGTGATCAAACGCAACTCACGGCGGCCAAGCGAGTGTTGGCCGATCAATTTGCCGACCTCCAAGTGGTAGAAACTGCGGAGGGCGCTGAGTTCAAACTCTCAGCGAGCATCAAGCCGGAAGCTGCTCGCCGCGTACAAGAGCAGGCATTGAAGCAAAACATCACAACCTTGCACAATCGAATCAATGAATTGGGCGTGGCTGAACCTGTGATTCAGCAGCAAGGAATGGACCGCATCGTGGTGCAATTGCCTGGCGTGCAAGACACGGCCAAAGCCAAAGATATTTTGGGTCGCACGGCCACCTTGGAAGTTCGCTTAGTCGATGAAAGCAGCGAGGCGCGATCAGCAGAGCAATCCAATGGCTTGGTGCCGTTTGGCTCTGAGCGGTATTTAGAACGCAACGGCCAACCGGTCATTGTCAAGAAACAAGTTATCTTGACGGGAGACAACTTGACCGATGCCCAGCCTGGCTTTGACGGTCAAACTCAAGAGCCTGTTGTGAACTTGTCTTTGGACGGCAAAGGTGCACGCATCTTTAAAGATGTCACGCGCGAAAACGTGGGCAAGCGCATGGCCATTTTGCTATTTGAAAAAGGCAAAGGCGAAGTGGTCACTGCGCCAGTCATTCGATCAGAAATTGGGGGCGGCCGCGTTCAAATCTCCGGCCGCATGACCACCAGCGAGGCCAACGACACAGCGTTGTTGTTGCGAGCCGGTTCATTGGCTGCGCCCATGGAAATCATTGAGGAGCGCACCATTGGCCCTAGCCTGGGTGCAGAAAATATTGCCAAAGGTTTCAACAGCGTCACATGGGGCTTCTTGGTGATTGTTGCCTTCATGTGCGTTTATTACATGATGTTTGGTTTTTTCTCGAGCATCGCCTTGGCCGTCAACTTGTTGTTGCTGGTGGCGGTGCTGTCGATGTTGCAAGCGACTTTGACCTTGCCGGGCATGGCAGCCATGGCGCTGGCCTTGGGCATGGCCATTGACTCCAACGTGCTCATCAATGAGCGTGTGCGTGAAGAGTTGCGTTTAGGTGCTTCGCCTCAGGCCGCCATTCACACGGGCTATGATCGCGCCTGGGCTACTATTTTTGACTCCAACATCACCACACTGATTGCAGGCGTCGCCTTGCTGGCGTTTGGGTCTGGCCCCGTGCGCGGTTTTGCAGTGGTGCATTGCTTGGGTATTTTGACCAGCATGTTCTCTGCTGTATTTTTCTCGCGCGGCCTGGTCAACCTTTGGTACGGCAGGCAGAAAAAACTCAAGACTGTGTCGATTGGCACCGTATGGCGCCCCGATGGTTCAGTAGCGCCTGTTGTGACCACTGAAGACAAAGCATAAAGCGGAGCAGCATCATGGAATTTTTCAAAATCCGCAAAGATATCCCCTTCATGAAGAACGCGTTGATCTTCAACGTGATCTCGCTGGCGACTTTTTTGTTGGCAGTGTTCTTTTTGTTCAGCCGTGGTTTGCATTTGTCGGTGGAGTTTACTGGCGGCACAGTGATGGAGGTGAGCTACAGTCAGCCGGCCGACCTTACCAAGGTGCGCGCTGTGGTTTCAAGCTTGGGCTACAACGAAGTACAAGTTCAAAACTTTGGCACTGCCCGCGATGTGATGATTCGTTTGCCTGCTATCAAGGGCGTGAGTTCTTCGCAGCAAAGTGACAAATTGATGGAGGCTTTGAAAGCTCAGAATCAAGAAGCCACCTTGCGCCGCTCAGAGTTTGTAGGACCACAAGTGGGTGAGGAGTTGGCTGCCGATGGCTTGAAAGCTTTGGCCTTCGTGGTGATCGGCATCATGCTCTATTTGGCTGTGCGCTTTGAATGGAAGTTCTCGGTCGCGGCCATCATTGCCAACTTGCACGACGTCATCATCATCTTGGGCTTCTTTGCATACTTCCAATGGGAGTTTTCCTTGGCGGTGTTGGCCGCGGTGCTGGCAGTGCTCGGTTATTCGGTGAATGAATCGGTGGTGATCTTTGACCGAATTCGCGAAAACTTCCGTCGGTATCGCAAGATGAACACGGTGGAAATCATTGACAATGCCATTACATCGACCATTAGCCGAACCATCATCACGCACGGTTCTACGCAAATCATGGTGCTGTCCATGTTGTTGTTTGGTGGTGAGACCTTGCACTACTTTGCCATGGCCCTGACCATTGGCATTTTGTTTGGTATTTATTCATCGGTGTTTGTGGCGGCGGCCATTGCCATGTGGTTAGGCATTCGACGAGAAGACCTGATCAAGGCCCCACCCAAAAAGGACGAAGACCCTGACGATCCCAACTCTGGTGCAGTGGTCTAAGGCCTTCGGCTGAGTTTTTGGTAAAGGCCGCCTTGTAAGCGGCCTAACACTCCGTTCAATTCCAGTTGAAACAATTCGGCTTGAAGCTGAGCAACGGGCAAGCCACTTCGAATTTGCAATTCATCAAGGCCCACCGGGTCGTGGCCGAGGTGCTCAATGACTTGAGGTGTCTGCACCATCACGGGGGCATCATTGAGCAACTCAGTGGGCACGCCACTTGAAGGTGTGGCGTGCAGGTCTGGCAAATCTTTCAACTCTTCCAAAATATCTTGAGCGCAGTCGACCAATTTGGCGCCTTGTTTGATGAGGTCGTGGCATCCCTTTGCGACGGTGGTGTGGATCGAGCCCGGAATAGCAAAAACTTCTTTGCCCAAGTCGAGGGCTTGCTTGGCCGTAATCAAAGAGCCAGAGCGCATGGCAGCTTCCACCACCAAGCAGCCTTGCGACAAGCCTGCAATGAGGCGGTTGCGCTTTGGAAAGTTTGACGTGATGGGCGGCGTGTTGAGCGGGTACTCACTGATCAACAAGCCATGCGCTGCAATCTCAAGTGCCAATGCGTGATTTTGGTGTGGATAGACACGGTCTAAGCCCGTACCTACAACCGCTACGGTGTGCAAGGGGCGATTGGCTTGGCCACCCTTTAAAGCGCCTTGGTGTGCTGCAGTGTCAACGCCCAAGGCCAAACCAGAGACCACAGTAAGCCCTGCTTGTGCAAGATGAACTGCAAAATCGTGCGCATTCAACCGCCCCTGTGCCGTTGGGTTGCGGCTTCCAACCACCGCTATGGCTAACGGCGCCTTGTTGGGTGGTGAGCTCAGCCAATGCAGTTGCTGCGTTTGTCCAAGTACATAAAGCAGGCATGGCGGGTCGGGGGTGAGCATGAGGCTGCTGGGATAGTCAGGGTCTGCCAGGGTGAGCAGACGCTTGGAAAGCGTCTTTGAAGAGAGTGAATGAGCTTTTGTGTGGAGCCACTCCCAAGTGGTCTCAACAGCCTCATCCAATTCTGGGGGGGTGCGGCACAGTTGCAGACTGGCCGCCTCACTCACAAGCACTTGCAATTGGGATGCGCTTCGATCAAAGATGGCCTCAGGCAATCCAAACTCCAACAACAAGGCGCGGGCCGTGACATTGCCAACGCCTGGTGTGAGGCTTAATCGAAGCCAAGCTTTGAGACTTTCGCGGGTTGAAACCATGTTTTTCCTAAACAATGCACGGATGGCTGGGGGGCCGATTTTGGGTACGATCTAGTTCTTAGGCAAGGCTTCTTCAAATTGGAGAAAATAGAGGTATTGCTGAATACAAACCACCATGGCACTTTTAAACATTCTTTGCTATCCCGACCCCCGCCTTCACAAGGTGGCCAAACCCGTCACAGAGTTTGATGACAAACTGCGCACGCTGGTGGCTGACATGCTGGAGACCATGTACAAATCGGAGGGCGTTGGCTTGGCTGCCACGCAAGTCGATGTGCACCAGCGTTTGGTGGTCATGGATACCTCCGAAGAGCGCAATCAGCCCACGGTGCTGGTCAACCCAGAAATCACATGGTCTAGCGCGGAGCGCATCAAAGGTGAAGAAGGTTGTTTGTCAGTCCCTGGTATTTACGACGGCGTTGAGCGTGCTGTGGCTGTGAAAGTGAAAGCGGCTGACGAGCATGGAACGGTTCGCGAGTTGGAAGCAGAAGGCCTGATGGCGGTTTGTGTGCAGCATGAGCTAGATCATTTGATGGGCAAGGTTTTTGTTGAATACTTGTCGCCTTTAAAGCGCAATCGCATCAAGACCAAAATGCTCAAAGCGCAAAGAGAAGACGCTTAAACCCTCATTGAAAGAATTTTTATGCGCGTGATTTTTGCGGGCACGCCCGAATTTGCCCGCAGCGCATTGGCCGCTTTGCATGCGGCTGGTCACGATATCGTGGGTGTTCTCACGCAGCCCGATCGGCCTGCCGGTCGAGGCATGAAACTGCAAGCATCTGCAGTGAAGCAATTTGCGCAGTTGCATGGCTTGCCTGTGGTGCAAGCACACAGTCTTAAATTGGATGGCAAGTATCCAGAAGAAGCACACGCAGCCAAAGAATGGCTGACGCAAGTTCAAGCTGATGTCATGGTGGTAGCTGCCTATGGCCTGATCCTGCCGCAGTGGGTGCTTGATGCGCCGCGCTATGGCTGTTTGAATATTCACGCTTCACTGCTACCTAGATGGCGTGGTGCTGCGCCCATTCACCGCGCCATTGAAGCAGGCGATACCCAAACGGGCGTCACCATCATGCAAATGGATGCAGGACTTGATACGGGTGACATGTTGCTGGAGGAAGTTTGCGCCATCAGTGCGCTAGACACGACGGCCTCCTTGCACGACAAGCTGGCCGAATTGGGCGCACACATGATTCTGAAAGCGCTCTCGCAAGCAGGGCATTTCAAGCCAGTGAAGCAGCCCTTTGAAGGTGTGACTTACGCCCGCAAAATTGAAAAAGCAGAAGCCGGCATCGATTGGACGCAAGCGGCACAAGTATTGGCACAACGTGTGCGAGCGTTTGATCCGTTTCCTGGCATGACTGCACAACTTGGTGCTGAACTGATCAAAGTTTGGCAAGCGCATGCTGAGACAACACCGCGATCAGATACAAATCAAAATGGGCCAGGCACATTGTTGAGTGTGGGCCCAGACGGGTTGCGTGTGGCTTGCGGCGAAGGCGTTTTGTGCTTGACGCAATTGCAAAATGCGGGCGGTAAACGTCTACCTGTTGCAGATTTTGTGCGCAGTTTCAAAGGGCCAGAGGGCGATGTTTTTCAAAGCTGAAAATTACCGTCACCCCGCCTTCATGGAAGCCGTGCGTGACTTGGCGCCACAAGCGCCAGGTGTTGCAGCGTGGGGCTTGATGACTGGCGTGGCCATGGTGAATTCGGGTTTGAGTGTGCTTGAATCAATTGCCATGACGCTGTTTGTGTATGCGGGTAGCTCTCAACTGGCAGCCTTGCCTTTGATCGTGGCGGGCGCGCCTGCTTGGGTCATTTTGGCTACGGGCTTTTGTGTCAACTTGCGCTTCATGGTGTTCAGCTTGCATCTGCGGAAGTACCTTTTGCATTTGCCCCGTCTTGAAAGAATGGTGCACGGTTATCTCACTGCCGATATCAGCTATGTTTTGTTCACGCGGCGATTTGCAAATCCAAGTGAAGACCCATCAGATCAATTGCGGCAAGCGGCGTCTCTTGCGGGTAACACTTTCATGGTGTGGATGAGTTGGATGGTGGCCAGTTTCTTGGGTATCTTTTTGGCCAACATCATCCCTACTTCTTGGGGCCTGGGGTTTGCAGGTACTTTGTGTTTGGTGAGTATTTTGTGCTCCTTGGCGAGCACCCGCATGCGAATTTTTGCGGCAAGTGTTGCTGCTGCAACTGCCATTGCAGCCTATCACTTGCCCTTGAAGTTGAACATCGTGCTTGCCATTGCGATAGCAGTTGTGTTGAGCATGAGTCTGGAGCGATTTGTAAAATTGCGTGCAGGCCAATTGGCATGAATTTCTTTGAAGGAACCGATTTTTGGACCTTGGCTGTCATCGTGGGCTTGGCAGGTGTGACGGTTCTCACCCGCAGTTTCTTCTTCTTTTCTAGCGAAGAGTGGGCCTTGCCCGACTGGGCTCAGCGCGGTTTGCAATATGCGCCCATTGCCGCCATGGCCGCCGTGGTCTTGCCCGAAATTCTGATGCAGCAGGGACAGTTTTTGAACACTTGGATGGATGCCCGTTGGGTGGGCGCCACTGTGGGCGCTGCTGTTTATTTTTGGCGTCGCAACGTGCTCTGGACCATTCTGGCTGGCATGCTGGCTTATTTGCCTTTGCACTTGGTGTTGGGTTGGTAATTTGCCAAGGCTCAGAACGGCGAAGTGACAAACGCCTT
>CAJCDH010000183.1 GCA_903961095.1 uncultured Burkholderiales bacterium | reverse complement strand
TGGCCAATACCACTTACCTCTCACTGGAGGGCATAGACGACCGCATATTTCAAAGGTTTTACAGGCACTTGAGCGATCCAGATGTCAACAGCCAAAGACCCAAGGGCGATGGCCTGGGCTTGAGCTTGTGCCAAGAAATTGCACAGGCACACGGCGGTACATTGACCCTGCACAAAGGGCCTGGGCAGTGGGTGACCTTCAAAACCACTTGGCAAAGAGCTTGATTAAAAAAATGTTTTCAAACATTACACCTGTGTAATGTTTGGTTTTCATCAATGAAAATTTGAAACAATGTGATTACATATGGAGGCACAGACTTAATTGGATGCTCCCAAAGCTCTTTCTCCAGATCGCGACGCAGTCGTTCTGTCGATGGGTGGTTCCGGCGCGGCAAAGTTAAACACACCTGCAGGTGTGTTCGATTCTTTGCGCGATCGATTCCAGGTCCTCACAACCAACCAGCGCTTGTTCATGGGCCTAGGCTTTGCAGGCTTGGTGGTGGCCATCGCCTTGGTTTTTTCTGCCGGCCGCAGCGCCCAAGACTACCGGGTGTTGTTTTCCAACGTCAATGAAGGCGATGGCGCAGCCATCATTACAGCCTTGCAACAGATGAACGTGCCCTACCAGTTTACCGAAGGCGGTGGCGCTATTACGGTGCCGCAAGGCTTGGTTTACGAAACGCGCCTTAAATTGGCCGGTCAGGGCTTGCCCAAGGCTGGCAATGTTGGATTTGAACTGCTCGAAAACCAAAAGTTTGGGACCAGCCAGTTTGTAGAGCGTGTCAATTACTTGCGCGGCCTTGAAGGCGAGTTGGCCCGCAGTGTGAGTTCCTTGGGCCAAGTTAAATCGGCTCGTGTGCACTTGGCCGTCCCCAAGCCCTCTGCTTTTGTGCGCGAGCAAGAACGCCCCACAGCCTCGGTTGTTCTCACCCTGCACCCAGGGCGCATGTTAGACAGCCCTCAAATTGCGGCCATTGCTCGCTTGGTCAGTTCGGCAGTGCCCGGCATGCGCGTGCAAGAGGTGTCCATCATGGACACTGAAGGCGGCATTTTGGGCTCGAGCGCCACACGTCAAGAAGGCTTAGACGCATCACAACTTAAATACACGGCCGAGCTAGAAGCGGCACTCAACCGCCGAGTTGCTGCCATTTTGGAACCTCTGGCTGGCAAAGATGGCTTCCGCGCCCAAGTTTCTGTCGACTTGGATTTTGATGAGCGCGAGCGAACTTCCGAAACTTTCGGCAAAAACGCCCCGCCCAATCAGGCCATTCGCAGTCAACTTTCCATTGAATCCAGTGGCGGCAAATCGAGTAACAGCGGTGTGCCAGGTTCACTCACCAACCAACCTCCCGAGTCGGCCAATGCGCCCATGACAGCCGAGGCCAAAGCAGACAAGCTGCGCGCTCCGGGCAGTATAGAAACAGGTACATCGGGCTCAGATGATGCGAGTTCTAGAAATGAAAAGACGGTCAACTTCGAAGTAGACCGTGCCATTGAAAGAATTAAATCTAGCAAGGGCCAGTTGCGCCGTGTATCTGCCGCCGTGGTGCTCGACTACAAATACGAAAAAGGTGCCAAGGCCAATGCCTCACGCAGCGTGGCCTACACGCCTCAAGAAATTCAACAAATCAATGGTTTGGTCAGAGACGCCATTGGCTTTGTGCAACGCCGGGGCGACACCGTGAGAGTGGCCAATTTGCCGTTCTCTGAAGAGCCCGTCGTGGTTGAAGACACCAGCCGTCTAAGCCCCGAGTTGCAGTCCCAACTCGTGCGTTATGGCGCCAT
>CAJCDH010000182.1 GCA_903961095.1 uncultured Burkholderiales bacterium | reverse complement strand
GGACGGCTTTTTTGTGGGCGCATGTTGAAAGACAGCCTCTATTTTGGAGGAACTGGCAAAAGACAAGCTTCAGAGACTTGCAAATTATTGTCTTTGGCAAAGTTCATGAGAAAGTCCCAAGCCATGGGTTCGCATTCACGCAGGTCCGTGTGAACCACCACGCACTTGATGTTGCCTATTGTTTGGGGAATACACCATGGTGAGTAGCTTAGATGACTACCTGGTGTGGCGCCTCCCGGCCTGAATTGCCCCATCACGCCAGCCAAGCGTTCCGACCAATCGCTGGGGCGGAAGGTGCGGCCGTCCAAGGTGATACCTTGAATCAGAACTTCTTTGGCGTTGTTTGAAACCATCGATCAGAGGTTGTGGAATGTCATGGGCAGGCATCAGGGATCGCCTCAATGCTGCATTGCAAAAGAATTGTATCTTATATAAGACTTGAAGCTTAAGTTCTGACTCTAAAATCGCATCTCAGCGGCCCTCTTCGTTGGGCCGATTTCTTTTCAGAGGAGTTCTCGTATGTCCGCTTTCATTGAAGCCACTTCGCCGCACACCATGAACACTTATGGCCGCGTGCCTATCGCCTTGAGCCACGGTCAAGGTTGCCGAGTGTGGGATGTGAATGGCAAAGTGTATTTGGATGCATTGGGCGGCATTGCAGTCAACACCTTAGGTCACAACCACCCAGAGTTAGTGCCAGCCCTGCAAGACCAGTTAAGCAAAATTATTCACAGTTGCAACTATTACCATGTGCCCAACCAAGAAAAGTTGGCTGCCAAATTGGTTGAATTGTCTGGCATGACCAATGTATTTTTTTGCTGCACAGGTTTAGAGGCCAATGAGGCCGCTATCAAATTAGCGCGCAAGTTTGGGCATGACAAGGGCATCGACAATCCGGTTATCGTGGTTTATGAAAAAGCCTTTCACGGCCGCAGCATTGCCACCTTGAGTGCCACGGGCAACACCAAAATTCAGCAGGGCTTTGGGCCTTTGGTTGAGGGCTTCTTGCGCGTTCCCTTAAATGACATAGAGGCTTTGAAAAAGGCCACTGAAAATAATCCCAATGTGGTGGCCGTATTTTTTGAAACCATTCAAGGCGAAGGCGGCGTGAACCCCATGCACATGGACTATCTGCGCGATGTTCGGGCACTTTGCGATGATCAAGATTGGCTCATGATGATTGACGAAGTTCAATGCGGCATGGGCAGAACTGGCAAGTGGTTTGCTCACCAATGGGCGGGCATCAAGGCCGACGTCATGCCATTGGCGAAGGGCTTAGGTTCTGGCGTTCCCATTGCAGCTGTTGTAGCAGGACCCAAGGCAGCCAACATTTTTCAGCCGGGCAATCACGGCACCACTTTTGGCGGCAACCCTTTGGCCATGCGGGCTGGCGTTGAAACCATTCGCATCATGGAAAAAGATGGCCTGCTGGACAATGCAGCCCAAGTAGGCGCTCACCTGAAAGCCCGTCTTGAAAAAGGGCTTGCGGGCGTTAAAGGCATCAAAGAAATTCGCGGACAAGGCTTGATGCTGGGCATTGAACTGGACAAACCCTGTGGTGCACTCACATTGCGCGCAGCTCAAGCCGGCTTGTTAATTAGCGTCACAGCTGACAGCGTCATTCGCTTGGTGCCCCCCCTCATCATGACTCAAGCTGAAGCCGATGAAGTGGCCGATATTTTGCTGCCACTCATCCACACATTGCTGTCGGAGACATCCTAATGGTCACGCAGGCACCCGCCATGCCACCACGGCATTATTTGCAATTCACCGACTTAAGCGCTGAGGAGTACGCACATGTTTTCAAGCGTGCGTCCTTCATCAAAGCCAAGTTCAAGACTTACGAAAAATACCAGCCACTCACAGACCGCACCTTGGCCATGATCTTTGAGAAAGCCTCCACACGAACACGTGTGAGCTTTGAAGCTGGCATGTACCAAATGGGGGGTTCGGTGGTGCACCTCACAACTGGCGACAGCCATCTGGGTCGAGCAGAGCCCATCGAAGACAGTGCCAGAGTCATCAGTCGCATGGTCGACCTGGTCATGATTCGGACCTATGGCCAAGATAAAATTGAAAAGTTTGCAGAACACTCACGTGTACCCGTGATCAACGGCCTGACCAATGAGTTTCACCCTTGCCAAATTTTGGCAGACATCTTTACCTACATCGAGCACCGTGGTTCTATTCAAGGCAAAACGGTCGCTTGGGTGGGCGATGGCAACAACATGGCTAACACATGGCTACAAGCTGCAGACTTGCTGGGCTTTAAGGTCAACCTCAGCACACCCGGTGGCTACGAAGTTGACCCCGCAGTTGTAGGTGTTCGAAGTGCTGCCAGTACGCAGTTCTTCAAAGACCCCATGCAAGCTTGTGAGGGCGCAGACTTGGTGACCACCGATGTCTGGACCAGCATGGGCTATGAGGCAGAGAACGAAGCCCGGAAAAAAGCATTTGCCGATTGGTGTGTCGACGAAGAGATGATGAAAGTAGCCAAGCCTGATGCGCTGTTCATGCATTGCCTGCCCGCTCACCGCGGTGAAGAAGTGAGCGCAGAAGTGATAGATGGGCCTCAGTCTGTGGTTTGGGATGAGGCCGAAAATCGCATGCATGCACAAAAAGCATTGATGGAATTTTTAATGCTTGGCAAAGTCTGAGTCAGCCCTCTTAAGGCACCCTCATCACCTAAGTGATGGACTTCATTCAAGGCCCCGCATAAAGCCAAGGAACATCCATCAAGGGTTCGCCCAAGAGTTTCATGGCCACATTACGGCCCCACCGCAGGGGTCCTTGAAGGTGAAAAATTTGACCATTGCGAATTGAGCGTTGCTGGACTTGGGCGTTGCGGGCCCAACGTGTTTGCGCGTACATTTGCAAGCGCTCTTGTACAGGCAAATCTGCTCTGACCCAGCTTCTGGCCAACTCAGCAGCATCTTCAATGGCCATCCCTGCACCTTGCGCCAAGAACGGGCGCATTGGATGCGCTGCATCGCCAAGCAATGCGATTCGCCCTTTTGCCATTTCATGAGGGCCTTGTAGGGGCGGACGGTCACAAAGTGGCCACAGTCGCCAAGCAGGTACAGCCGCCAGCATGTCTCTGAGATCAGCGTGAACGGGTCCCATGGCTCTTTCCAGTTCTTCTTTGTTGCCGGCGTGATCCCAGTGATCTAAATGGGCTGGAGGTCGCCCTTGGACCACCACCACCAAATTCAAAAACTCGCCACTTTGAACAGGGTACAAGACCGCATGAACGCTAGGCCCCACCCAAACATTCACATCTTGCAGACGCAGCTTTTCGGGTACAGACAGCATGGGAATGAGCGCACGGTAGGCGATCAAGCCAGTGATTCTGGGGTCTGTGGGCGACACCACAAATTGACGCGTTGCACTCCAAAGACCATCTGCCCCCACCATCGCACCATGTTGAGACACATCGGTCACACCGGAGGGTAAGTTTGTGCCACGGATGTGGATGCCGTCAGCATCCTGTTGCAGGGCTTGTACTTCTGAATCAAGATGCAATTCAGCGATGCCAGAGCGCATGATTTTTTGCAACAACACACGATGTAAATCAGCACGGTGTATGGTGACATAAGGCGCACCATAAGTGTCTAGGCTTCGCTGACCTAAACGCAGCGTCCCAAGTACTTGCCCTGTTTGAGTGTCTCTGGCCTTGAGATGGTGCGGCTCAAAGCCAACTTGTTTGAGATCGTCAGCCAAGCCCCAAGCTTGCAAAATACGCGTCACATTGGGGCCCATTTGGATACCAGCCCCCACTTCCGAAAACTTGTCTGCGCGCTCAAGCACTTGAGGCCTGACGCCAGCTTGACCGCATGCCAATGCGGCAGCCAGCCCACCGATTCCAGCACCCACAATGATTATTGAATTTTCCACAAGCTTGATTTTGCAACGATCTGATTGAACAAACTCTGTGGCCCATCAAAAAAGCCCAAAAGACCGAAATCTTTTGGGCTTGAGAAACAGGCTGAAGGCGCAGTTTTAGGCTGCAACACCCTTAGCCACTTCTGCGTACTCTTCGATCTTGTCGAAGTTCATGTACTTGTAGATCTGAGTTCCATCTTTGTTAATTTCAGTCATGCTC
>CAJCDH010000181.1 GCA_903961095.1 uncultured Burkholderiales bacterium | reverse complement strand
CTATCCTCTGGCACATCATGAAGATTTATTCTAAATATGGAATAAATGATTTTGTCGTGTGTTGTGGTTATAAGGGTTATTTAATTAAAGAGTATTTTGCAAATTATTTCTTGCACATGTCAGATGTAACATTTGATATGGGAAAGAATGAAATGGAAGTTCATCAGCGCAACGCAGAACCATGGAAGGTAACTCTGGTCGATACGGGTGACGAAACCATGACCGGTGGGCGAGTCAAGCGCATTGCCGAATATGTCCAAGACGATGAAGCCTTTTGTCTGACCTACGGTGACGGTGTGAGTGACGTCAACATCACGCAGCTCGTCGCTTTTCATAAAGCACAAAATGTTAAAGCCACCCTGACCGCCACCATCCCCCCAGGCCGCTTTGGCGCATTGGACCTGAAGGGGAGCAAGGTCAACACCTTTTTAGAAAAACCTAAGGGTGACGGTGCCATGATCAACGGCGGCTTCTTCGTACTGTCCCCGCAGGTGATTGACTACATCACCGACGACACGACAACCTGGGAGCGCGAACCGCTGGAGCGCCTTGCGCAGGAGGGCAACTTGGCCGCCTACCAGCACCACGGCTTTTGGCAGCCCATGGACACGCTACGCGACAAGGTTCACCTTGAAGACTTGTGGCAGTCTGGCAAAGCGCCCTGGAAGGTCTGGCCGTGAACCCCGTTTTTTGGCACGGCAAGCGCGTCTTGCTCACCGGGCACACTGGCTTCAAGGGCAGTTGGCTTAGTCTATGGCTGCAATCCATGGGCGCCCAGGTAACCGGCTACGCCCTGGCGCCGCCCACCAACCCCAGTCTTTTCGACATGGCTGAAGTTGGCCAAGGAATGACCAGCGTAATCGGCGACATTCGCGACCTGGCCAATTTGCAAGCCGTGTTTACACAGCACCGCCCCGAGATCGTCATCCACATGGCGGCGCAACCTTTGGTGCGTTACTCCTACCAAAACCCGGTAGAGACCTACGCCACCAACGTGATGGGTACCGTGCATTTGCTAGAGGCCGTGCGCAACACCCCTGGTGTGAAAGCCGTGGTCAACATCACCACCGACAAATGTTATGAGAACCGCGAGTGGGTCTGGGGTTATCGCGAGAACGAGCCCATGGGCGGTTTTGACCCCTACAGCAACAGCAAAGGCTGTGCTGAGCTGGTTAGCGCAGCCTACCGATCTTCTTTCTTCAATGCAAACACGTACGCTCAACACGGCGTGGCTACCGCCACTGTACGCGCCGGCAACGTCATTGGCGGTGGCGACTGGGCACAAGACCGCTTAATCCCCGACATCTTGGCCGCCTTTGAGCAAGGCCGCAAGGTTGACATACGCAATCCAAACGCTATTCGGCCTTGGCAACACGTCATGGAGCCTTTGCGTGGCTACCTCACGCTGGCCGAGCAGTTGTTTGAACATGGCCCCAGCTTTGGCGAGGGCTGGAACTTTGGCCCCAACGACGAAGACGCCAAGCCGGTCGGCTGGATTGTTGAGCAGATGGCCGCGCTGTGGGGCTCCAGCGCCCAATGGCAAATAGACACCGGCGAACACCCTCACGAAGCCCACTACCTCAAGCTAGATATCTCCAAAGCCCGTAGCCGCTTGGACTGGCACCCAGCCTTGCGACTGCAAGACGCTCTGGCGCTCACCATCGACTGGTCTAAGCAGGGCCAAGCCGGCGCCAATATGCGCCAGCTCACACTGGCTCAGATTCACGCCTACCAAGCCCTCACCAGTTAAGTTATTACTTAGAAGCAAGCATCTTATGGAAAACGCAAAAACCCAAGCCCTGCGCGAGCAAATCGCCAAACTCGTTGACGAATACGCAGCCATCGCGTTGGCCCCCCAGCCCTTCCTGCCCGGCCTAACTGTTGTGCCCCCTTCTGGCAAAGTCGTGGGCGCTGAGGAGCTAAAGAACATGGTCGAAGCCAGCTTGGACGGTTGGCTCACCACTGGCCGCTTCAATGCGGAGTTTGAGAAAAAGCTGGCAGCCTTCATCGGCATCAAACACCTCATCACCGTTAACTCCGGCTCTTCGGCCAACCTGGTGGCCTTCAGCACGCTCACCTCGCCCAAACTAGGCGCGCGCGCAATTCAAAAGGGCGACGAAGTGATTGGCGTGGCGGCAGGTTTTCCCACCACGGTCAACCCCATTCTGCAGTTTGGTGCCGTGCCGGTGTTTGTGGATGTGGACGCCATCACCCACAACATTGATGCGACAAAAATTGAAGCCGCCATTGGCCCCAAAACCAAGGCCATCATGCTGGCGCACAGCTTGGGCAACCCGTTCAATTTAGACGTGGTGAGTGCCCTGTGCAAAAAGTACAACTTGTGGCTGGTTGAAGACTGCTGCGACGCCCTGGGCACCACCTACCGTGGCCAGATGGTCGGCACTTTTGGTGACATTGGAACGCTCAGTTTTTACCCCGCACACCACATCACCATGGGTGAGGGCGGTGCGGTATTTACCAATAATGACGAACTAAAAAGCATCGCCGAGAGCTTTCGCGACTGGGGCCGCGATTGCTACTGCGCCCCTGGCAAAGACAACACCTGCGGCAAGCGATTTTGCCAAAAACTGGGCAAGCTGCCCGAAGGCTACGACCACAAATACACCTACAGCCACCTGGGCTACAACCTCAAAATTACCGACATGCAAGCCGCTTGCGGCCTGGCCCAGTTGGACAAAGCCCCGGCCTTCATCCAGGCCCGCAAAGACAACTTCGCTTTTCTAAAAGCACGCCTGAAAGACTGCGAAGAGTTTGTGCACCTGCCCGAGCCCACGGAGCATTCAGACCCCTCATGGTTTGGCTTCCCCATCACGCTTAAAGACAACTGCCCCGTCACACGACTGGACTTGTTGACTTACCTGGACCAAAACAAGGTCGGCACCCGCCTACTGTTTGCCGGCAACCTGACCGCTCAGCCTTATATGCAAGGGGCCAATTACCGCGTGAGTGGTGATTTGACCAATACCGACAACGTCATGAACAACACCTTCTGGATTGGTGTGCAGCCTGCACTGACGCGCGAGATGCTGGAGTTTGCAGCGCAGAAAATTGAGAGTTATTTGGGCGTGAACTTCTGATGCCAACGACACAAAATCTTGCCAATCGGATTCGCCAAAATGCATTAAAAATGGTGCACAAGGCAAAGGCGTCGCACATAGCCAGTGCTTTATCAATTATTGACATTCTCGCTGTGCTGTATGGCAAGGTAATGCGCTTTGAGCCCACTGAACCGTCCAATTCAAAGCGTGATCGCTTTATTTTGAGTAAGGGGCATGCCTGTGTAGCGGTCTACTCAACTCTCGCCGAGGTTGGCGTTATTCCAAAAGAGCAACTAGAAACCTATGGTGATGATTTTTCTTGGTTAATGAATCATATTAGCCATAAAGTCGATGGCGTAGAGTTTTCCACAGGAGCGCTTGGTCACGGATTACCTTTTGGGGTTGGAAAGGCCCTAGCCGCCAAGTCACGCGGCGACACATGGCGAACCTTTGTGCTGTTGAGTGATGGTGAAATGGACGAAGGTTCAAACTGGGAGGCCTTAATGTTTGCTGCCCACCATCAACTCGCAAATCTAACTGCCATCATTGACTACAACAAGCTACAAAGCCTAGGCTCGGTAGCGCAGACCCTGGGGCTTGAGCCGCTTGGCGACAAGCTGAGGGCTTTTGGCTGCGAGGTTCACGAGGTTGATGGCCATGATCATGAGCACATTACAGCTGCCCTTTTATCTTTAGCGCACAGCAAACCGACGGTCATCATTGCCCACACAACAAAAGGAAAAGGTGTTGGCTTTATGGAAAACCGGGTCGAGTGGCACTATAAAAACCCTAATGATGAGCAACTGGTGACGGCTTTAGCAGAACTAGAGGCGGCTTATGCGTAACGCATTCATTGACGAATTAGTTGCCGCGGCGGAAACCAACGAAAACATTGCACTGGTCGTTGGTGATTTGGGTTACGGCGTTGTCGAGCCTTTTGCAAAGCGTTTTCCGAATCGCTTTTTTAATGCAGGAGTGGCGGAACAGAACATGATGGGACTTTCGGCTGGTCTTGCATCTGAAGGGTTTCAAGTTTTTGCATATTCAATTGCGAACTTTCCAACTTTTAGATGTGCTGAGCAAATTAGAAATGACGTTGATTACCATAATTTGCCTGTGACGGTTGTTGCCGTCGGCGGGGGTCTGGCTTATGGCAACCTTGGCTACTCGCATCATGCAGTGCAAGATTACGCATTGATGCGGGTGATGCCGAACATGCTAATTGCGGCTCCTGGCGACCCTATGGAAGTAAGGGCTTGTATGCGTTACCTTATTGCTAACCCACAACCAAGCTACCTTCGCTTGGGCAAAGCCGGTGAACCTTGCATGCATAGTGAAGTACCTGAAGTGTCGCCTGGGCAATGGCTGAGCGTTCGAGAGGGTGACGAAGCCCGTGCGACCTATTTAACAACAGGGGCTACCCTAGACTTGGTAAACCAACTACTGGTTAAGAATCCTAGCCTGAGGTCTTTAGCGCTCAAGTCTATGCCTTTGTGGGGTATGAAGACAAAACATAGTCAAACCAAGCAGATTGAACAGTTTGAGCAAGTGATCACAGTTGAGGATCATTTGATGGATGGCGGGTTTGGCAGCTGGCTACTTGAAGCCACCACAGTAAGACCAGAACTACTTGCTAGGATCAAAGTCAAGTCGCTCGATGCCAAAGTATGTGGCATGGTGGCCAAGCAGTCGACCATGAATGCGCAAGGCGGATTGACTGAGGAGCAGTTATGCGCCTAGCCCTCCTCGGAGCCACCAGCCAGATTGCCAAAGACCTGGTGCAGTCGTTCGCCGCGCAAAGCAGCCACGAACTGGTGCTCTACGCCCGGCGCCCAGACGCTGTCACGCATTGGCTGGGTAGCGTTGGCTTGTCTGGCCGCTATGTGGTGGCCGAGTTCGCAGCATTCAGCACTGGTGAACACTTTGACGCAATACTGAACTTCGTCGGTGTAGGCGACCCAGCTCAAGCGGCGGCTATGGGCGCAGCTATTTTTGACGTCACGCTCAAATATGACGAGTTGGCGCTGGACTATGTACGCCAATACCCCGCCTGCCGATATATCTTCTTGAGTAGCGGTGCCGCCTATGGGGGGAATTTTGACGCCCCTGTCGACGAAAACACCAAGGCGGTGATTGCCATTAACAACCTGCAGCCGCAAGACTGGTACGCCGTAGCCAAACTGCACGCCGAATGCCGCCACCGGTCACTGGCCCATTTGCCGATTGTTGATATACGGGTATTTAACTACTTTAGTCACACCCAAGACATGGAGGCCCGGTTTTTGATGACCGACATCGTGCGGGCCATTAGAGACAAGACGGTGTTGAAAACCTCTGCCGCTTATATGGTGCGCGACTATCTGACCCCGGCCGATTTTTATGGGTTGGTCAAAGCCATCCTTGTCTCTCCCGCAACCAACACAGTGCTTGACTGTTACAGCAAAGCCCCCATTGACAAGACAACCCTGCTTGCGACCTTGCAAGCCAAGTTTGGTTTGCAATATGAAGTGGTGCAATCGGCTGCTGGCGTTAATGCAACGGGTAACAAGCCACACTATTACTCTTTGAATAAGCGGGCTGAAGACTTCGGGTATCAGCCTATGCTGACCTCTTTGGATGGACTTGAAATTGAATTACAAAGCGCCCATTGCGCAGTAAGGCTGTCAAGCTAAATAGTTCTGCGCAAAAACTAAAAACTTAAGTTGCCAAAATATTTAAAGAAGCAAGACCAAGGAAAACTTCGAATTCGAGATAGACCTCTACGCCATTAGAAAACCATACTTACTAAAATCTAAACACTATGACAAGTCCTTCTAAAGTTGCCCTTATAACGGGTATTACAGGTCAAGACGGCTCTTACCTAGCCGAGTTTTTACTTGAAAAAGGCTATATCGTTCATGGAATCAAGCGGCGAGCCAGTTCTTTCAATACCCAGCGGGTAGACCACATATTTCAAGACCCGCATATTGAAAATGCACGCTTTAATCTGCATTACGGCGACCTGAGTGATAGCAGTAACTTGACGCGAATCATCCAGCAAACTCAGCCTGATGAAATTTACAATTTAGGCGCGCAAAGCCACGTTGCTGTCAGTTTTGAGAGCCCCGAATACACCGCTGATGTAGACGGCATGGGCACCCTGCGTATTCTTGAAGCCATACGCATCCTTGGTCTGGAGAATAAGACTCGCTTCTACCAGGCCAGCACCTCAGAGCTATACGGATTGGTGCAAGAAACCCCGCAACGGGAGACCACCCCTTTTTACCCCCGCAGCCCTTACGCAGTGGCCAAACTCTACGCCTACTGGATTACTGTGAATTACCGGGAGGCCTACGGAATGTATGCCTGTAACGGCATCCTGTTCAACCATGAAAGTCCTCGTCGTGGTGAAACCTTCGTCACACGCAAGATTACCCGCGGATTAGCCAACATGGCGCAAGGCCTTGAAAATTGCATGTACATGGGCAACATAGACGCCCTTCGCGATTGGGGCCACGCCAAAGACTACGTTCGTATGCAATGGATGATGCTGCAGCAAGAAAAACCCGAAGACTTTGTCATCGCGACTGGGGTGCAATACAGCGTGCGTCAGTTCATTGAATGGTCGGCGCAAGAACTAGGAATTACATTGCGCTTTGAAGGCCATGGCGTTGAAGAGTGTGCCATCGTGGCAGCCATCGCAGGGGACGAGGCACCAGGCTTGAAGGTGGGCGATGTCATCGTTAAGGTAGATCCACGGTACTTCCGCCCCACTGAGGTGGAGACCCTTTTGGGCGACCCCAGCAAAGCCAAGCAGAAGTTGGGTTGGGTACCTGAAATCACAGTTCAGCAAATGTGTCAGGAAATGGTGGCGTATGACCTAGCCCAGGCGAAGCAACACGCGTTACTTAAACAACATGGGTATTCAGTTTTTAATGCATCTGAATAACTGACTAAAAAACGATGAGTAAATTGCGAATTCTGTTAACGGGCGGTGGTGGCATGGTAGGGCGTAACCTGATTGAGCACCCCAATGCTGCCGAGTTTGAAATCATTGCTCCGCGCAGCAGCGAATTAGACCTGCGGGATATAAGTGCCGTTAAATCATTTTTGCAGGCAAACCAACCAGAGATGGTGATACATGCTGCCGGTAAAGTGGGGGGAATTCAGGCCAACATGCGCGAGCCTGTTAGTTTCTTGATGGACAACCTTGACATGGGGCGCAATGTTGTTTTGGCATCGCACCAAGCGGGTATCAAGCGCTTGATTAATCTTGGCAGTTCCTGCATGTACCCCCGCAACCATAACGAGGCTTTGCAAGAAGAACTGGTGCTCAAAGGCGAGTTGGAGCCTACCAATGAAGGCTATGCCCTAGCCAAGATAGTGACTGCACGGTTGTGTGACTACATCATGCGCGAAGATGCCACTTATCAATTCAAAACACTCATACCTTGCAATATTTTTGGAAGATTCGATAAATTTGACCCTGCACATTCGCACCTAGTGCCTGCCATCATTCATAAAGTCCACCAAGCCAAGCAAGGCGAAAAAGATTCTGTAGAGATATGGGGCGATGGCACTGCTCGTCGGGAATTCATGTATGCGGGCGATTTGTCAGATGCAATCCTGCGAGCCATCAGCCATTTTGATACGGTACCCAACTACATGAACGTCGGCTTAGGGCACGACCACACCATTAACGAGTACTACCAAGCCGCAGCTGAAGTCATGGGTTACACCGGTACCTTTTGTCACGACCTAAGTAAGCCCGTTGGCATGGCGCGCAAGCTTGTCTGCGTAGACAAACAAAAAAAATGGGGTTGGTCAGCGCGTCATATGTTGCGCGAGGGCATCGAAGAAACATACAACTACTACTTGAAAGAATATCAAAAATGAACATCAAATTTCCACTCGCAACTTCATCCTGGGGTCAAGAAGAGCAAGATGCTATGCAGAGAGTCATCGCTTCAGGCATGTACAGCATGGGCGCTAATGTTCAAGCTTTCGAGCAAGATTTTTCAAAATATCTTGGCAGTAAACATTGCGTAATGGTTAACTCGGGTTCTTCGGCTAACCTGTTGATGGTGGCCGCACTGTTCTATACCAAGAACCCAAAGTTAAAACTTAAGCGTGGTGATGAGGTTATCGTGCCAGCCGTATCCTGGAGCACTACCTATTACCCGTTGTACCAATATGGTCTGAAGGTCAAATTTGTTGACATAGATTTGAATACCCTGAACTATGACCTAGAGCAATTGGCAGAAGCGGTTACCCACAAAACTCGGGCCATCATGGCGGTCAATCTGCTCGGTAATCCCAATGACTTTGGGCGGATCGAGGAAATTATTGCTGGGCGCGACATAGTTTTAATGGAAGATAACTGCGAATCCCTGGGTGCAACCTATCAAGGTAAACAAGCAGGTACTTTTGGTGTGATGGGAACCTACAGTTCATTTTTTAGCCACCATATTGCCACTATGGAAGGTGGGCTCATCGTCACCGACGACGAGGAAATTTATCAAATAATACTGTCTCTGCGGGCGCACGGTTGGACCCGAAATCTTCCAAAACAGAACCATGTGTGTAGTGACAAAAGCGATGACCCCTTTGAAGAGTCGTGGCGTTTTGTGCTGCCCGGCTACAACGTGCGACCGCTGGAGATCGAGGGCGCTTTAGGAGTCGAGCAAGTCAAACGCTTACCCCTACTGATTGAAGAGCGTCGCAAAAATGGAAAATTACTCCAAGCAGCCATGCATGCACACCCTGACCTCATCATCCAACAGGAGATTGGAGAAAGCAGTTGGTTCGGATTCAGTCTAGTGATACGTCACGGAAGCCAACTGACACGAAAAGCGTTGGTTCAGAAGCTGCAAGATATGGGCTTTGAGTGCCGCCCCATCGTGGCCGGTAATTTTGCTAAAAACGAAGTCGTTAAATATTTTGACTCGGAGGTTCACGGGACCCTGAAAAATGCCGAGCACATCGATCAGAACGGTCTCTTTGTTGGGAATCACCATTTCCCGATTCCAGAAGCTTTTGCTGCGCTGGCAAGCCTGTAAGTGCATTGGTGTAAAAGACGGTATCTTGGCCCAAAGGTGAGCATTTGATCACAATCATTTTGGGCAGGGCTGCGCAGTTATTGATCGCACTCATCATGATGCGCGTTGCCACGACCCTCTTGACGCCAGAGGAGATGGGTAAAGTATCCCTGGTAATGACTACCACTGCCTTCTTTGCAATGTTCTTGGTTAACCCCGTAGGCATGTTTATAAATAGACGAATTCCTGCCTGGCAAAAAAATGGAAACGGAACGATACATTTAATTCGATATGCAATATATTTAATATTGATCGCATTATTTGCTGCTCTTGTATTGGTTGCTATTGATTCAGTAAGATGGTTTAATTTCGGATTATCGGTAAACTCGTTATTAATTTTGGTTTGTGGATCTCTTATTTTCAATACCATAAATCAAACTGCAATACCATCGTTAAATCTGTTAGGGGAAAGTAGAAAATTTTTGTTGATGTCGCTGCTGACAATAATAGCGAGTTTTATTTGCGCTACTTTATTTGTCACGTGGGGGCATCCAACGGCTCATAACTGGCTTTTAGGAATACTGTTGGGTCAAGCGTTGCTTGGTGTAGTGGGTATAAAATTCTTATTCAATTTAATCAAGAGCGCCGATAAAAATGTAATCGCAATTGCAGTGAGAAAGCAGCATTTAAATAAGCTGTGGAGCTTTGCCTGGCCTGTGGCAATTGCAGCTGGATTGGCGTGGTTGCAGGGACAAGGTTATCGATACCTCATGGAGGAGCAACTTGGCCTTACACAATTAGGACTCTTTGTCGCTGGTTATGGTATTAGCGCAGGCATGATTGCAGGTTTTGAGTCGGTACTAACAACATATTTTCAACCAAGACTCTATCGCGATGTCAGTATTGAGAAAAATCACGATAAAAATGTGCAGGCGTGGCAATGGTATGCGGCAGCTGTAATGCCTTCTTTGATATTGACGATTGTTTTTATAATAATTTTGGCCCCCGAACTGACAGCTGTTTTTTTGGGAGAAGATTTTCGTTCAGCAGCAGATTTTTTAATATGGGGAGCTATCGCAGAGGCTGCCCGAATCTTGATTGGAGTTTACGCTTTGATAGCGCATATATTTATGCGAACACGATGGCTAGTTATTCCGAACTTGATTGGGGCCTTATTATCAATGATTTTATGCGCAGTGCTAATACCGATTTTAGGATCTGTAGGGGTAGGTGTTGGGCTAGCAACTGCAGGAGTTATCTCGATATTTTCTTCTCATCTATTATTGGCGAAACGCGTTGGTGGTGGACCGCCAACGAAACCAATGGTAAGTGCATTAATTGCTGGAATTTTATTGTGGTTATTAACCTTATTGTTGCGTGAAATAATTGCTGTTACAGGGTGGATGAAAATAGCAAGTGTTTTGGTGCCGGTAGGGTTAAGTTACTTGGCTTTTCAATATTTTCATTTGAGAATATACTTAAAAAAATAATTTTATGAAGATATTGCTGGTAATCATGTTACATAGTTATGGCGATAAAAAAAGAGAATACTCTTACGAATATTTTAATTTTTATCTAGCATTGAAAAAATTGGGGCACGATGTACGGATATTTGACTATGCATCTGAAATCGAAAATGCTGGGAAGCTTGTCATGAATGAAAAACTTCTTGCACACGCAAAGGATTGGCAGCCTAAAACAACGATATTCTCACTTTACACCGATCAGTTCTTACCATCAACAGTAAATGATCTTCGTTCATTTACAAAAACTTTTTGTTTCTTCCATGATGATACTTGGAGAGTGGACTATTCAAGGTTTTGGGCGCAGCACTTCGATTATTTTTCAACACCAGATTTGCACGGTGAAGTTAAATACAGAGAAATTGGATTAAACAATGCAATCTATTATCCATTTGGGTGTAACGAGAATATTTTTAGAAAAATAGAATTACCTAAAAAATACGATGTGTCTTTTGTTGGTGGGTGGCACCCCTACCGCGAATGGATTATAAATAGAATTAGAAAAGCTGGAATTAGTGTTGAAGTAGTCGGGCACGGTTGGCCAAGCGGTGAAATTGATCAAGAGCGTATGGTTCGTGTATTTAATGAAAGCCGAATCAATCTAAATCTATCAAACTCGGCTTCTTGGGATGCACGTTACTTAGCTTCTTCCCCGCGTGCCTTAATAAATCGATTGCGGAGCAAGAAAAATATTGAACAGATGAAAGCTCGTATTTTCGAAATCAATGGTTGCGGATCTTTTCAACTCTCATATTATGTAGAGGGACTCGCAAATTGCTATGAAATCGATAAAGAAATAAGTGTATTTGCTGATTCTGATGACATTATTGAAAAAGTTAAATTTTATCTAAAACATGAGGAGCAGCGAGAATCCATAGCCTCCGCTGCCTTGCTACGCACGGTCAAAGATCACACCTTTTCGCAACGCTTCAAAAATGCATTTAAGCGAATGGGAGTATTTGAATGATGAGTAATTCACCATTAGTTTGTATTTGTGTGCCAACTTACAATGTCGAGAGTACAGTACGTGAAACTCTTTTATCCATCTTGGCGCAGACTTATACTAATATAGTCATACATATTTCTGATAATGCATCCACAGATAATACTTTAAGCATAATTGAAGCACTGAATGATCCTAGAATAATAATTCATCGAAATAAAACTAACGTTGGTGGCGAGGGAAACTTTACGCGATGCATCCAATTGGCGACCGGAAAATACACTGCAATATTTCATGCTGACGATATTTATGAAAAAGAAATGGTTTCGAAGCAGGTCTGCTTTCTGGAGAAGAATGTTGAAGCTGGAGCTGTTTTTACGAGTGCTAGCATAATAGACGGTAATGGACTTTTTAATGGTCGCTATATAGGGATCCCTAATAATGAAATCACGGCTAATAATATGTATGACTTTGAATACTTGTTTAAAGCTGTTCTCCGGCATTCAAATTTTATTGTTTGTCCAAGCGCAATGGTTCGAACAATAATATATTGTGAGGTAATAAACGATTGGAATGGCTTTGCTTTTGGCACTAGTGCGGATTTAGATGTGTGGTTTAGAGTATCTCTGAATGGTGTAATTGGGATAATTCCTGAGCGATTAATGCGGTACCGAGTAAGTGAAATCCAACATACACAAAAATTACGATCTCGAACTACTCGTTCAGATATTTTTCTTGTATTGGATTATTATTTAACGAAAGATAATGTTAAGTCTTTTATGTCGAGCACTGAGTGGTTGAATTTTGGTGGATTGGAGAGAACAGATCGAATCGTAAGGGCAGCTAATTTATATGTGCAAGGAAAACAGAATGAAGCAGTTCGACTATGCACTGGTGTTTTATCTAAGTCTGCATTTCGCTATGCCGTAAAAAATAAGCGAGGATTTTTTACATTTTGGGCTGGAATAATTTTAAAAGTATTAATATCTCTTGATGTGCCTGGGCTTGGCAAGCCATTGATTCGTGGTTTAAAGAGATATGCGGGTAAATAATTAAATGTTCAACAAGCCGACTGTATTTATAGATCCTTCATATTCTGACTACTATCAGGATCGTCTCTTTGACTCAACTAATCAACAGCTAAATAGAGATGATGGATTATCCCCATTTCATCGTTTGCATGCTGCCCTAAAGGATAAAAAAATTTGTCTTCATACGGCAGATTTTTTGTTAAAGGGAGAAGTGGTAAGTCCAGTAAATAACTATTATTCCTTGGGTCTTTTAAATAACTATATGCGTTTGGTCGGGGATAGCAGGGTAAAGCTTTGTGGGTTTTTAATTATGGAGCCTCCAGTAGTTGCTCCTCATTTATATAAGGCATTGCCGACCTTGACGCGTCATTTTGAACGGGTATATGTTCATAATATTGATGGTGATGGCTATTCTCTAAAAGATGTTGACAAATCGAAATTGCGTAAGTTTTACTGGCCTCAACCGTTTAAGGATGTCCTTTACGCTTATTGGGAAAAAAAAAGTAGATTGAATCGTATCGTAGTTATTAATGGTAACCACATTCCTCGCTCGTTAAAAGGTCAGCTATATAGTAAGCG
>CAJCDH010000180.1 GCA_903961095.1 uncultured Burkholderiales bacterium | reverse complement strand
TCTCGCCATCAGTTGAGCAGTGTTTGGGAAGCCTTTGAGGCGGCCTTGTTCCAAGCCAAAGCGGCCCGTGAAGATGCCAACGAACCCATGCCCTCAGTGCCTGTATGGGCTGAAGAAATCCGGGTGGTGCGTGGTGGCCAAGCTGGCCACATCGAACAAGCCAATCTACATCCCACCTCTGAAGTTCATGCTGCGCCTGTCCAAGACCTTCACGATGCCACTGCTGAGGTAAAGCCTGTCAAAACGCCTAAGGTGAGCAACACCAAAATGGACCCCGCCCAGCGTTTGGCATTGCGTGAGGCCGCCAACCAAGTGGTGACGGGTGCCATGACTTTATTGGCAGCTGAAAACAATGAAGCTCATTTGTTGGCTTTCAAGCAAGCCCTCAAAGAACATGGCCGCAACATGGACACCAACATGGACTTGAAAGTTCATGAGGCCTTGGTCGCTGCGGGTGACACAGAAGGGTGGCAGCGTCATGTGGCCGATCAATTGCGTTTGGCCTTGGTACTGAAGGCCGAAGGCTTGTTCAAAAAAGTGCCTGTGAAAGGCCCGGCTGAGGTTGAAGTGTCTAGCCCTGAAGTGGCTGTTGAAGCAGCATCGCCCAATGAAACACAAACACCTGACGAGCCTATTGTTTCGCAGGAACCAGTAGCAGAGACCAAACTGGTCGTTGAAGCAAAAGGGCCTAAAGCCGAAGAGTTTCACTTAGAGCCCACTGTGGGTGGTCGCAAGATGCAAGACGCATTGCGTCAATTGCGCGAAGAATGGAAAAAAGCCGATCAGGGTGGCTTACCCAATCACGCCTTGTGGAAGCGCTTTGATGCCGCTTGCAACAATGCCTACAAAGTGGTTCAAGCTTGGTTGGACAAAATTAAAAATGAAGCCAGCGAGCATCGCGCTCAACGCCTGTCTTTGATTGAAGAAGTCAAAGCTTGGGGTGAAGCCAACGCACAAAATTCAGATTGGCGCATGCAATTGCGCTCACTTCATCAGTTTGGCGATCGCTGGCGCTCTGCAGGTCATTTGAGTGAGAAGGCATTTGCAGAATTGCAACCGCTTTGGAAGCAGGCCTTGCAAAACGCCGCCGCACCTTTGGAGGCGGCTCAAAAGGCCAGCACCGAACGTCGTCAAGCTTTGATTGCGGAGGCAGAGCAACTCGGTGCAGCCCCTATGTTGCGTGTCGATGCTGTCAAAGCTTTGCAGCAAAGTTGGCAAACCGAAGCGCAAAGCGTGCCCATGGACCGCCGCATTGAGCAAAAAATGTGGGAGGCTTTTCGCAAGCCCATTGATGAAGCTTTTAGCCGCAAGACAAGTGCACGCGAGCATGTCTCTAACGCCCCTATGTCTGCGCATGACAGACAAGTGTTGGACGCCTCCAATGCTTTGAAAGCGGCCAATGCTTCAGGCGATGTCCAAAAAATCAAGGCTGCGATGGCAGCTTTGGATGAAGCGCTGAAGGGGCAGGCTAAGGCCAATGCCCAAGAGGCCGCTGCGCCTGCAGCACCTCAACTTGAGTCTGGCCTCAATGAAGTTCAGACAGATGCGGAATCTGCTGATGTCCTTCATCCCACTAGCCCCGTGACCCCCGTGACCCCCCCTAAGCCTGCCCGCCCCTTGGTGGCCATGCGGGGAGACGATCGGCCAGGTCAAAAGAAATCGGTACCAGCACCAGCTGGCCGTGGTGGCTCAGGCGACCGCCGTGATGGCAAGGGTGGGCAGCGTTTTGACAAAGGGGGGTTTGGCGACAAATCCAGTGGCCGATTTGAGAGTGCAGAGCGTTCAGAGCGAGGTCCGCGCTTGAGCGATGCAGCATTCAGAGCTCAGCGCGATGCCATGGAGAACGCCGAAATGGCGCTGCGCAAATTGGCAGCCCAAGCGCATGGAGAATCTCTAACGCAATTGCTGGCAGCTTGGGAAAAACGCCAAGCCGATTTGATGCCTACTGCGCCAGATCTGGGGCGCAATGTCAACTCGGCAGCCAGAACTGCATGGTTGCAAGCAGTGACCCAAGCCCCCACAGCTTCAGCAGGCGAATCTATTTTGCGTTTGGAAATGGCTGCAGAAGTGCCGACACCTGCCGAAAACCTGAACGAACGGCGAGCCCTTCAGTTGCAACTGCTTACTCGCAAAAACCAACCTGGCCCAGAGCAAACTTGGGCCTTGGATGTCACTGCCGTTTTGTCTTCTGCGCATGACCCTAAGGTGGCGCGCCGTTTGCAAAATGCTTTGAAAAACTTGTTGCGAAGTTAATTCAAGCAAAACTAACTCATTGATGACTCAATGAGTTAGTAAATTGATGCGTTCACACTTGCCTGTTGAATGCCAGCGCAGTACTTCTGCACGAGGTATGTCAGATGCAACATCCCAATCGCTTAAAACATAACGTTTCATGGCTGGCTCTAGCCCTAAGTTGTGGTCTGCTGGGCGATGAGTGTGGCCGTGTACAAGCTTAGTGGCTTGTGTTTTGACGAGCCACTGCCTTGACCATGAATCATCTACATCTGCATAGATGGCATTAGGATCTTGCTTGTGCATTTCACTTTGTGATCGAAGTTGCCTGGCAATGCGTTCACGCTCTTCCAAAGGCTTGGCCAAGAATGCTGTTTGCCAAGCAGATTGGCGCACCATGCGTCTAAATTCTTGATAGCTTGTGTCGTCCAAACATCCTGCATCGCCATGCGAGAGCAAGATCTTTTGTGTTGCAAAGTTCACAAGCGTTGGATCTTGGAGATCTTGTACATGGCAAGCATTTAAAAAAGTGGGACCAACCAGAAAATCACGGTTGCCTCGCATAAAGGCCACATGCCTTAGGGTTGAGCAAGACTTTAAAACTGCAGCGCACTGCTGAAGAAAAACATGGTGCTGCGCTGCATCGTCTCCTACCCACACTTCAAACAGATCACCCAAAATAAAGACCGCGTCTGCGGTCGTGTTTTGCATGTACTTTTGCCACACGTTAAATGTAGCCTTGTCATTTTCTTGCAAATGAAGGTCTGAAATGAAATCAACCGTGCACCAATTTTCAGGGGCTTCAAGCACCTGAAAAGGCAACACGGTTGCGGTCATGAAAAGTGTTGGCGCAAAAATTAGAGCGCAACAGCCTTTTCAATGACGATGGGATCTTTGGGCACGTCGTCGTGAAAACCATTGCGGCCTGTTTTGACGCCTTCAAGCGCGTCCACAATTTCAGTGCCTGATACAACGTGACCAAATACTGCGTAGCCCCAGCCTTGCAATGATGGCGCTGTGTGATTCAAGAATTCGTTGTCAGCCGTGTTGATAAAGAATTGAGCTGTTGCGGAGTGGGGCGCTTGTGTGCGCGCCATGGCCAAGGTGTATTTGTTGTTTTTCAAACCATTGTTGCCTTCGTTTTGAATGGCCGCATCGGAAGGTTTTTGTTCCATGTTGGGTTCAAAGCCACCGCCTTGAATCATGAAGCCAGGAATGATTCGGTGAAAAATGGTGTTGTCGTAATGACCTTTGTTCACATAGTGCAAAAAGTTTTCTGCGCTGAGCGGTGCTTTTTCGGCATCGAGTTCAATGAGGATGACGCCTTTGCCGGCGATGTGGAGTTCGACTTGAGGATTGCTCATGGTTATTGCACCAAAGTGATTGATTGAATGACAACAGGCGTCTTTGGAACATCAGTTCGAAAAGTGCCGCCCATGCCGGTTGGCGTGGTTCTGATTTTATCCACGACATCCATGCCGGAGGTGACTTTGCCAAAAACCGTATACCCGAAAAGTTGTAGGGCGTTAAGCAAATTTTCACGCGGCACGTTTTCATAGACCTGGCCACGGTATTCGAAGCGTTTAACGGGGTCGCCATCGGGGATGGGCGTTGGGTCTAGAAAAGCGTTGTCCACGGTGTTGATGAAGAATTGGGCCGTGGCAGATTGTGGGTCGTTGGTCCTGGCCATGGCCAGATAACCTGTCTGATTTTTAAGGCCAGCAGTCATGGCTTGCCGACCTTCATGTTGAACGGGTGCCCTTGTGGGGCGCTCTTTGTATTGAGCATCGTAGCCACCACCTTGAATCATAAAGTTGGCAATAACGCGGTGAAAAATGGTGCCGTTGTAATGCTTGTCCTTCACATATTGAAGGAAGTTAGCCACTGTTTTGGGCGCTTTGTCTGGGTACAACTCCACCATGATTTCGCCCATGTTGGTGCTAATTTTGACTTTGGGCGCATCTTGAGCTTGGCCCAGCAAAGGCATGAGCGCAAAGCCCAATGACAGGGCTAGCGCGCTGCAATAGGCCCCTAAATTTCGGTGAAGAAGGTTTGGATTCATGGCTTTAGCGCGGGGAGCGTACGTTGGTCGTTGTGGTGGTGGACGCAGCAGGTGCGGGCAAGGGCAGCAGGGCCGGTCCTTCTTTGATATTTTTGGCTTTGGCGTAGGCTTGTTGGGCCATGGCTGAGTACAAATCGCCTAAATTTTGATGTGCAATTTTATAATTGGGCCGCGCTTGAATGGCCGTGACGAAGGCCGACATGGCTGCTTCATAGTTGCCTTGAGCAGCAAATAGCACGCCCAAATTGTTATAAGGCTCTGGCAGTTCGGGAAACTCTTGAATGATGCCTTGGAGCTCTTCTATGGCTTTTTCAGATTGGCCAAGACCCGCCAAAATTTGGCTGTTCATGAGTCGCCATTGTGGGGATGTCGTGGGGCTTGGCGTTTGGGTACTTTGCTTCACGACCCACTGCAGCTTTTGCTGCGCTTGAGTCCATTGCTTGTTTTTTATAAGTTCTTCGATTTCAAAGCTCTCATTGGCCCAAGCCAAGTTGCTGCTTAAAAAAAGCAAAGCTGATAAAACTCGCGATAGAGCCCAATGTGCGGACATGTTGACCGATTTTGAATGGTGAAATGTGAACAAAATTTTCTCTGGAAGGCTTGATCAGTGCTTGAGTTTGGCTTGGATGGGGCTTTGTCAGCGGCTGGTTTGGGCCTTATACTGAGGTAAATTGTAACGGAGGCCTTTGTGGCTGGCTGCCATTGCAATAACTATGGGGCGGTGGCCCCTTTTTGCACCTTACAAAAAAAATACAGTATTTCATGAGCTTGCGCATTTACAACACGCTGACCCGCGCTGTTGCCGATTTCTCACCTTTACAGGCTGGCCACGTCCGCATGTATGTTTGCGGCATGACCGTGTATGACTTGTGCCATGTGGGGCATGCGCGGTCCAATGTGGCCTTTGACGTGGTTCAGCGCTGGCTCAAAGCCAGTGGCTACAAGGTCACGCACATCCGAAACATCACCGACATCGACGACAAAATTATCAAACGCGCTGTTGAAAACGGTGAAACGATACGTGCCCTCACCGATCGCATGATTGAGGCCATGCACAGCGACTTTGATGCACTGGGAATTGCCAGACCTACGGCCGAGCCGCGGGCCACCGAATTTGTGCCTCAAATGTTAAGCATGATTGGCAATTTAGAAAATAAGGGCTTGGCTTATCGCACGCCTCAAGGCGATGTCAACTACGCTGTTCGCAAGTTCCCCGGTTATGGCAAGTTGTCAGGCAAATCTCTCGATGAATTGCATGCGGGTGAACGTGTGGCAGTGCTCGATGGCAAAGACGACCCTCTTGATTTTGTTTTGTGGAAGGCCGCCAAGGAGACTGAGCCCGCCGATGTGAAATGGGATGGTGAATTTGGCATTGGCCGACCAGGATGGCACATTGAATGCTCGGCCATGGCATGTCAAATGTTGGGCAACAGCTTTGACATTCATGGCGGTGGTGCTGACTTGCAGTTTCCTCATCATGAAAATGAAATTGCCCAAAGCGAAGGTGCGACTGGCGAGCAATTTGCTCGCTTTTGGATGCACAACGGATTCATCAATGTCGACAACGAAAAGATGTCTAAAAGCTTGGGCAACTTTTTTACCATTCGCGAAGTTCTTAAAGCATTCGATGCCGAAACCGTGCGCTTCTTTTTGGTACGCAGCCACTACCGTACCCCATTGAATTATTCCGATGTGCATTTGAACGATGCCCGCGGTGCTTTAAAGCGCCTTTACACCGCCATGCAAGCTGTTCAGCCAGCACAGGTCACCATTGATTGGACCAACCTGTATGCAGCGCGCTTCAAGGCGGCCATGGATGAAGATTTTGGGACACCCGAAGCGGTGGCGGTACTCTTCGATTTGGCGGGTGAAGTGAATCGCAACAAATCAGCTGAGCAAGCCGGAATGTTAAAGGCCTTAGGCGGAATTTTGGGTATTTTGCAAACCGATCCTATTGCTTATTTGCAAGCTGGCGCCGGCTTGAACGAAGCCGACATTCAGGCGCAGATTCAAGCCCGTGCCGATGCCAAAGCGGCCAAGAACTTTGCAGAGGCCGATCGCATTCGCAAGCGCTTACTTGAACAGGGTATTGCGCTCAAAGATTCGCCTACTGGCACAACTTGGGAAGCGTCGCAATGAGCAAAGCAGACGAGCTGATGACGCCAGAGTATTGGGCTGCCGCATGTTCTCACTTGTCGAAAAAAGACAGGGTCATGAAGCGAATCATTCCTCAGTTTGGCGACGCTTGTTTGGTGTCTCGCGGTGATGCATTTGTTACCTTGGCACGCAGCATTGTTGGCCAGCAAATTTCAGTCAAAGCAGCCCAATCTGTTTGGAATAAATTTGCGGCCTTGAACAAAAAAATCACGCCTGCAGGCGTACTTAAATTGAAAGTAGACGACATGCGAGCGGCAGGTTTGTCCGCCCGAAAAGTTGAATACTTGGTCGATTTGGCACTTAACTTTCATGGGAAAAATGTCAGCGTCAAAGAATGGCAGCTCATGGAAGATGAAGCTATCATCGATGAGTTGGTGGCCATTCGCGGCATTGGCCGTTGGACAGCAGAGATGTTTTTGATCTTTCACCTCATGCGTCCCAATGTCTTGCCTTTGGACGATGTGGGATTGATCAATGGCATCAGTAAAAACTATTTTTCAGGGGAGCCAGTCAGTCGAAGCGACGCCCGTGAGGTCGCTCAGGCATGGCAACCCTATAGTACAGTTGCAACTTGGTATATTTGGCGGTCGCTTGACCCACTGCCGGTTGAGTATTGAGATCCAAAAAGGAGGCCCATTTTGGCCAAGCGTACATTCTTAGACTTTGAGCAACCCGTGGCGGAACTCGAAGGCAAAATTGAAGAACTTCGCTATGTTCAAAGCGAATCTGCTGTCGATATTTCTGAAGAAATTGACCAGCTCTCCAAAAAAAGCCAGCAGCTTACCAAGGACATCTACTCCGATTTAACGGCATGGCAAATTACCAAAATTGCCCGTCACCCCGAGCGGCCTTACACCCTTGATTACATTCGTGAAATTTTTACCGATTTCGTAGAAATGCATGGTGATCGCCACTTTGCTGACGACTTGTCCATCGTGGGCGGCTTGGCACGTTTCAATGGCTCACCTTGCATGGTGCTTGGGCATCAAAAAGGTCGTGATACCAAAGAGCGCACACTGCGCAACTTTGGCATGAGCAAACCAGAGGGCTACCGCAAAGCATTGCGCCTCATGAAAACTGCCGAGAAATTCAAGCTACCCGTATTCACTTTTGTGGATACGCCAGGGGCCTATCCTGGCATTGATGCAGAAGAACGCAGCCAGTCAGAAGCCATTGGCCGCAACATTTTTGAAATGGCGCAACTCGAAGTGCCCATCATCACCACCATCATTGGTGAAGGTGGCTCGGGCGGTGCCTTGGCCATTTCTGTGGCCGATTCAGTCCTCATGCTTCAGTATTCTGTTTACTCCGTCATCAGTCCTGAAGGATGTGCTTCTATTTTGTGGAAGACCTCTGAAAAAGCAGAAGAAGCGGCCGAAGCCCTTGGCATCACGGCGCATCGCCTTAAAGCCTTGAATTTGGTTGACAAAATTGTGAACGAACCCGTGGGTGGTGCGCACCGAGATCATGCTCAAATGGCCGCTTTTCTCAAACGTGCTTTGGGTGATGCATGGCGCCAAGTGACCGATTTGAAACCCAAAGAATTGGTTGAGCGTCGCTACGAGCGTTTGCAAAGCTATGGCCGTTTTACCGACACCAAAGCCGGCAAATAATTTTGCGCTTGCCAGTGCGGGCTTGCTTTCGTCTAGCTTTCAGCCCGAACTTCCATTGGCAGTCGCTTTAAGCGGCGGTGCCGACTCAAGCGCTCTGTTATGGGCTTGTGTGCAGCGCTGGCCAAATCAAGTTAGAGCTATTCATATTCACCACGGATTGCAAGAGGCTGCCGATCTCTTTGAAATTCATTGTCAAGAGATTTGTGCGAAGTGGCAGGTACCCTTGGTCGTTTGCAAAATCAACGCCAAACACGAAACAGGTCAAAGCCCCGAAGATGCGGCCAGAAAGGCGCGTTACAGCGCATTGAGTGAGGCAGTCCGCTCCCATCCTTTGTTGCTAGGTGTCAATCACATTGCAGTTGCGCAGCATGCAGACGACCAAGTGGAGACTTTGTTGCTGGCGCTCTCGCGCGGTGCAGGTTTACCAGGCCTTGCCTGCATGCCAGCTCAATGGACTCGCGATGGTTTGCAATGGCACAGGCCCTTGTTGAGCGTGCCCGGTTTTAAGTTGCGTGAGTGTTTGCTTCAAGCGCAAGTGTCCTGGATTGAAGACCCTAGCAACCAAGATGAGCAATTCACACGCAACCGAATTCGCGCTCAATTGTTGCCTGCATTAGAGCGAGCTTTTCCTCAATTCAGAGAGACATTTGCGCGCAGCGCTTCACATGCAGCCGAGGCACAGCAGATCTTGGACGAAGTTGCGCAAGTTGACTGGGTCAGTGTCATACAGGATGGCGCGCCTTTGATCAAGGCGCTTCAGTCATTGAGCTCGGCCAGACAATCTTTGGTACTGAGGCATTGGTTGAAAGTCCAGCATCAAACCACACCCAGTACCGTGCAACTTAGCGAATTGCTGTCCCAAATTGCAGCTTGCACCACGCGTGGCCATCAATTGCGGCTCAAAGTGGGCAGGGGTTACGTGCGCAGAGAGGGCCAGGTTTTGGCTTGGTCTGCCGAGGGTGAGCCTCCAAAAACCACTCGAATCTAGGGTTCTCCCGAGTACAATCGAAAGGTTTTGCTGAATTTTCCCTTTTATAACTTTTCAAAATGGCACTGATCGTTCATAAATACGGCGGCACTTCGATGGGCTCTACAGAGCGCATTCGAAATGTTGCCAAACGCGTCGCCAAATGGGCACGGGCTGGCCACCAATTGGTGGTGGTGCCCAGCGCCATGAGCGGCGAAACCAATCGATTGTTGGGCTTGGCCAAAGAATTGGCCCCCGCCAAAACAGATACGGCCTATGACCGCGAGCTTGACATGTTGGCTGCCACAGGCGAGCAAGCCTCCTCTGCCTTGCTGGCCATTGCGTTGCAGTCTGAGGGCATGGAATCGGTCAGCTACGCAGGCTGGCAAGTCCCCATTAAAACCAACAGCGCTTTCACCAAAGCACGCATTGAATCGATTGACGATGCGCGTGTTCGCAAAGACTTGGCAGCAGGCCGTGTGGTCATCGTCACGGGCTTCCAAGGTGTAGATCCAGATGGCAATATCACCACCTTGGGGCGTGGCGGTTCAGACACTTCTGCCGTTGCTGTGGCAGCCGCTATGAAAGCCGATGAATGCCTGATCTACACCGACGTTGATGGTGTTTACACCACCGACCCCCGCGTAGTGCCAGAGGCCCGGCGCTTGAAAACAGTGAGCTTTGAAGAGATGCTGGAAATGGCATCTCTTGGCTCCAAAGTGTTGCAAATTCGCTCGGTTGAATTTGCGGGCAAATACAAAGTGCCAATGCGTGTGTTATCGAGCTTCACACCTTGGGACATTGATATCCATGAAGAAGCCATGTCTGGCACCCTGATCACTTTTGAGGAAGACGAAAAAATGGAACAAGCCGTAGTCTCCGGCATTGCCTTCAACCGCGATGAAGCCAAAATTTCTGTGTTGGGCGTGCCCGACAAACCAGGCATTGCTTATCAAATTTTGGGCGCAGTGGCCGATGCCAACATTGAAGTGGATGTCATCATTCAAAACCTGAGCAAAGAAGGTAAAACTGACTTTAGCTTCACGGTGCACCGCAATGACTTTGCGCGCACCATGGACCTTCTGAAAGAAAAAGTGCTTCCTGTTTTGGGTGCCTCCGAGGTCATTGGCGATGCCAAGATTTGCAAGGTGTCGATCGTAGGCATTGGCATGCGCAGCCATGTGGGAATTGCCAGCAAGATGTTTCGTTCCTTGAGCGAAGAGGGCATCAATATTCAGATGATTTCAACGTCTGAAATTAAGACTTCTGTGGTGATCGATGAGAAATACATGGAATTGGCAGTTCGTGCCTTGCACAAGGCTTTTGACCTAGACCAAGCCTGATATAATTTTCGAGTGCTGGAATCGTGACCGAGTGGCCGAAGGTGCTCCCCTGCTAAGGGAGTATAGGGTGTAGAGCCTTATCGAGAGTTCGAATCTCTCCGATTCCGCCAGCACACCAATGGATAAGCCCCTCT
>CAJCDH010000179.1 GCA_903961095.1 uncultured Burkholderiales bacterium | reverse complement strand
TTTTGACTGCCAGTTCTTTTCGAAATTCTGGCTTCACCAAATCGGCATCGGTGGTGAGACGCATCACATCCATCACGGCTGAGCGAATGGCAAAGTCGTGCTTCTTGACGTTTTCAAACACGCGTTCGTCGTAATGGGTCATGACAGCAATTTGAACTGACATGACTTTTTTGGAGCCACTCACATTGACCAAGAACTCGCGTTCAATTTGCAAGTAGGTGTACTCAAAGCGGGTGAGTTCTGGTGAATCTTTGGTTTTCTTGCCAGGCTTGTTGTCAACTTTTTTTCCGTCTGCCGATTCTTCAGCAAGCTCAGGGTCGACCACGGGTTTGGGGTTGAAGTAACCTGTGAAAAAGAGCGTACCCAGCACAATGCCCACAATGAGGACGATCAAACCAACAACGCCCCCAATGATCAGGACGATGGGCTTTTTCTTTTTCGGCTCTTCTTCAACGACTTCTGCTGCTTCTGGGGCTGCTGTTGCCATAGGGCACCTCTATATAAACAAATTGACACCGGATCAACCGGGCGTTTTAGTTAAATTTCAAGCCAGTGTGTCCCAAGCATCTGAAGATCTAAGTTCTTTGATGCGAGATTCAGCGGCTTTGACATCCGAGACTGGGGCATTGACTGTTGTGTCAGAACCCGAGTTTTGTCGAGGTGTCGAGTTTCCGCCAGATCTCTGCTGGTTTTCACTGTTCACCCAAACATTAGCAACTGTCATGCCTGATTGTGCCAAGCTATCCTTGAGTTTGTTCATGCCTTGTGCAATCAATTCTCGAGTGAGCAAGTTGTCAGTTTTGAAAACTGCGTCTAAGCCCTTCGCATTCATGTCAAGTTCAACATCAATTTTGCCTAAATGAGCAGGGTTGAGCTTCAATTGCAGTTTCCATTCCCCTTTTTCCAATTGGTCTTGGAGTCGCTCACCCATGGCTTTGCCCAGTTTGTCAGCCAAGTCCTGAATTTGTGCGGCTCTGTCGGTCAATTCAGGGTTGGCTAGAGCTGCACTGGTTGCGGCCGCACCCAAACTGCCTGTGCTGGCCGTGTTGCGCGCTGAATCAAGGTTGATGGTGCCAAGATTGCTTTGGTCTTGAAGGGTATCTAGTGCCGACAAGAGAGTCGGGTCACTGACGCCCAAGTCTAGAAGAACCTCAGGCACATCTGCACCCAGTGATTTGCTGTTGAGGATGTTGGAGGTTAGTTGTCCCCAGGCAGCCGCCTGTTCAGTGCCGTTCAACTTGGCCAACTGGCGGGTCATATTTTCCCAAGCCGGCACCATGCGCATGCGCATCGCATCTAAGGGCCCCATTTCTGGTGACACTTCGGCCAAATTGTCGGTGCCCATGAGAGCTTGGGTGGGTGCAGCATCCATGCCTCCCAATGCTTTAAGAACGCCAGTGGCACCGGCTGTTGCCAACAAAGCCGACACGTCGGATGACTTTGGACTGCCAATTGCTGCCAACTGAGTTGCCTGCGCTGATAAAGCGGTGCCGGCCTGATCTGACAGGGTTAAATTGTTGGGTAGGGCTTGAATCCAGCCCAAAGGCGTTGCGCTTGGCAACAGGGTCAGTGTGGTGGCGTGACTTGAAATACCAGAAATACCAGAAATACCAGAAATACCAGAAATACCAGTTAGACCAGCCATTGAGGCCATTTCAGGCGCCACCGTAGCTGATGCCCCAGTCAGTGCAACACCCGCCATGGGGCTTGCGGTGACGGGAGCCATGGCCAGGTCGCCAAACAGAGCTTGAACTGCCGACTCACTCAAACCTTGGGCTCGCGCAAATTGGGCCAAGCTGTTGGGGTCGGGCAGGGGGGATGCCGCTGTAATGACAGAGAACTGGTTGCCTAAATTCATGGTTTGAAGGGCTACCGCTGTGGCATCCGTGGCTTCTTGAGGCTCGGTTCCGGCAAGCTCTTGCCGCTCACCCTTGGCCATCAAGTCCCGCATCACACCCGCAAATTCCTGCCCATTCATGGGCTTGGCAAGGCTAGGGTCTAAGCCCTTAGAACTGCTGGAAGCCCCTACTGATGCGGGGTTTGAGGTTGGGGTGGTCGAAAAATTGAGTTTGGCGTCCATGTTATTTCCATCATCAGTTGACTGTTTTCAACTCGGCTTTCAGGCCGGGCATGCCTTGTATTAGCAAAAACCGTGACAGGTTAGGGTTTGCCGCTTTGGCTGAATCAGTGAAAAGGAGCCTGGTGTCGGGATTTCACATGGCATGGACCTTGCTCAACAAGCTGAACTATGGAAGAAAACCATGCAGTTTGATTGTTCTAACCCTCTCAACAGCCACTTAGGCCAACCATGAGCACCTTGACCCTGTCAGCGGTTCGACAGAACCTGTCCAAATTTGATTACGCCGGTCTGGGCTTGCCCGCCATGGTGTTATTGATCATGGCCATGTTGGTGATACCTCTGCCACCCTTGTTGTTGGACATTCTATTTACCTTCAACATTGGTTGTAGCTTGTTGGTCATCATGATTGCGATTGGCACCCGCAAGCCGCTTGAGTTCTCTTCTTTCCCATCTGTCTTGTTGTTTGCCACCATGCTCCGCTTGGGCTTGAACGTGGCCTCTACCCGTGTCATTTTGGTCGATGGCCATGAAGGCCACGAGGCTGCTGGCAAAGTGGTGGCAGCTTTCGGTGAGTTTGTGATCGGTGGCAACTACGTGGTGGGTTTCATCATCTTTGCTATTTTGATGATCATCAACTTCATTGTGGTGACCAAAGGCGCAGGTCGAGTTTCTGAAGTGAACGCTCGATTTACCTTGGACGCCATGCCAGGCAAGCAAATGTCAATTGACGCCGACTTGAATGCTGGCGTGATTGATCAAGAAACTGCTAAAAAACGCCGCGAAGAACTTTCACAAGAATCTGACTTTTTCGGTTCCATGGACGGTGCCTCTAAGTTTGTGTCCGGCGACGCAGTGGCGGGCCTGCTTATTTTGGTCATCAATTTGATTGGTGGCCTGACCATTGGTGTGGCTCAACACGACTTGTCTTTGTCCGAAGCTGGCCGCATTTACACCTTGCTGACCATCGGTGATGGCCTGGTTGCTCAGATTCCTTCTTTGTTCTTGTCTCTGGCTACCGCCATCATCGTGACCCGCGTGACCACTTCTGAGTCCATGACGG
>CAJCDH010000178.1 GCA_903961095.1 uncultured Burkholderiales bacterium | reverse complement strand
TCCGATGGAATAGAGAACATAAAGAGAATAAATCAAGGTATGAAACTATATTAATACCCAAAAATGAGAGCGTTCAAATTTTAAGACGCATTGGTAAGTCTTCAGATATTAACAGTAATTTTTTGAGACTATCCGAACAACAAGCAGAATTAGAAGTAGGCAGGCTATCACTGTATTTGCAAGGCATTGTGGCTGGTGGTTTATTAGTTTTCATTCTTTTATCTTTTTACAGCGCAATTAATAAAATTGAAAATTCTAATAAATTTTTCTTTGTATGGGTCTTAACTGGTCTACTGTATATATTATCCAAAGATTTGGATGGCGATAGATTTGGTGAATTTCTATTGGGTGAAAATTCTGAAATCGATTTTATTTTACAAGTTAAACAGATAGTAAATTACTCATTGTTTGAATTAAGTCATATTTTATTTATCCTCCTATTAAGTAATTTGATTGATATTAAAAAGAATTTTCCTAAATGGTCGAAGACATATTCAATATTAATTATCATTTCAATTTCATTAGGTATAATTAACTATTTACTTGAATTACCACTTTTAAATTTAGCAAAAGAATTTTCAGAAGTTTTCGGCAGAATATTAAGGTCTCTATACTTTATTATCGCCTACCCTATCTTAGGTATTGGACTTATTTCAGCGACTATAACTTTATACATACGCAAATTTCCTCAAACCACCTACCTTTTAATGTCACAAATCTTATTTATTTTAGGATTTTTTATTTCCGATTTTTTAAATATTGCTCTAGAAGGAAAAATCAATTTTAATGATGTTTTTTTAATTTCTGAATTAGGTATTTTTATTAAGATAAGCTTATTTTTATTTCAAGCATTAGTTTTAAATTTCAGTATTATTAGAAAAACAAAATTTTTGCAATTAGAAGTCATTGCAGTTGGTGAAAAAAACCGTCAAATCCTAGCCGATCAAAACCAGATTCTTGAGGTTAAGGTTAAAGAGCGCACACACGAGTTGCAACTTGAGTCTCAAAAGTCTGAGCGTCTCATGCTCAACATCTTGCCCCAATCCATTGCCACTCGGCTTAAAGCTGGCGATGAAAGCATTTCTGACAGCTATCAAAACGCCACCATCCTATTTAGCGACTTGGTTGGTTTTACCAAGATGTCTTCAGGAAAAACTGCTGAGGAACTTGTTTTCTTGCTTAATGATCTGTTCAAGCGTTTTGACACTAGGGCTACATCACTCGGACTTGAAAAAATTAAAACAATCGGTGATGCCTACATGGTCGCTGGTGGCTTGCCCACCAACGACGATGAGCATGCCATTCGCGTTACAAAAATGGCTTTGGGTATGTACGAAGACTTAGAAGCATTTAACAAAGAGCATGGCATGGAATTGGACATGCGAATAGGTATCAACTCAGGTCCCGTTGTGGCAGGCGTCATTGGACACAGCAAGTTCTCTTACGACCTTTGGGGCAACACAGTCAACACCGCAAGCCGCATGGAGTCAACTTGCATGCCTGGAAAAGTACAAGTGTCGCCAAGTACTTATGAGCAGATCAAAGGACACTTTGATGTTCAAGAAAACCAAATGATTGAGTGCAAAGGCTTGGGTCAAATCATGACTTACTTTGTGAAGTAAGTTCAGGAGAGAGCTTTCAATTAAAGATTTATATAAAGCAATTATTTAGTTAAATTTGTACGAATTTCTTCTTCAATTTTTTGATTCAATCCGAGTATCAAAGATGCAGGCGATGAAAAAACAACTTGCTTTAGAAAAGAATTCCTGCCTTCTAAGCTTGACACGATGGCGTGTGGTGGAAAGCCAATAAGCTGCCATTCTTGAGCCAATGCATTTCCTAAGTTAGGACCATATTTAGAGGATGCACTGGCCATGACGTCTGCTTCATTTAATAAAACACAAAGCCAATTTAAATTCCAGTCAAAACTTTTAGCAGCAACATCGGCATGATTGCGATGAACTATTGCAAAGTCAGAACGCACAATGGCTGTTTCGATGATTGTGATCCATTCTTCAGGAACGGAATGAGATATCAAAATAGGTTTGAGGGAATCTACAGATTGAATTTCAATTTCTGATTCAAATGAATTAACTTTTCCAGGATGCCCAAAATCGTGAGAAAGGCATGTGAGCAAAGCACACATCATCCAATCATGACTATCCTGCTTCTGCGCTTTATTCAAAATGGCCAGTTGAATGCTGATGGAGGTGATCGCATCGGCAAAATGCAAGCGATTGTGATATTTGGGTTCGTTTTTTTTCTTTTCGCCCTGGGCTTGATTCTCAATTTCTAAAGCTACGCTTTTTGCAGCATCCAACATGCTTTTAGCAGCTTCAGACAAATTATTGTGATGCAGATTGAGAAACTTCAAACAGTCATCCAAAATGATCGGCATGCCAACCCATTGGCTGTGCCAAGAATGCCTTAGATAGCCATAAGAATCCTCAAGGCAATCGTACCAAAGATCATCTTTTAAATTCAAATACTGCATTGCAGACTTCACAGGTTTTTAACAATCAAGAGCGCTTGATGGAATTGTTCATTGCCTGCTGAAGCAACAGAGCTTCCATGATGACAACAAGCAATGGGGAATAGCTGGTTAACAGCTCGGCTGCTTGGTCATTGGAAATTACTTTGCAAATGACGTCACCCTTCGAGCGTATAGATGCACCCCGAATGCCCCCCTTCAAAATGGCTGCCTCACCAAACGATTGTCCTTTGGGAATTAATCCAAACACTTGGCCTGATTCTGTTACCAGTTCAACTTCGCCTTCTTGCAAAAAATACAAGTGAGTGGCAGGGTCACCAGATTGACAAATGAATTGGCCGTCTACAAATTTTTCTAATTTAAATTGACTCATATAACCCCTCGCACTCTTTCATGGTGACAAATTGCGCTTAAGCATTGTGATCACTGTTGAACCAAGTCTGCTTGAGTACGCTTGCTAACAGTTCTGAAAAGTTCAAAATTTTCGCCTAGGCCTTTAAGCTCATATTCGCCAGCTGATTCAAAAACCATTTGACTACCGCCTGTCAAATCTTTAAGAGTTCGAGTCATTAGAACTTCGCCCGAGTTGGCTTGGTCCATGACACGCGCAGCGATATTGACAGCAATGCCCGTAATGTCTTCACCTCGAGAAACTACTTCTCCCACATGCAAACCGGCACGAATAGGCAAATTGATTTTATTTAATTCCTCGATTAAGCTTAAGGCACATTGCAGCGCACGAACTGGCCCATCAAAAATAGCCAGTATGCCATCACCTGTATTTTTAACAACACGCCCTTTGTATGAAGCCACCAAGGGAGTGACAATAGAGTCGTGCTGATCCAACACTCTTCGCCAATCTTCATCACCCATTTTCAGCAATTTTTCCGTAGATCCAACGATGTCTGTAAACAAGGCAGTTGAAAGTTTTCGATCTAACTCTGAAGACTCAATTTCAACGCTTGCATGCGTGAATTTAACGATGGCATCAATCACGACCTCAGTATCTTCAAACTGAGGTAAATGCGAGCTGGTTGAAAGTTCAAGATAGGTTGCATTGACAATATTGTCTGCAAAATAGCGGCCGTTACCTCTTCTTACCAATTGATCATGGCGTCTTTGAATGACCAAGGTATTTTGTTTGACATCAGACAAAATAGGCCTGACGTCTATCAGAGAATTGGCAGCCATGAACTTTTTAACGCCAGAGGGAGAACTTGCCATGCGCTCAGCTTTTGAGAAAAGCAACTGAGTTTCTTTATTGAAGCCGCCAATGGGGCCTGCTTTAGCCGCAAAAAATCCTTTTCCCCAATTGGATGCCACGGCTTCAATCGCGTTATCCATGTACTTGATATGCGCCATGTGTGGATAATCGTCGCTGCCCCAAAATTTAGCCATTGCACCAAACAATATAAGTCGCTCAACTTTTTGAGGGTATGTGGCTGCAAAAAGAATACTGACTGGCCCGCCTTCAGATAGAGCAAAAATTGTTGCGCTTTCTGAATGTGCTGCTTGCATAACCGCCCTCAGATCATCTATCCGCTCTTCAAGCGTCGTGGCCCCCTCGATGCGGTCCGACATACCTTGTCCACGCTTGTCTAAGATGATGACGCGAAAATGCTGCCCTAGCGAAAGTAGAAATTTAGCTGAATTGGGTTCGTCCCAATTTGTTTCTAGGTGTGAAATGATGCCAGGAACATACAAAAGGTCTTGCTGACCCGTACCAAAAACTTGAAATGCAATACTGACATCACCAGACATGACATATTGGGTTTCAGGTCTTTCTATGCTTTGCATTTTTTATCTTTCACGAAGTAGCCATTAAATGAGTTTGCCACTTATTCAGGCTGATTGGCAAGTTGAAAATTCACCTGGACAAGTCACTTTGGTTGGACTATTTAACGAGATACCTATAAGATATATCTGGAAAAAAGGGTCCAAAGGCACTCATAACTAATTTAGGCAGTGGCTAGCGGGAATGAAGTTTTATTTTCAAGGCAGATTTGAATGACGACCGTAAAAAAAATTATTGATCAAAAAGCAGGCACGATTTTCTCTGTTCGAACTACGGATCCAGTAGAAAATGTGTTGAAAATTATGCGGGATTTTCGAGTTAGAGCGGTCTTAGTTATCGATAACAACGAATTGAAGGGCATCGTATCTCAGGGAGATTGCGCCATCAAAGTCCTTCTGCCGAACCTCAACCCCACGCAAGTTATGGTCTCAAAAATCATGACACCAAACCCTCTCACGGTATCGCTCTCTAACTTGCTGGAAGAGTGCATGGCCATCATGGTTCATAAACACATCAGGCACTTACCTGTGTTGGAAAAGAACCAGGTGGTTGGCGTTATTTCTGTGGGCGACTTGGTCAAAAATATCATTGAGCTTCAAGGCAACCAAATCAAGTTTCTTGAAACTTATATCAAAGGCCATGGTGCTTAACTGCAAAAATATGCACAGACATATTTTTGGCAGTCTTGTAAGTTAATGATCACTCTCATCGTTCTTTTTTGACATTCGCAAACCGTATTGAATGATGAGTGTTGAAACGGCAAGAAGAAGCACTGCCAAACCTTCATAAATGAGATCAATCGTGCTGATGCCTTTGCCTTGAAGGATGATCAGACGGCAAAGCGCAGTGATGGCAATAAAAATAGGCAAGGTTATTGGAATTTTTCTATATTGATAGAAAGCGCCTACCATGCCTAACACTTCTGCATAAATGAACAGCAAGAGCAAATCTGTTAAAGCAATTTTGCCATTTTGAATCACGGCGTACATTTCTGCACCCACACTGAAAACTGTCAAAAGTGCAATGAAAAACAGAATGCATTTTTCTGCAAAGGTGATCAAGCTATAGACATTCATAAATTCATCTCCTGGGATAAGTTAGGAACAACGTCAATTTTCCTTACGTTAACATTACAACATCACGTTATGCCGTTTGCACGCTTTAGAATTGAGTTTTGCAAAAAAACATCTTTAAGTAACATTCAAAAATGTTCAAAAAAATTCACAGCTTGCTTTTTTTCTCTATCTTAATACTTAGTGCCTGTGGCGGCTCAGGGCCAGAAAACCTAGTTTCCAAATATACTTTGGAGGCTACTGCAAGCCCTTACATCAATGCGATGCCTTCTGTTTTAAATCCCATATTTCCGGCACCTTGTACTTCTCTTATCGTTCCCTTTGAAGTAACTTCAAAAGCACTGCCACTGCCAAATGGATTGACACCAAAAGCCGTTTCAATCCAAAAAAATGGCTTCGCGATTTGGACGCAAGCCGTTTCTGCAACTGAAACTACTTTATTGAACAACAAAACGATAAGAGGGGTTGCAAGAGGATGTTCGCCGGATGGCATTTCAGCAGGTGAGACGCTTGAATTGCGTATTTTGGTAGCCGCAGATAATTCTGAAGTTGAGATTGCGACATCAGCCAAACTCGTCGTTGTTTACTGAGTTTTGCTAACTCAACGCTGCACCTGCCTCCTTAAAGACCCTGAATTTTATTCAACGTCTATTGCATCTAAGCATCAAACTCTTTGCACAAACTCAATCTCTGTGACATTACCTTGAAAAAGCTTCGATCTAGAAACGATTGGTTTCCCTTGTCTTGATTGCAAATCAATGACTTCTTTTTTCAAGTCCAACACCAAGGGATCATGCTCACCAAATCGCAAAGAGTACTTGTTGATTAGCCTTAACAAATTGTCCTGTTGATGGTTCATATTTGACTTAGTTAGATCGTGCAGGTTGAAACACTTGAATAGATTGAACCTGAAGACGATCACTCAGCTCCTGATGAGCATCAATGTAAAGTAATTAAATGTTGTTAATTCACTTCAGTCAAATAACTTTCACAGAAATTAGGTAAAAGTAAAGTTTAAAAATCGAAGCGTCCATCGTCTTCGTCAACAAAACCAATGCGCAATGTCAATGTTGTTCTGATCTTCGGAAGTGCACCTGATGTCACTTCAATTACACATTGGGATCTCTCCTTTTTCACAAGTTGTGTCGCCATCAACAATGCATGGCAAGTCACTCCCGAGTGGGACTACCTTATTTTTCCTGAAGATTTCCCCATTGATCGTCGCCCTCAGTTGCCTGTGGGCACTCATCAAAAAATAATTACTGCAAAAGAATTTGTTCATCACCAAAATCATTTTGGCGGATTCATTTATGCAGGCGGTACGATGGCATTCACTGCTGGGTATTGGGCGCTAGGCGCACTCAAGCCAGACATCATTGCCTATGTAGGCTGCGACATGGTCTATACAGCTCACAACGGAAAGTCGAGTCATTTCTATGGAAGCGGAACTGCTGACCCCTTGCGCAACGATATAACACTACAGTCACTAGAAGCAAAATCAAATCGGTTGATGGCACTTGCTAACAAGCAAAATTGTGCCGTCGTGAACATGTCATCTTTGTCTGAAACAAGGTTGACATTTCCGCGGTCAGCACCCCTAGACTTTCAGCAATCTTTTAATCATGCGAAATTACTAAAAGAACAAAATCAAGCAGTAGATTTGCAAAAGCTTAGCATGGCGCTAGAAGCTGAAAAGAGATTGGGATATATCGTTCCTTCAGGACGCTATTGGGAAGGAATTCAAAGTTTCGATCCAGTCCAACTGCGAATGATCGATGATATTTGGATGGAGACTTTCAAGAAAAATATGCATGCTGTCTTAGCGCTAGATCATGAAGGCCTGTGCAGATAAAGTTACCAATGTCTGAGGCATTGATTTGAGCGGGTCAAGGAATTTTGTCATACTGTTACCCCAAGACCCCTGGCATTCGTCTGAACTACAAACTTTATTCAAAAAACCATCTGCCACCAAACGTCATGTAAAACGCTACTTGATGATCAACTCAAGCATCGATCGTTTAATTTAAAATATCGACATTAAACGGAGTTAACGTGCCTAACTTACCTCAAATCACATAGTGAAATTGTTGTCGGTCAATCAGTGCAAGAATGGTGTCTCTTTGGGAGGCAGTTGCTTGAGTCAACATGGCTGCTGTTGCTTGCGCCAAAATTTGCATTTTGAACATGTTTTCAGTCTCACTTGCATAGTCTGTATCTAAAACACGGCTTCGCGCCAGAGTCATGTTCATTGACAAATCGTCAATCCCTGCTCCAATGTAATCTAAGGAATTTTCATTAGCCCCTAAGCTTGCCCGCGTGTTAGAAATAGTTCTAATTGCCAAGTCTAAGGTGCTAATTGCGCTAAGTGCGCCTGCTGTGGTCGTTAAATCAAGCGATGTTGTAGCAGAAGTCATGACTGTGGCGTTACTCAATCCTGATGCTGATGCGCCATTACCTGATGTCGCAATGGTGATGCCAGCTGTACTGCTTGTAGTCAATGTGATGTCCGAGCGTACGGTGGTTACACTGCGATCACCCGAGACAACGCCACTTAAGGCAATGCCCGTTTTATCGCTTGTGATTGCGGCAGAAGTTAAGGTCGAAATCTCGATGTTGCGTCCGTCTGCGGCTGTGAGCGTCACGCCTCCGGTGCTGGCATTGGCCGCAGCGCTAACGCCTGTGGCACTGGTCTGAGCATTGATGGCAACAACCATTTGCGCACCACGAGCAACCGCAGTGGAGGCACTGCCAATGGCTCCAATATTGACGTTATTGATATTGATATCACCCGATGCGATGGCGGCGAATTCGATAGGCGGGTTGAGCACCTGTAAGGCTGCGGTAGCACCCCAATTTCCTTGAAAAGTCAGGCCATCGTATATGCGCACGGCGGACATGTAATTTCCTGGCGTTGCCGAAATATAGGAATCAAAGTGCCAGCCTGGAGGTTTCCCATTGTAGGCGGTGTAGTTACGTTCTGGTACAGAGCTAAACGTCGCGTATGCATCCCAAATGGCCAGTAGATCGTCATAAGCGTTATTTACTTCATTTAGAACAACGGATGTGTTGGGTTGCAAAGATCCAATTCCGTTTGGCCCGTACGGAAGGCTGTCACTGCCACCTATCGTCGGCAATGCTAAGC
>CAJCDH010000177.1 GCA_903961095.1 uncultured Burkholderiales bacterium | reverse complement strand
GTGAAGTTTGATTTGTCCAAAACATTGCAAGGCTTCGTCGATCTTGAGCAAAGCGTATCGCCCTTGCAGCCCACGCTTTGGTATGGCTTGTCTTTGCACACCGCCCGAATTAGTGACAGCGTTCAAACCTTGTCCGATCGATTAATGCGAAGTGGTGTGGAGTTTGACAGCGTCATTGTTTCTACAGCGGCCCTCAAAGCTCAAAGTTTCAAGCACTATGGTGCGCGCATTCACTGCACTGCCATCACGGGATGTGAGATGCAAGAATTGAATCAAACCTTTGAATGGCTTGCGCACACCCAAGATCAAACGCCAGTGGCCTCATGGAATTTGGTGTTGGCAGGTCAAGCGGGCACTTTGGAAAACAGCGTGGGCTGGGCCGAAGAAAAAGTGAAAACCAGTTTGGGCTCGCAAGTGAAAGTATTGGGACACCTTGAGACGCCTGCTGCGCAGTTGCCCTTGAACGGCGCATGGCGCCTTTGGCCCGAGCTAACGGCCAAGCTAACAAATCACCTCTTGATTCACTAGCATGCCGCCAAAGTACCAACAAGATCTGGGCGAGCAGCTCAAACAATACCAACCTCTTGTGAGGCGCATTGCTTCTCGCATTGGCTCTAAGTTGCCAGCCAATGTGATGTTGGATGATTTGATTCAAGAGGGTATGACGGGTTTGCTTGATGCCTTGCAACGCTATGTGCCCCAGCCCAATCAAAGTTTTGAAGCTTATGCCAGCATGCGCATCAGAGGCGCCATTTACGATGCTTGCCGCAAAGAAGACATCTTGCCGCGCAACCAACGCGATCAACTCGATTTGCTTGAAAAAGTAACGCAGCGCTTGGAGCACACCTTGGGCCGACTGCCCACAGAACAAGAGGTTGCCAAAGAAGCGGGGGTGTCCATTGAAGATTATTTTGCCGTTATTGACACCTTCGTCAACGTGATGCCCATTGACGATGTGCCCGAAAATTTGTTGCCCACCGATTTTTCTGCAGACCCTTTAGAGAAGGTGTCGGGCCAGCAATTTTTAGGACAGGTTGTTGATATTTTAAAAACGCTGCCAGAAAAGCAGCGCTTGGTCATGGCATTGCATTACCAAGAAGATTTGTCGTACCGAGAAATTGCAGCGGTGTTAGACCTCACCCCGGGCCGCATTAGCCAACTTCACACTCAGGCCATGATTGCCATTCGGGCCATGCTCCATGTTGAGCTGAAGGCATAGTTAAACCGCTTAAATCATTTAAACCACTAAATGAAGCTTGAGTTGATGTGCTTGCTTCAGAATTTGCCAAGCAACTGGCCGCCGCCAAAAAACGAAACTCCACCCTCACTTGAGTATGTGGCGCTGGCTGAAGACTGTGCTGCATAAGCCTGAAGCGCTGCATTGCGTTGCATGGCCAAGCGAAGGAGTTCGGTATTGAGTTGATGGTCGGCGCGGGCCTGCGCCAGACGATCGTTCAGTTGTTTTTGTTGCGCTTCAGAGTAAGTGGCAATCAGTTGCTTTAAACCGTCTACGCCACCAGGATGATTTTCTAGGCCTTTCAGGGCCATTTGGCTGTTCAAGATGGCCGCTTCAAGGCCAGGCAATTCGTGATTTTCTAAGGTAATGCGCAAGGCATGCACAGCTTGAGCGACTTCCTCAACGAGGGCATGCGTGCTTTCAAACGTCATTGAAATTAACGGCGACCTGCGCGAACTGCAGCCACTGCATCTCCCAACAGGTTGCCTGCCACTTTGTTGTAGTCAATTTCAAAGGTGCCATCGGCCAGGCGTTGGCGAATTTCTTTGACCAGTTCAATGTCAAGCTTGTCGCCAGCATGGGCCATGGCTGCAGCGTTGGCGCTGGCGTTGGCTTGTGTGGCTACTGCTGCATCGCTAATGCCAATGCGCACCGCTGGCTCTGACTTGTTGGGGGTAGGTTGTTGCAAAGACGCGGCAGTGGGCCCGCCCTGAAGGCTAGGCGCCTTGGGTTGTGCCAATCCACGAATGTCATTTTTAATCACCATGATTTACCTCATTCCATCACAACTTCTACCAAGCCCTGCTTTACAGCGGTGCCTTGGATAATTTTGCCATCAGATATACGTACTTTAACTGATGCCCCCAAGGCCGCGTCAGCCAGAGCTTGTCCTGACGCATCGATTGCAAATCCGCGGCCCAAAATAGCCACCCGAACTTGGTCTCCCGATTTAATTACGGACATTTGCCTAAAATCGTTTAGTCGAAGCGCATTTCCGGCCTGTTGGGCCCGATTCAGCTCCACGTCTTTAAGCAACTCTGGGCTGTCAATTAGGCTATCGCCCATCTTGGCCAGGTCGCCATCTACCCATTTCCAGTCGTTAGGCGTTAGGATTTGGCCAGGCTTTAGGGGCCTGGCCGCTGCCAAATACCGGCCTTTGACCGTTACATACAGACCAACGGGCCTGGCCCAAACCCGGCCCGAATCGCACCTTAAGTTCAATAAAAGCTTGCCCCATGCCTTGTCTTTTCTTAAAAGTTCAACCGACGGTGCTTTGGCGCATGAAGGAAACTCAATTTTGACGGGCTCCCATTGAATGCTGTAGTCCCGCCCCTCCAAAGATGGATGATTGCCTAGAAACTGTTTAACGGCATCTTCAGCCTGAACGCTTAATGCCGCTTGCGCCGAGCTGGCAAAACCAAGAAAAAATGCAAAAAGGAGTATCAAAGTACGCATGGTTTGATGGGTTAAGCCATGCTCAAGCAGTGATAAATTTCGCCCATGGCATCCAAGGCCACACCAGAAACACCTTCTGGCTTGGGCACATCTTGCGGCACTTCAAAGAGGTTCATGTTTTGTGCAGGAAGCACGCGGTCAACTTCTAGGGTGCGGGTGGCAAGGCCTGAGCAAACAGTGAGAGTGCCTGCAAAACCAGATCCTTCAGCATGGGGGTCAAACTGAATAAATTGACCGGCACTGACTGCAAAGCGCTGACCATTCTGCAGGTAAGGCGTCATGCGCATGCGCGATAGGCTACAGGGAAACACCAAACGGTAGCCATCGGCCAAGCGTTTGACATGGCCTGACACAGCCGACAGGCAATGCCCCAGTTGCTGAAACTCGTCGTTGCTTAAGTTCAAACCCAGCCATTCCATGTAAATGGTGAGGCTTCTAGATTGCGCCTGAATGCTGCCAGCTTGGGCGCCCAGTTCGCGAAGCGGGTCAAGCAAATCCAACACACTGCTGTCGACCCACACGTCTTGCATGGCTTGTGCAGACATTGGAAAAAGTTGAGACAAAGGCACTTGGCCGACGCGCAAGGTCCAGTCTTGCAGCTCACTGAGCAGGGCATCCATTTGAACCACGGTGCGTTCATCGTCGCGCTGGTTCACAATGCGCGCGTTTTGAATGAGGTTCAGGCCTTTCATGCGCAAGGCTTTAAAGCCAGGGTCGGCTGAACCCAAAATTTGCACATGTCCAGCCTTGGGAGCCAACGCTTCAAAGCTGCTGAGCGATGCCGTGTCGCGCGATACCAGTACTTGAAGCCTAGAAGCCCAAGGACCCAGCACAGTCAATTGAGCATCGGGCTCGGGCACATGGCCAAGTTGAATGTCTTTGAGCGCGCTGACCACATGCGGCAGCAAACCTTGCGCCACATCCAAAACGCTCGGCTGGCCCAGGGTAAGCTGCCTTGCTATGTCCTCAATCAGGCTGGCGATGGTGTCAAGCCCCAAAACCGACAAGGCACCCGACAAGTCGCGGGCATACAAAGCGCCTTGTTGCATGTCGACCGAGCCTACCTGGATGCTTCGGGTTAAACCCTCCAAGCTAAGCTCGGCATCAGACACAACCAAAGACAAGTGGTCAAATTGATGGGTTGCCATTTGGCCTCGCATTTGTCAATTGAGGACTGACCAAATCAAAGCGTTTGCCGTCTGGCACGTCTTCTACTGCTACTTGCAGTTTGTGCGTGAGCTCACGAAGTTGTTGGGTCATGCGTTTGACCGAATTCTTGAGCTTAGAAATTTGCGACATCATGGCCACCAATTCTTGGTCATTGCCCGTGACATCTGTTTGATGCATGTGTACTTTGAGAATGGCAAATGAACGGCCCAAATCGGACGCCGTGATCAAGACGGTTTGAATGCCTTCTGCGGTAAATGCCAAGTCGTACACCAAGTTTTCGTGGGTGGCGCCAGAGCAAAACTGCAGATGAATGTTCAGCAACTTTTCGCGCAAAAGCTTGAGCTCACTTTCGAGGTCGGCTTGAATGCGCGCTGCGGCACTCCAAGCTTGATCTTCTAGTGATTTTTCTGGCGTTTCTACAGGTGTGTTCAGTGTTAACTGAAGCAGCCGAGACTGCTCGAGCAAACGGTTGAATTCGGCCACAAGCTCTTCTTGTTGGGAGACTGAAATTGCCAGAGGTTGTGCAACATCACGCAAGGAGTTTTCTAATTTCGAGGTAAGTGAAAGCCATTTTTGGGCCATGAGCTTTGCATGTTGCTGGCGTGAAATGTGCACTGCCAAAAGGACTGAAAGGCCAATGACCAAGAGCGCCATGGCTCCCATCAAACCTTCGGTGGTGTTGCCAGGAAAGGCCAACTGAGACCAAGAAAAAGGCGTTGGCGCAAGAACCACTTTGGGTACCGGCGGCAACTGCTCGAGCGCAGCCAGCAAACGCTCGTGTGCCACCCACACCTTGGCCAATTGTTCATCGGTGGCGCGCATGCTTTGAATTAAATTGTTTTGGTTCAAGGCGCTCAGCAGTGCTTGTGCCGCTTTCACTTGGGCGGCGTTGTCGGTCAGTTTGGCTTCGCCCTCAAGTGCGTCCATTTGAGCATTGATTTTTTGCCATGGGCTTTTTGAGCTCAAAAGCAAACCCCATGTGAGCGGCGTAGCCACTTTGGAGGCTTTGGCGTCACCGGTTGCTGCGGGCGTGAGCTTGACCCACTCTGCAACCCCTCCACTGAACTCTCTGAAGGCACTTAGCGGCGCGGAGGCTTGGGGTGAAACAGGACCCTTGGGTTTGTAGAGCGCCATTAAATTGTCGCGGGTGCGCAGAAAATTGAGCAAAGGCTCTTTGGCCAAGATGAGGGTGTTGAGATCCTCCAAAATAAGATTGGCCCTGCCAGGCCAAATTTGGGGATCGCGTGAATCTGC
>CAJCDH010000176.1 GCA_903961095.1 uncultured Burkholderiales bacterium | reverse complement strand
ATGTGCTTGGCAAGTGGCATCGGTTGGTTGTTGCGGCATCCTGCATTCTCAATTCAAAGCATCACGGTGCGTGGCAATGTGACGCACAGCAACCCTGTGACCTTGCGTGCCAATGTCATGCCACAACTGACCGGCAATTTCTTCACTTTGAACTTGCTGCAAGCGCGGCAGGCGTTTGAGCAAATTCCTTGGATTCGTTCTGCGCTTGTGCGGCGCGAGTTTCCAAACCGCTTGTCTGTGACATTGGACGAGTTCCAGCCCGCGGCCCAGTGGGGTGGTGAAGGGGATGGCAAATTTTTAAGTCCAGAGGGCACTATTTTTGAAGTCAACGCAGATGACGTCGACAGCGATGCGCTGCCCATCCTGAAGGGTCCAGAGCCACAAGCCCAGACCGTGTTGGAGATGTACAAATTTCTCAAGCCCCGACTGGACAAAATGGACATGAGCTTGAATAAGTTAGAACTGAGTCAGCGGGGGAGTTGGTTTGCTCAGTTGGAGTCGGGTGCAACTTTGGAGTTGGGCCATGGCACGCAGCAAGAAATTGGCGACAGACTTCAATTGTTTTTCAAAACATTGACGCAAATTACATCTCGCTATGGTCGAACTGCAAGTTCATTGTTGTCGGCAGATTTGCGATATGAGAATGGTTATGCACTGAGGTTGCGGGGCGTGACAACTTTGGCGGTAGATGGGTTAAAGAAACCTTAATTGGCAGATTGAAGATTTAGATCAGAACGGTTGAACATATGGCAAAAGAGTACAAAGATTTGGTAGTCGGTCTTGACATTGGAACTTCCAAGGTCATGGTTGTCGTTGCCGAGGTGATGCCAGGTGGCGAGTTGAAGTTGGCTGGCATGGGGGTCGCCCCCGGTAATGGTTTGAAACGCGGCGTGGTGGTCAACATTGATGCAACTGTGCAGAGCATTCAACAGGCTTTGAAAGAAGCCGAGTTGATGGCCGATTGCAAAATCACCCGCGTGAACACCGGTATCACGGGCAGTCATATCCGTGGCCTGAACTCAAGCGGCATGGTGGCTGTGAAGGACAAAGAAGTCACGCCTGCAGATGTTGCGCGGGTGGTTGAAACAGCGCGTGCCATCAATATTTCGACCGATCAGCGCTTGTTGTTGGTTGCACCGCAAGAATTTGTGATTGACGGCCAAGACGTGAAAGAGCCGATTGGCATGAGTGGCATGCGCCTTGAAGCCAAAGTTCATATCGTCACGGGTGCTCAAAGTGCGGCCGAGAACATCATCAAGTGTGTGCGCCGTTGCGGCTTGGAAGTTGATCAGTTATTGCTCAATCCCCTGTCATCCAGTTTGGCTGTATTGACCGAAGACGAGCGCGAATTGGGCGTGGCCTGCGTTGACATTGGCGCAGGTACCACCGATGTGGCTATTTTTACCAACGGCGCTATTCGCCATACGGCCGTCATTCCGATTGCTGGCGATTTAATTACCAGTGACATTGCCATGGCACTTCGCACACCCACCAAAGACGCCGAAGACATCAAAGTCGAAAGTGGTTGTGCCAAGCAGTTGTTGGCTGATCCAGAAGCACAAGTGGAGGTGCCTGGTCTTGGCGATCGCGCGCCGCGCATGCTGTCCAAGCAAGCTTTGGCGGGCGTCATTGAACCCCGCGTTGAAGAAATTTTCTCGCTGGTTCAGCAGGTGATTCGTGAATCAGGTTACGAAGAAGTTTTATCTTCCGGCATTGTGCTGACCGGCGGAAGTGCTGTCATGCCTGGCATGGTCGAGCTTGGCGAAGACATCTTTTTGAAGCCTGTACGCCGCGGCGTCCCCAAATACAACGGTGCGTTGTCTGACATGGTGAGTCAACCGCGTGTGGCTACCGTCATGGGCTTGATGGAAGAAGCCCGTCTGGCCCGCTTAAGAGGTTTCAAAGTTTCACAAAAGAAGGGGTCTATGAATAACGCCTTCACACGTTTCAAAGATTTCATCGTGGGTAACTTCTGATGGATTGGCGCAAACTTTACTTGGCAAGGGGGAGTCCGCATCGGCGATGTTGAAACCCACTTAACCCCAAAAAATAAAATTTTCAAAAAATCAATATTTAGGCAACTGCAACAGTTTTAGGAGAGCACCATGAGCATTGAAATGATCCAAATCGAAGAGTTCAACCAAGGAACGCAAATCAAAGTGATCGGCGTGGGCGGTGGCGGCGGCAACGCTGTCGAGCACATGATCGAGCGCAACGTCCAAGGCGTTGAGTTCATTTGCGCCAACACCGACGCGCAAGCATTGGCGCGCAGTGCTGCGCACCGCTTCATTCAATTGGGTCACACCGGTTTGGGTGCTGGCAGCAAACCAGAAAAAGGTCGTGATGCGGCCGAAGAAGCCATTGAAGACATCCGCGCTGCGATCGATGGCGCGCACATGCTATTCATCACAGCCGGCATGGGCGGCGGTACTGGCACTGGTGCAGCCCCTGTCATTGCCCGCGTCGCCAAAGAAATGGGCATTCTCACTGTGGGCGTGGTCACCAAGCCGTTCGACTTTGAAGGCGGTCGCCGGATGCAGAGTGCGGAAGCTGGCTTGTCTGAGCTGGAAGCCAATGTCGACTCTTTGATTGTGGTGCTGAACGAAAAACTCATGGAATTGCCAGGCGGCGAAGACATGACCCAAGACGAAGCATTTGCTCATGCCAACGACGTGCTCAAAAATGCGGTGGGCGGTATTGCCGAAATCATCAATGTGCCTGGCCATGTGAACGTCGACTTTGAAGACGTTCGCACTGTGATGGGCGAGCCCGGCAAAGCCATGATGGGCACAGCCTCAGCCAGCGGCCCTGACCGTGCGCGCATTGCATCTGAGCAAGCGGTGGCTTGTCCGCTACTGGAAGGCATCGATTTGTCTGGCGCCAAAGGTGTGCTGGTGTTGATCAGTGCAGCCAAAGGTTCACTCAAATTGAGCGAGTCTAAGCAAGCCATGAACACCATTCGTGCTTATGCTTCAGAAAGCGCACACGTGATTTACGGCACTGCCTACGACGAAAGCCTAGGCGACGAAATTCGCGTGACTGTGGTGGCTACAGGCTTGTCAAGCCAAGGAGCACGTCGCACAGCGCCGCCACTGCAAGTGTTGCGCACAGGCACTCACGATGCGCCATTCACGATCGACACCAGCGATGCCGTGTCACCCACATTGGGCAGCCACAGCAGCGCTTTGGGTGGTGACTACGGCCGATTGAACACGCCAAGCGTGTGGCGTACCAACCGCACACAAGCTGCGGCCAAAGTCGATGGCATGGCATCTGCTGGCATGGACGACATTGAAATTCCAGCCTTCTTGCGCAAGCAAGCCGACTGATTTTCAGACAAAGTGGGCCTCCAAAACCCTCTGGGTGCAAGCTTGGGCTTGAGAAATTAAAATCAGCCCATGCTTGCTCAAAGAACCATCAAAACCCTCACCCAGGCCGTGGGTGTGGGTTTGCACAGCGGCCAGCGTGTTGAACTCACGCTGCGCCCTGCACCGCCGGGTTCAGGCATTGTCTTTCGCCGTGTCGATTTGGCCGAGCCAGTTGATATTCACATCTCTGCCCACAGTGTGACCGACACGCGCTTGGCATCCACCATTTCAAGTGGTCAAGCCAAGGTTCACACCGTAGAGCATTTGATGTCGGCCTGTGCAGGTTTGGGCATTGACAACTTAATCATCGACATCACCGCTGAAGAAGTACCGATCTTGGATGGCTCGGCATCCTCTTTCGTGTTCCTGCTACAAAGCGCTGGCATTGAATTGCAGAATGAAGCCAAGCAATTCATCCGTGTTTTGAAAACCGTCGAAGTTCGAGATGGGCAAGGTGAAAACATCAAGTGGGCCAAGCTTGAGCCTTACGAAGGCTATCGCTTGAGTTTTGAAATTGATTTTCACCATCCAGCAGTTGATTCGACGGGACAGCAGGTGGTGTTTGACATGGGACGTGACTTGTATGCGCGCGATATTGCGCGCGCAAGAACCTTTGGTTTCACCAAGGATGTTGAGATGCTTCGATCCAACGGCTTGGCCTTAGGGGGTGGTCTTGACAATGCCATTGTGATGGACGACTACAAAGTCTTGAACAGCGACGGCCTGCGGTATGACGATGAATTTGTGAAACACAAAATTCTCGATGCCATGGGTGATTTGTTTTTGCTAGGCAAGCCCTTGATTGCCAGTTACACCGCATTTCGCTCGGGGCACGCCATGAACAACTTGCTACTGCGCGCCTTGCTTGATCAAGCGGACGCCTACGAAATAGTGAGCTTTGCCGATGTCAAAAAGGCACCGACTGGTTTTGCCTTGCCAGTGCGTGCTTGGTAAAACGATTGATGTCGCCTGAGCATCAAGCCAGCCTTCAGGATCTGTTGGCGCAAAAACCATTTTTGCGCTTTTGGCTCGCTCGCGTTTCGGGCATCTTGGCCAATCAAATGCTGTCGGTGGCATTGGCTTGGCACATGTACGAACTCACGGGCAGTGCCTGGGATTTGGGCTTGGTGGGCTTGTTTCAGTTTGTGCCGGCATTGATTCTGACCTTGCCAGCTGGACACGTCGTAGACAAGCTCAACAAAGTTCACATCTACGCCAGCTGCATGCTCATACAGGCTGTAGTGGCTTGTGTATTGGTCTGGGGCACCCAAAGTGATGCCGTAACCCGCGAATGGGTGCTCTTGGTTTCAGCTATTTTGGGCATGGTGCGTGCATTTCAAATGCCAGCGCAGCAAGCCCTGACACCCCATTTGGTGCCTGCCAACCTATTGCAGCGCGCTATCGCCTTGAGTTCTACAGGGGTACAAACTGCAGTCATCAGTGGTCCTGCCATCGGCGGAATTTTGTATGCAACGCACGTGAATGCGGTGTACGCCACCTGTGCCGCTTTTTTGTTGCTGGCATTTATCTTTGCAATCACAGTTCGTTACGATCACAAACCATCGCAAGCGGCAGCCAACCTTCGCAGTGTGTTGGCGGGCGCATATTTTGTATGGCATCACAAAGTATTGTTAGGCGCTGTTGTGCTTGACCTGTTTGCGGTATTGCTGGGGGGCGTGACAGCGCTGCTGCCCATCTATGCCAAAGATATTTTGCACACAGGGCCTGAAGGCTTGGGGGTCTTACGATCGTCTCCAGCTGTCGGTGCATTGATCATGGCCGCGGTGCTAACGCAATGGCCCATTGAGCGCAAAGTAGGCCGTTTTTTGCTGATGGCAGTCGCAGTTTTTGGCTTAGCCAACTTGATCTTTGGCATTTCCACTCACATGGCCTTGTCGGTTGCGGCGTTGGTGGTGGCCGGTGCCGCCGACAACGTCAGCGTGGTCACGCGCATGACATTGATGCAACTTGAAACACCTGAGGACATGCGCGGTCGTGTGGCGGCAGTCAACTCTCTTTTCATTGGTGGATCGAATCAACTTGGTGAGTTTGAGTCGGGTGCCACCGCAGCCCTGTGGGGCCCTGTAGGCTCTGTGGTCTTTGGCGGCTTGGCCACAGTGGGTGTGGCTTTGGCCACCCTCAAAATCTTTCCGGATCTTGCAAATCGCGACCGGATGATCCAGCCCAAATAACTCAATGACTTCGTCCGCCACGGTACATGCCGTGCGTTTTTCGGTTGAGCACATCCAAGGCCGCCAGTTTGTTCATCGATGGACTGGCATGAGCATGCGTGATGGCCAATCCCAAAGCATCGGCCGCATCGGGTCCAGGGGCTGAAGGTAGCTTTAACATGCGTTTGACCATCTCCTGAATTTGAGATTTGGCAGCACGGCCATGACCCGTGATCGCTTTTTTCATTTGCAATGCAGTGTATTCGGCCACATCCAAATTGCAGCATACCAAGGCCGTGACACAACAACCACGCGCTTGACCTAGCAGCAAAGTGGCTTGGGGGTTGACGTTGACAAACACAATTTCAACCGAGGCCACTTGGGGCTGATAGCGTTGGTTGATTTCCAAAATACCGTCGTAGATGACGCGCAGGCGATTGGGCAAATTGCCTTGGTTTACTTTGTCAGTTCGAATGACACCACTGGCCACATAAGTCAGTTGAGAGCCATTGACATCAATGACACCAAAGCCAGTGGTTTGAAGCCCAGGGTCAATGCCAAGAATTCTCATAGCTTGATTGTGAAGCAATGCTCAGGGCAGGGCAACATCGTTCATGCGCGCCATGATGGTATCTGCCCGATCGCTTAAATAAACAGACTGCGGTAACTTTTCAAAATAACGAGGCCGTGGCAACATGACAGCCAAACGAGCAGCCTCCCACGCATTGAGCTTAGAAGCAGACTTTTGAAAATAGTGTTGGGCTGCAGCCTCTGCGCCAAAGACCCCTTTACCCCACTCAACATGATTGAGGTAGAGCGTGAGGATTTTCTTTTTGCTCAGGAAAGTTTCCAAAGCCATGGTGATGACCCATTCTTGAGCTTTTCGCAGCATGGTGCGTTCGCCACTCAAAAGTAAATTTTTTGCCAATTGCTGGGTAATGGTCGAACCACCCACAATTTTGGGTGCCGCTGTTTTGGCGTCGTTTTTCTTGGCTGCCTGGGCTTCTAATTTGGCTTGAGTTTTGGCATTTTTTTGCCATGCTTTTTCAATCGCATCCCACCAAACGCCATTGTGCGATGTGAAGGCGCTGTCTTCTGATGCCAGAACGGCGCGTTTGAGTGTTTTTGCAATTTGATCGTCCGCTTGCCATTGCTGCCGCCAAATGAGGCGGCCTTGGGAGTTAGCGATTTGCCAAGCTTGAGATCTTTCAAAAGCGGTTGAGGAGGGATCAACCACGGCCATGAATGCAACGCGTCCAACAAAGAACAATTGCAAAATGACAAAGCCTGCCAGTATCAGCCAGAGCCATTGTTTCAAAGCTTTCAAGATAGAACTTAACATGACACTATGAATGTGAGATCAAAGCTCTTAAATCGGCCAGCACTTGCTGAGTGGGCGGCTGAACGCCGCGCCAAAGTTGAAATGACGCTGCGGCTTGTTCGACCAGCATGCCAAGACCATCGCGCGCTTCGGTGCCATGCGCATGTGCCCATTGCATAAAGGCTTGAGCAGCGGGCCCATACATTAAATCGCAGGCCAAGCCGTTGCTTTGCAACACACTGGCGGGTACTGGCAAGGCGGCATTGTGCAGGCTACTGCTGCTCGCGTTGATAACCAGGTCAAAGGACTGGCCAAGAATGGCTTCGTGCGTTAAGCCATAAGCTTGGCAGTCAACACCCATCGATTGGGCCAAGCTGGCATGCCGGGCAGCAAGTTGAACGGCTTTGTCGATGCTGCGGTTGGCGACCCAGATGCTGTGCGGTTTTTCAGCTAGCAGGGGCCCCAACACACCTGCAGCGGCACCGCCTGCACCAATTAGCAAAACACGACGACCTTCCAATGCGAAACCTGCGTTGTGCAGCAAGTCGCTGACCAAACCTAAGCCATCTGTGTTTTCCCCATAAATTTGATCGCCTTCAAATTTAAGGGTGTTGCAAGCTTGCGCCAACGCCACTCGGGGGCTGCAGTGTGTGGCCAATGCGGCCGCCTCGCTTTTGAAGGGCAAAGTGACGTTGCAGCCTTTGCCACCAGTGGCCTTGAACGCAAGGACTGTGGCCTTGAATGCATCAAGGGGGACCCAGGTTTTTTCATATTGCAAGCTTTGACCCGTGAGTTGGGCAAATCGTGTTTGTATCCAAGGCGATTGACTGTGTTCAATGGGATGGCCGAAAACGCAATAGTGGTCCATGAAAAGTTCTCGTTAATTTTTTGGCTGAATCTCACGAGGCCGCTTAGACGGCGCGCTTGCATCAGGAGCCAACATGTGGGTAGCAAGCGTTTCGTCGCGCGCAAACTGAAAGCGTGTGACCACCACCAATTGATCGGCTTGTTTGTTCATGTCAGCTGTAAATGGACCGAATGGTGACGCACCGCGAACAATGGCTTGAGCGCGTTGGTCCAGTCCCAATTGACCTGAACCATTGGCCACCTCGGTGTATAAAACATGCCCTTTGTTGTCCAAAGTGATGACCATGGTGAGTTGGCCATAAAGTTTTTGCCCCGCTGCTTGCGGAAAATTTTCTGTGCCTGTGAGCTCGATCGTGCGACGCATTTTGTCGTAATAGCGCGCAAAAGAAACTTCTTTTGTTGCGGGTCCAATGTATCTTTTCTTGGGACCACCTTGAAGTGCCTGCGACTGTTTTTCAATTTGGGCCAACTGTTGGGTGAGCTCTTTTTTGCGTTCTGCCAATGCATCTGTTGGCTTGGCTTCGGTACTTTGAAGTGGGCTTTGTGAGCTAAGCTGAAACAACTCTTGTTTAAGTTGTTGAATCAAACGCTGTTGTTCATTTTTCAGTGCTTCGATTTTTTCTTCAACTTGCTGCAACTCTGGCGCGTTGGCATTGACGGACTGCGCACTGTAAGGGCTGGTTTGTAAGTTGTTGCCTGGCACTTGACCACCACCTGCTAAATTGACTTGGGCCAAGGCCAATGGCGCATCGGGTGCATTCTTGCTGCGTGAATTGACCAGCACCACTTCCAAGGTGTTGGTTTCAAAAATTCTATCGAAGGTGGCAGGAGAAGCCCATTTCAAGGTCAGCAGCAATGCATGAAAAACAAGCGACAAGCCCAAGGCCCAAAGCAAAGCTCGGTGCGAGCTTTGATGGAAAGACAATGGCATTGATGAGGATGACATCTTGAGGGCTTGAGATGTAGGCTTAGCTTGGGGCGTCTTCAGCAGGTGCTTCGTTGACATTCAGAGCAATGGCAATCGGTCCTGCGGCCGTATCCTCTAAGTCATCCAATGAGTCATCGCCAGCGTCGTCTGTGGGGCGCTGGTTGGCAGTGGCAGCTATTTTTTCAATCACGGTGCCATGGACATCAAGGGCCATGGCGTCAATGCTGCCTAATTGAACCTTGACTTTATCGCCGCGAACCATGCCCGCTGCGCCCATCACGTTGAACATCAAGGGCAAGTGATCGGCACGAACCAACCAACTGCCGCCACCCATTTCTTTGATCAAACTTGCAACCACCTCGGTCATTTTTTCTTGCTTCAAATACTGCAAGGTCCAAAAACGCTCCATGCCTGATTGGTAGCTGTTGTAGGCGGTGTATGCGGCATCAAAAGCGCTGATGATGGCAAAAAGTTGTGCATCTTTCGGCTTGAAAGGCGCAGCCAAAGCAGCAGTCGCGCCGTGTTGCACGCAAGCAATGATTTGCCATTGATTGACCAAGTCGGTATACCGGCGCAGCGGTGACGTACTCCAAGCGTAGGCAGGAACGCCAATGCCAGCGTGTGGCAGCGCTTTGGTCCCCATGCGTACCTTAATGCCGGGCGACAAACTGGCTTGGCTTCTGTAAATGGCTGGCACCCCCAAGCTGGCCAACCATTGCCCCCAAGTGCTGTTGGCCAAAATCATGGCTTCAGCCACGATCAAATCGAGTGGCGCACCGCGTTGCCTAACGCTGATCTGAACAGTCTCATCGCCCCATGGAGGGGCGTCGAAGCTTGCGCGCTGCAACCTGAAGTTGTAGTCGGGTCGGTTGAAAGTTTCGGGCTTGCCGCGCACCACCTCACGCCCAGCTTTCAAATGCTGAGCCAAGCGCCAAAAAAATGCCAACTCTGAATGCGTGATGCCAAGTTGGGGTTCATTGTCACGAGCTTGCGCTGGGTTTTCTTCAAGCCATTCCTGAGTGACCCACTGATCGAGTTGGTCGTGTCGCAAATTGGCAGCGATGTGAACGCGCTCCAATTTGGTTTCGCTGTGTTGAATGCTTAAAGTGGCTTCGTCTAAGGTTACATACAAAGACACTGCGGGACAAGCCTGGCCCTCGGCCAAGGTGTAACTCTGCACCACTTCATCGGGCAGCATGGTGATTTTGTAACCTGGCATGTAGACAGTCGACAAGCGAGATCTGCCCACCTGGTCAATGGCGCTGTTGGGTTGAATGGCCAAGCCTGGGGCTGCAATGTGAATGCCGATGACCACCGTGCCTGTGCCCAAGCCTTGAATGGACAGGGCATCGTCAATTTCGGTGGTTTGCGAGTCGTCAATGGAGTAAGCCTGTGCTGTTGCCAAGGGCAAGGTTTGAACAATGGCAGGGGCCTCCAACTTGGGAAAACCTGTGCCTTTGGGAAAGTTGTCAAACAAGAACCGTTGCCAATGAAAATCGTATGCACTGGCAATGGCTCCCGCGTTTTGAAGCAGTGTCAGTGGCGCTGTTTGGCTGGCCCGACTGGCTTCAACCACGGCCTTGTACTCAGGGGCATTCTTGTCTGGCCTGAACAAAATTTTGTAAAGCTGATCCTTGATGGGCGCTGGGCATTCTCCCTTGATCAGGTCTTGTGACCAAAGCTCAATTTGCGCCAAGAGTTGCTTTTTCTTTTCAATGCCAGCCAATGCCAATTGAACAGTTTCGGCTGAGGCTTTTTTGAAGCGTCCCTTGCCCGCACGGCGAAAATAATGGGGCGCCTCATAAAGGCGCATGAGCGCGCCTACCTGCTGGGAGGTGTTGGCTTCGGCATTGAAATAATCGCGTGCCACATCGGCAAAACCAAACTCGGTTTCGGGCGCAAATTCCCAAGCCAAATCGAGCTCTATGCTTTGGCTAATTAGAGAGGCCTCAGCCAGAAGTTGGGCGGGTGCTGGTTTTTCAAATTTCAAAAGTACATTGGCACCTTTGACTTTGACCCGTTTGCCGCTGTCCAATTCCACCTGAACTGAAGCTTCTGCCTCCGACAGGACACGTCCGGCAACAAACTTGCCAGCTTCTTCAAACAATAAAAACATGGGTCAGATTGTCCCATGCGCCGGCCCTTGGTAAGCCTGCTGCATCGGCAAATTTAAGGGAAACCGTCATTTTTTGGTGAAGCGAAGGATAATTGCCGCATGTCGATCGTCATTGAAAAACCCAGCTTGTGGTCTCGATTCCTGCATTTGTTTGAAGGATTCGATGGCCCCTTGGCCTTTGCTGTGTTTATCTTGGCGTGTGCGGGTCTACTCATCATGTACTCATCGGGTTATGACCACGGCACACGTTTTGTGGACCACGGCCGAAACATGCTCATTGCGGCCTTCATCATGTTTGTGATGGCTCAAATCCCCCCTCAAAGGCTCATGACCTTGGCTGTGCCCATTTACACCGTCGGCGTGCTTTTGCTGGTAGCCGTGGCCATTTTTGGGATCACCAAAAAAGGCGCGCGCCGATGGCTCAATGTGGGGGTGGTCATTCAGCCTAGCGAAATTCTCAAAATTGCAGTGCCCTTGATGCTTGCCTGGTGGTTTCAAAAGCGAGAGGGCCAGTTGCGAGCCTTGGACTTTGTGGTGGCCGCGGTATTGCTGATGTTGCCTGTGGGCCTCATCATGAAACAACCCGATTTGGGTACGGCTTTGTTGGTGTTGAGCTCAGGCGCAGCTGTTTTGTTTTTTGCAGGGCTGAGTTGGCGCTTGATCGTGCCGCCCATTGTGCTGGGCTTGATCGGCATCCTTTTGTTGGTCATGTTTGAGCCTCAGTTGTGCGTAGATGGGGTTGACTGGAAAGTCTTGCACGAGTACCAGCGGCAACGCGTGTGCACCTTGCTCGACCCCGCGCGAGACCCCCTTGGCAAAGGCTTTCACATCATTCAGGGCATGATTGCCATTGGCTCAGGCGGATTTTGGGGCAAGGGCTTTATGCAGGGCACTCAGACCCACCTGGAGTTCATCCCAGAACGAACCACAGACTTTATCTTTGCCGCATTTTCTGAAGAGTTTGGGCTTGTTGGGACACTCTTGTTGATTTCTGGTTTCTTCTTTTTGGTGTTTCGAGGCTTGGTCATTGCCCGTGAGGCACCCACACTTTTCACCCGATTGTTGGCTGGCAGTGTCAGCATGATTTTCTTCACTTATGCCTTTGTCAACATGGGCATGGTCAGCGGTATCTTGCCTGTTGTGGGCGTGCCTTTGCCCTTTATCAGCTATGGCGGAACCGCCATGGTCACGCTGGGTTTGGGTTTGGGTATCTTGATGTCCATTGCCAAGGCCAAACGTTTGGTGCAAACCTGACATACTTACTACCCAACACGCCCAAGCCTGCAATGTGCAGGGCCTTCCGCGCTTGCCTACAATGACAACATGATTTCACGCGAACCCACCATTGAACGTTTGGCCACGGCCAGAGCACTCTTACTCGAACCCTTTGGATTAGACGAAAGCCATCTGACCAAAGCGCTGTCTGCCATCAAGGCCCACAAGGTGGACGATGCTGACTTGTATTTTCAGTACACCCGTTCCGAGGGCTGGAGTTTGGAAGAGGGTATTGTCAAGACAGGCAGTTTCAGCATCGATCAAGGTGTGGGCGTGCGTGCAGTGGCAGGCGAAAAAACAGCTTTTGCCTATTCAGACGACATCTCAGAAGCCTCCTTGATGGATGCCGCCCTCACGGTGCGCGCCATTGCCCAAGCCGAGCAAAATGGCAAAGCCAAAGTGCCCACGCGCAAGCTTGCGGGCATTCGTTCTTTGTACCCTTCCCTTGACCCAATGGGTACTTTGAGCAGCACAGACAAAGTGCAGCTCCTTGAAAAAGTTGAGCAATTGGCCCGCGCCAAAGATCCTCGTGTGGTGCAAGTCATGGCCGGTCTAGCGAGCGAGTATGACGTTGTCATGGTGGCGCGCGCAGATGGTACCTTGGCGGCAGATGTGCGTCCTTTGGTCAGGCTTTCTGTCACGGTGATTGCCGAGCAAAAAGGCCGTCGTGAGGTGGGCAGTGGCGGTGGTGGCGGTCGCTTTGGCTTGGCTTATTTTGACGATGCCATGGTCAACTCCTATGTCAACGATGCCGTGCATGCAGCCCTCACCAATTTAGACGCCAGACCTGCGCCGGCAGGCGTGATGAGCGTGGTGCTTGGCCCAGGTTGGCCCGGCGTTTTGTTGCACGAAGCCATTGGCCATGGCCTCGAGGGTGATTTCAATCGAAAAGGCTCTAGCGCTTTCAGCGGCATGATCGGCAAGCGTGTGGCGGCCAAAGGCGTCACAGTGCTAGACGATGGCACCATTTCAGATCGACGCGGCTCCTTGAACGTTGACGATGAAGGCTGCCCCAGCCAGCGCAATGTGCTCATTGAAGATGGCATCTTAAAAGGCTACATCCAAGATGCCATGAATGCCCGGCTGATGGGAGTCAATCCAACTGGCAATGGCCGTCGTGAAAGTTATGCTCACATCCCCATGCCCCGCATGACCAACACCTACATGTTGGGGGGCAATTTGCCACCCGAAGAAATTGTGGCGAGCATGAAGAAGGGTTTGTACGCCACCAACTTTGGCGGCGGTCAAGTAGACATCACCAGTGGCAAGTTTGTCTTCTCTGCTTCAGAAGCCTATTGGGTAGAAAACGGCAAAATTCAATACCCTGTGAAAGGTGCCACCTTGGTGGGCAGCGGCCCTGAGTGCCTTAAACAAGTCAGCATGATCGGCAACGACATGTGCCTTGATACGGGTGTGGGCGTTTGCGGCAAAGAAGGTCAAAGCGTTCCCGTGGGCGTGGGTCAACCGACGCTGCGCATTGAAGGTTTAACCGTAGGCGGCACGGCTTAATTGCTTTGAAATCAGCCATTTGTCAGAAAACTGCCAAAAACTTGTGCTACATTCTTTTCCCATGACCAAGCGCTTTAGCTTTTTTAGCTTTTATTTTGCATTCTCAGTCCTAGGCGGACGAGAGGCCAGCGCATAAGTCACTGAACCCCTCTACACACCGCCGGACTCAACCCCCGGCGGTTTTTTTTTGTCACAAGACCACCCCAATCAAAGTTCAATTTCAAACAGGACCCTCAGATGATCACCAAAGCCAAAGCCAGTTCGGAGCCTCGTTATGCAAGCCGTACAGATCGTGCAGGCCAAACCGATGACGAACGCATCAAGGACATTACCGTGCTGCCGCCACCAGAACATTTGATGCGCTTTTTTCCCATCGCGGGTACGGCAGTGGAAACCTTGAGTTCACAAACGCGTCGCAAAATCCACAACATCAAGGGGGGCAAAGACGATCGCTTGTTGGTGGTCATTGGGCCATGCTCTATTCACGACCCGGCTGCCGCCTTGGACTATGCGCGCCGCCTGAAGCCATTGCGTGACAAATACCAAGGCACCTTGGAAATTGTGATGCGGGTGTATTTTGAAAAACCTAGAACAACGGTTGGCTGGAAAGGATTGATCAATGACCCCTACTTGGATGAGAGCTACCGCATTGATGAAGGCTTGCGCATTGCACGTCAATTGCTGATTGAGATTAATCGCCAAGGCGTGCCCGCTGGCAGTGAGTTTCTGGATGTGATTTCGCCGCAGTACATCGGCGACCTCATCAGCTGGGGGGCCATTGGCGCACGCACCACAGAGAGCCAAGTGCACCGCGAACTGGCATCTGGCCTGTCTGCGCCCATTGGCTTTAAAAACGGCACCGATGGCAACATCAAAATTGCCACAGACGCCATTCAAGCCGCTGAGCGAGGCCACCATTTCTTGTCAGTCCACAAAAACGGTCAGGTGGCGGTTGTGCAAACGCAAGGAAACCCTGACTGTCACGTCATTTTGCGCGGCGGTAAAGCGCCTAATTATGATGAGGTCAGTGTCAATGCCGCTTGCCAAGATTTGACGGCTGCCAAATTGCCCGCCACCTTGATGATTGACTGCAGTCATGCCAACAGCAGCAAGCAACACGAGCGGCAATTGGTGGTCACCCAAGAAATTGCTGCACAGTTGAGCAAAGGCTCGCGTCAAATTTTTGGTGTGATGGTGGAAAGCCACATTGAAGGAGGCGCACAAAAATTCACGCCTGGCAAAGACGATGTGAGTGCATTGAAATACGCGCAAAGCATCACGGATGCGTGTATTGGCTGGGCCGACAGCGAAACAGTTCTGGAAACATTGTCGAAGGCGGTTGAGACGCGGCGCAAGAAATAATTTGAAGGACCCCCTTCAAACTTCTGCAGAAGCGGGTTGATTCAGCGTTCTTTCAAGGGGTCGCCATTCAATGCTGGCCCTTTTAAATCTGTTTCAGGGCATTCAACAGTCGATCGTGCACGCCGCCAAAGCCGCCGTTGCTCATGCAAAGCAAATGGTCGCCTGCTTGAACGTGAGCCATCACTTGCTTCACTAACTCATCGATGTTGGCTGCCACTTGGGCTTTGTGGCCCATTGCAGCCAAGGCTGCGTGGGCATCCCAATCTAAACCGCCGCTGTGACAAAACGACAAGTCGGCTTGTTCAAGACTCCATGGCAATTGGGATTTCATGGTGCCCAGTTTCATGGTGTTGCTGCGAGGTTCAAAAATGGCCAAGATACGTTGGCTGTTTCCAATTTGTCGGCGCAGACCATCAAGTGTGGTTCGGATGGCGGTGGGGTGATGCGCAAAGTCGTCGTACACGGTGATGCCGGCTACTTTGCCGCGAATCTCCATGCGGCGCTTCACATTTTGAAAACTGCCTAAGGCATGCGCGGCCACACTGGGTGGAACGCCGACATGCTCAGCGGCTGCGATGGCGGCCAGCGCATTGAGTTGATTGTGAACACCGCCCAAAGGCCAGCTCACTTCAGCCATCTTTTGGCCTTGGTGCATGACTTCAAAGTTGTGAGGCTCTCCCACTGCATAGAAATCTGAAACTGCAGAACCAAAACTGCGCACCTCACTCCAGCAGCCTTGTGCCAAAACGCGGGTTAAGCTTTCCTCTAAACCGTTGACCACCAAGCGGCCCTGACCTGGTACGGTGCGCACCAAGTGATGGAATTGGCGTTCAATGGCTTTTAAATCGTCGAAGATGTCTGCATGGTCAAACTCCAAATTGTTCAAGATGGCGGTGCGGGGGCGGTAGTGCACAAATTTGCTGCGCTTGTCAAAAAAGGCGGTGTCGTATTCGTCGGCTTCAATCACGAAGTAATTGCGCAAGTGTCCTGTGGCAAGCTTGCCCAAGCGCGCCGAGATGCCGAAATTCAAGGGTACACCGCCGACCAAAAAACCAGGCTCTAGGCCGGCGCTCTCCAAAATCCAGGTCAGCATGGAGGTGGTTGATGTCTTGCCATGAGTGCCTGCCACGGCCAATACATGTCTACCTTGCAGCACATGCTCTGAGAGCCACTGTGGGCCACTGGTGTAAGCTGCACCAGATTCCAAAATAGCTTCCATCAATGGAAACTTGGGTTCGCCAGTCGGCAGTCGGCTTCTGCTCACCACGTTGCCAATGACATAAAGATCGGGCTTGAGTTGCATTTGGTCGACACCAAAGCCCTCCACCAAATCAATGCCCAAAGCTTTCAGCTGATCGCTCATGGGTGGATAAACACCAGCGTCACAGCCTGTCACTTTGTGACCGGCTTCTCTGGCCAACGCGGCCAAGCCGCCCATGAAAGTACCGCAAATGCCCAATATATGTATATGCATAAGGGGATTTTAGGCGGTGCACAATGTCATCATGGCAAATTTGACAGATGAAATTGCAGCTTCGGCGGCTCAATGGGTGGTGGAGGAGGGCTTGGAGTATGGCCCCGCCAAGCGACGCGCGTTGAAGGCTCTGGGTTTACCGCCGCGCACACCTTTGCCCAACAATGAACAAGTTGAAGCGCAAGTGCGTGAGTACATTGAAGTATTTTGTGCAGATTCGCAGCCTGAGGAGCTGTTGGCCCTGAGAAAACATGCTGTGATGTGGATGACGCGATTGGAGGCGTTTCGGCCCCATTTGGGCGGCGCAGTTTGGCATGGCACAGCCACCCGCTTGTCCGACATTTACTTGCAACTGTTTTGTGACGATGTCAAATCCTGTGAGATCGAGTTGATCAACAAAGGGGTGGCATTTGAGGCCCGGTCTGTGAATGGTTTGCATGGTGAGCCTGTAGAGGCTTTGAGCATTCACAGTATTTGTGCAGAGTTGGGTGAGGAAATTGGTGTTCATCTGCTGGTCAATGATTTTGACGATGTCAGAGGAGCCTTGAAATTGGATGCGCAAGGACGCTCACCGAGAGGTGATTTGTCTGCTGTAAAAAAATTAATTGAAGCATGATGCCTCTATGAAGCAAGAAGATAGTGAAAAAAGAATGTCTGAAGATGAAATTTTGAAGAAATCTCCCTCTTTGTCATCCAGCGACTTTGCGCCAAAATCTGGGCGTCGCCATTGGTTGTTGGCCGGCGTAGGGCTGGCTGCAGGCCTGGGTGGTGCGATGTTCGCTTGGCAAAAATTTAAGCCGCGGGGGGTGATGAACGAGGCTGTTCAAAATTTTTGGCTTCAGGAGTTTGACAAGCCGGAGGGAGGCACCTTGAGCTTGCAAAGCATGCGCGGTAAGCCTTTGCTGGTTAATTTTTGGGCTACCTGGTGCCCGCCTTGCATTGAAGAACTTCCCTTAATTGATGCCTTTTATGTGGCAAATAAAGCTAAATCGATTCAAGTTATTGGTTTGGCCGTAGACCAGCCAAGCATGGTCCGTCGCTATTTAGGACAAAAACCTTTGAATTTTCCTGTTGGTTTGGCTGGCTTCACTGGGACTGCTTTAGGCCAGTCCTTGGGCAATCAACAAAGTGTTTTGCCATATAGCTTGCTTTTCGCTGCAAATGGCATGCTTTTAAAGCAAAAAGCAGGTAAATTAGAACAATCTGATCTAGACGAATGGCTCAGGAGTGTGAGTTAAGCGTTGGTCAGTGCTTTCAAAGAAAGCTCAGAAGCCCTTGTCGAGGTGGAACAGCCTGCTGAAACCACTTTTAAATTGCCATCGCTTCTTAAAATGAGTGCAGATGTAGCTTTTTAGAGGTTTTTTGGTGTAAATTCAGCGTTTTCGTCAGCAAAAACAGGGGGTAATATGGATTTGCGCAAACTCAAAACCTTGATCGATTTGGTTTCTGATTCCAATGTCACAGAATTGGAAATCACAGAAGCAGAAGGCAAGGTTCGCATTGTCAAAGGTGCTATTACCTCTGGTAGCCAAGTTTTAACCCAACAAGTGATGGTGCCTGCTGCGCCTTCCATGGTTGCAGCGCCCATCGCTGCGCCTACACCGGCTGAAATTGCCGATGCCGCCGCAGTCACTGCCGCCGCCGCTGCCGCTGAAGTTGCTGCCGCTGGCCACTCTGTGAAATCACCCATGGTGGGTACTTTTTATCGTTCTTCTAGCCCAGGCGCTGCCCCCTTTGTTCAGGTGGGCGACAGCGTCAAAGAGGGTGACACTCTGTGCATCATCGAAGCGATGAAGATTTTGAATGAAATTGAATCTGACAAGTCAGGCACAGTGAAACAGGTTTTGTGCGAAAACGGTCAGGCTGTGGAATACGGTCAAGCTTTGTACATCATCGAATAATTCACCGGGATTCTTATGTTCAAGAAAATTCTGGTTGCAAACCGTGGGGAAATTGCCCTGCGCATTCAGCGCGCATGCCGAGAACTCGGCATCAAAGCAGTCATGGTTTATTCAGAGGCCGACCGTGAGGCCAAGTATGTCAAGCTGGCAGAAGAGGCTGTTTGCATTGGCCCAGCTGCCTCCAGCCTAAGCTACCTCAATATGCCAGCCATCATTTCGGCTGCAGAAGTAACTGATGCAGAAGCCATTCACCCCGGATACGGGTTCTTGAGTGAGAACGCCGATTTTGCCGAGCGCGTTGAAAAAAGTGGCTTCCAATTCATTGGGCCGACGCCTGAATCGATTCGCATCATGGGTGACAAAGTGTCAGCCAAGCAGGCCATGATCAAAGCGGGTGTGCCATGCGTGCCAGGCTCTGAAGGCGAATTGCCCGACGACCCAGTTGTCATTCGGCGAACGGCCAAAAGCATTGGCTACCCCGTCATCATCAAGGCGGCCGGCGGTGGCGGCGGCCGCGGTATGCGTGTGGTTCATACAGAAGCTGCGCTGATCAATGCAGTGCAAATGACCAAGGCTGAGGCTGGCGCTGCGTTTGGCAATCCTGCGGTTTACATGGAAAAGTATCTGCAGAATCCACGCCACATCGAGATCCAAATCTTGGCTGACAAGCATAAAAATGCGGTTTACTTGGGCGAACGGGACTGCTCCATGCAGCGGCGCCACCAAAAAGTGGTTGAAGAGGCCCCTGCGCCTGGCATCCCTCGCAAACTGATTGACAAAATTGGCGAGCGTTGTGTGGCGGCATGTAAAAAAATCAACTATCGCGGCGCAGGCACGTTTGAATTTTTGTACGAAAACGGTGAGTTCTATTTCATTGAAATGAACACACGCGTTCAAGT
>CAJCDH010000175.1 GCA_903961095.1 uncultured Burkholderiales bacterium | reverse complement strand
AGTGCTTGAAGCAGGCCATGCAGCCGGTGCCGAAAGATTCGGTTCCCTGGTACTTGGGTGGTTCGCAGACAGCCACTGGGCGCCTCACACCTTTGCATGCAGAAGTACTTCAAAAGCTGAGTAGCGATTGGACACATTTGCCTCTAGGATTGAGATGGGATACCCAGGAAGGGACGCCCAATTCACGCAGCCTCATGTTGGCGCAGTGGGCCCAACGACTGCATGCTCTTGGATATGTCACGGGTTGGCGCAATGAAAAATTCAGCTACTGGAAAGATGAAGTCATTGGCCTTGGGCAACAGTCTTTGGAACCTACATCTCTCTTGCCCGCGGCTTTTGAAATGGAGAGATCAGCCTTTCGGTTTTTTGGTTTGCGCAGTCATGCTGTGCATGTGAATGGCTTTACGAATGAAGGGCATTTGTGGTGCGGACGTCGAGCGCTTACCAAACCCACCGATCCGGGCATGTTGGACAACCTTGCGGCTGGTGGGTTGCCAGTAGGTGAGTCGCTTCAAACTTGCAGCATTAGAGAATTGGCCGAAGAGGCTGGAATTTCTGAAGCCTTAGCCCTCACGGCTGCCCCTTATGGCAATGTCAGTACTTGCCGAGCAGTGGCCACAGGTTGGCACCACGAAACATTGTGGGTTTACAACCTGCTGGTGCCGCCAGATGTGGCACCCATTAACCAAGATGGTGAGGTCAGTGAATTTGCGTGTATGTCACCCAAGCAAGTTGTTGAGGCCATTGCCAATCAGGCCTTTACAGTAGACGCTGCCTGTGTCCTTGCACAGGGTGTTTTGAACTAGATGGAAGCTGGCCTCTTTCAATTTGCAGTCGTGTTTTTGGGCTATTTTGTCTTGGGAATTGCAGGGTTTGGATCTGCCTTGATCATCGTTCCCTTGTTGGCTTGGGATTGGCCACTTGCGATGGTGGTGCCTTTGGTACTTCTGATTGATGTGCCTGCTGCCATGTTGCACACGGGTTTGAATTTTCGGCAGGTGATGTGGAAAGAGTTGCCGCCCTTGCTACCTTCTGTCGTGGTTGGTGCACTTGCTGGCATTGTGCTCACTCGCATCACACAGGGTGATAGCTTGCTTCTTTGCTTGGGGCTCTATGTCATCTTCATTGGCTGGCGAGGCCTCAAAGGCGCGCCAGTGGCTGTTCAGCTCAGGCCATCGATGCGTCACGTGGCTGGCTTCATGATGGGGCTTGTTGAAACCATGTTTGGCACAGCAGGGCCAGTTGTGATGTCGTGGCTTGCTCAGCGCTTGTCAGACCCATACTTGATCAGGGCGACCATGCCGATGACCATCATGGGTCTGTCTTCGATTGCGCTTTGCATGATGGGTGTCTCAGGCGGCTTGAGCGATGTTGGCCTTTGGAAGTGCTTGATGCTACTTCTGCCTTTTGCCATGCTTGGTGTATGGTTGGGGCATCAATTGGCAGTTCGTATTCAAGCAGCTTTCCTCAAGCCCTTGATCCACAGTTTTTTATGTCTCAGCGGGCTTGTATTGTGCGCTAGATCTTTGAGGGGCATTGCGTTTTAAGTTCTTTTGATTGATTGAAAATTGAAAATCAAAATCGATGTGGCCGCAGCGCATTGATATTTTTTGACAAAGTATGTCCGCCAGCAATTTCAGCCACCAAGCGGCCTGTAATGCCGGCCAAGGTAAGTCCAAGGTGCCCATGGCCAAAAGCATAAATGATTCTTTTGCTATGCGGTGATTGACCAATGACAGGCAAAGAATCGGGCATGGAGGGGCGGTGTCCAAGCCACGTGTCACTGCTGTGGCCTAAGCCTTGAATCAATTGCCGAGTGGCTTTTTCGATGACTTCAATTCGTTTGAGGTTTGGTGCTGCACCCAGGCCGCCCAACTCTACGGTGCCTGCTGCTCGAATGCCATCCATCATGGGTGTCATGTAAAACCCATGTTCTGGATAACATGTTGGCGTTGTCAATAATTTGCCAGAATCTGGAAACATCACGTGATAGCCCCGCTCAGTATTCAGGAGTACTTGATCATCGGCGTACAATAGTTTTTTTGACCATGCGCCGGCAGCCACAACCACTTGATCTGCGCACTCGCCGAGCATGCCATGAACTCTGAGCTGGACATGGTCATCGCCAAGCACAATTTCATCGACTTGCTGACGCACAAATTGTCCACCTCGTTGAAGAATGCTCTTCGCCAAATTCTTCATGTAAACATGTGGACTTTCTAAGCTGTAGGCATCCAAAAACAAAACACCTTTGTGATAAACCGGTGTCAGATGCGGCTCCCTTTCATAAATTTGAGCGGCATTTAGTGTTTCCATGCGAACACCCTGGCTCGCCCGCAATTGAAGTCCGTATTGAGCCTGCTGGTATTTTTCTTCAGATTTATAAAGATAAAGACACTCACGATTGCGAATTAAATGTTGGCTGCCACTTTCCTGAAGCAAAGGTGCAATGCCAGCTTCTGCCAATCGCATGAGATCAGCCAGTTCATTCACAATTTCAAGAACCCGTTCTGACTTGCTAGAGCGAATGAACTGTAAAAGCCAAGGTATCAATTCTGGAAAGTTTCGCCATTGAATGGAAAGATGTGCCAGTGGGTTGGTCAACATGCTAGGAACATCTTTCAAAATGCCTGGCATGGCGACTGGCGTGACAGCACCATAGGCAATGGAGCAGGCGTTGCCAAAACTGCATGCGCCTCTGTAATCAATGTCTTCAAGTGGTGGATTAGGGTCAAACACGGTGACTCGGTGGCCCGTCTTTAACAGCCACAGGGCGCATGAAAGTCCAACTGCACCCGATCCAACAATCAAAACATGAAGTGAACCCCTTGGAGACTGAAGCGGCAAATCGCAAAGGGGCTTGGAAAATTTCATGACAGTTTATTTGGCGGCAATGATGCTTGACTTTTAAAAACTGTCTAGCCACCTGTAGTAGCGAATGGAAGGCGCTAAAAACCAAGGATTGCCAGTGTAAAAAGGGCGAGTCTGGAATGGCAAACCGTCTAAGGCCGTGTTGCCTTCTTTCAAGCCCAAGACTTGCTGACCAATTCGCATGCCAAAGTAGCTGGATGTTCCCACGCCAGCTCCGCAATAACCCATGGCGTAATGCATGCCATCATGCACACCTGTGTGCATGAGTTCATCAAATGTGTAAGCCACAAAACCGCACCAAGAATGGCTGATGGCCACATTTTTCAGTTCTGGAAAAATTTCAGACATGTCATGGTGAAGCTTGGGGCCACTTATTCGAGGGTCTGTTTCTTGGTGTGAGACTCTGCCACCAAACAAAATACGTGTTCGATCGGGAGACGAGCGGTAGTAATAAACAACGCGTCTTGTATCGCTGACAATTCGATCTTTGGGGATCAGTCTGTCCATCAAGCCTGGCGGTAAAGCCTCTGTGGCAATCATGTAACTGCCAATGGGAATAACACGTCTTTGAAGCCAGGGTGTGAGTTTACCGGTATAGCCGTTGGTCGCAATGACAACATTTTTCGCTTTGATGATGCCTCTTGTTGTTTGTATTTCGAAGCCATTGCTGTTCTTTTGAATATTCAAAGCGGGGCATTTGGAGATGATTTCAACACCTGCTGAAACAGCTCGCTCAAGAAGCCCTTGGTGGTAAGCCGCTGGATCAACAGAGCAATGCTGTTCATAAACAACACCACCCCAGTAAACATCTGAGCCCAATTCTTGCCTTTGTTCTGATCGGGGAACAACATGAGCCTTTGCTTCAAGCCCCTTGGGCTGATTTGTCAGCTTCTTTGCCAATGCTTCGTATTGCTCAGCGTTGTGAGCAGCATGAAATCGCCCCACGTTGGCAAAATCACAATCAATTTTTTCAGACTCTACAAAATGCTGAATCCATGCCAACGATTTTTGCCCTTCCTTCAAGATCTCAAAGGCTTTTTTCGAACCATGTTGTTGAGACAGCGATTCAAAGGTGGGCTTGATGCTGGTTGAAATCTGTCCGCCATTGCGTGAACTGCAACCCCATCCAGCGTCCTCCGCATCGATGACCCAAGTTGATCGTCCTCCCCTGGCTGTTTGCAAGGCTGCATGCAGCCCTGTGTAACCCGCGCCTATGACCAAGACATCGACAGAGCTAGGTAAGGCTTTCTCCTGTGAGACGGGTCTTGGCGTTTTTTCCCACCAGTACGGACTGAGTTTGCAGTTTTCCATGAGAGCAAGAGATGACATGAAATCTGATCCTTGGGTTAATCTTGATGATCTGCTAAGACCATGTCTGCAGCTTTTTCTGCAACCATGAGGGTCGGGGCATTGGTGTTGCCCGATGTGAGTGTTGGAAAAACGGAGGCATCAACGACTCTTAAAGACTGAAGACCATGGGCCCTAAGTTGTGAGTCTACAACCGCATTGTCAATGTGAGCTCCCATTCTGCAAGTACTCACAGGATGGTATACGGTTGATGCTCTTGCGTAAATATCAGTCATCATTTGATCGATGCTTTTGACTTCAGGGCCTGGCAATATTTCATGATCAATGATGCTTCCCAGAGAGGGCGTTCCTGCCAGCTTGCGCAACCACTGAGCAGCAAGAAGCATGGCGGCTTTGTCAGCAGGGCTTGCAAGTGAATTAGGCCATATCTGAGGTGCTTGGTGCGGGTCTAGACTTTGAATATGGATGCTGCCGCGACTTTCGGGGCGACAAGGTTGCGCGCTCAACAAGAATCCCGGAAATGCGTCAGGTGCTGTCAGTTTTCTTTTGCCTGGCGTTGCCTTAAGGTAGCTGAGTGGCGAAAAATAAAGTTGCATGTCGGGATGCGAAGACTGTTCTGTTGATTTACAGAAACCGCCACCTTGGTTGATGCTCAAGGACAGTGGTCCTTGACGCTTTGTCATGTATTGAAGCCCCGACCAAATTTGTCCCCACAAGCTACCCAATTGTTTGTTCAATGTGGGTACTTTGGCTCTGTACATATAGTCAATGCACAAATGATCCTGCAAGTTTTGTCCAACGGCTGGGCTATCGATCACTAAGGGAATATTGAACTTTTGCAAGAGTTGTCCAGGCCCCACGCCAGACAGTTGGAGTATTTGAGGTGTATTGATAGAGCCTGCAGAAAGAATGACTTCACGACTTGCTCGAGCGCTGAGCTTGATGCCATCTTGGAGGAATTCAATGCCTACTGCTTTTCGATTTTCAAAAAGTACCCGCGAGGCATGTGCGTGCGTGATGACTTTTAAATTAGGTCTTTTGAGGGCTGGTTTGAGATAAGCACTGCTGGCAGATTCTCGAAAACCATTCCGTGTGGTGATTTGATTGATGCAAACACCTTCTTGAGAATCGCCGTTGATGTCAGCATTTCTTTTCAGGCCCAGCTCTTCGCCAGCTTTTAAAAACTGCTCGCACAAAGGATGCACCTGTTTCGATACGTCGCTCACATGCAAAGGGCCATTCACACCTCTCGATGTGCTAGGTCCGTGGGGGCTGTCTTCTAATTTTTTAAAGTAAGGAAGTACATCCTGATACGACCAACCAGGGTTTCCTAAGTTGGCCCAATCATCGAAATCACGGGCTTGACCTCTGATAAAAACCATGGCGTTGATGGCACTAGAGCCGCCTAAGACCTTACCCCGAGGCCAATAACCGGAGCGGTGATTCAGTTGTGGATCGGGCTCAGTCTGATACATCCAATTGACACTCGGATTGAAAAAAGACATGCCATAGCCAATGGGGACCTTCAGCCACAGGCGCTGATCACTTCCGCCAGCTTCGAGCAACAAAACCTTAAATCGCCCGCAGGCCGAAAGTCGGTTGGCCATGACGCACCCTGCTGATCCCGCGCCCACAACAATAAAATCGAATTCGGTCAAAGTTTTTTAGCTTTTAAAAGCTCAGTTTTTCACAGGCATTGGTCTGGTGAAAAGGTCCGTTTTGAAGATATTAGCAAACCACGTAAAAAGACTGAGTTCATCCGAGCTTTAGTTTCTGCTGATTCTCAAGAACGCTGGCCAATACTTCTAAGCCTGCTTGAATTTGTTGGGGGTTGACACCCCCAAATCCTAGAACCAAACCTTGCGTTTTCAAGGGGGCTAGCGCATACCTGCCCAATGGGGAGGCGGTGACATTGAGGAGCTCGGCCGCTTTAGAAATTTCAATTTCAGAAAGTTGTCGCGGCAAATGAGCAATCGTATGCAGCCCACTTCGAGTCGTTTCGACTTCAAGCAGGCCACTTAATTTTTGCTGGGCTACTCTGATCAAGGCCTCATGTCTTTCCTCATAGATGAGCCTCATGCGCCTAACGTGTGATGAGAAATGACCTTCATCAATGAATTCGGCAACCATCGATTGTGTATGAGAAGGGACCCCTTGTAAGTAATTGCACATGATGGTTTGAAAGGTGTTTACCAAACTATCAGGTACCAACATATAGCCCAGTCGCAGGGCTGGAAATAGAGATTTGCTGAAGGTACCTACATAAATAACTTGCCCAGTGGTGTCCACACTTTTAAGCGTGGGAGGTGGGTGACTGCCAAAGAAAAATTCACCGTCATAGTCATCTTCAATGATCCAAGCCTTGGCCTTTTCTGCGGCACTCAGCAATGCAAAACGGCGTTCAAGGCTCATGACGCTACCCATGGGTTGCTGATGCGAGGGTGTGACAAAAGCCAGCCTGAATTCAGGGCACATTCTTAAGGCGTCTTCGACCCTTAAGCCTTCGCTGTCGACAGGGACGGGAATCAGGTTGGCGCCGCAAGCAATCAAGCTATTTCGTGCGCCGATGGCACCAGGATTTTCGAACCAAACATTTTCACCAGGATTGACCAATGTGGAGCCAATCAAATGGAAGGCTTGTTGGGCACCACTGACTATGAAAATTTGCTCTGGTTCACAAGATATACCTCTGTTGACGCGCAAATGGGAAGCGATGGCCCGGCGCAATTGGGCTGCGCCGTTGGGGTCGCCATAGCCCATGACGTCTTCGCGAGAGCCGCGCATGTACTTGGCCGAGAGTCTGGCCCATTGCGCCATCGGAAAAAAATCGAAGGCAGGCAAGGCGGTTGTGAAGGCGCGAGGCGCGTGGGGCAGTCTTTTGCGATCACTGAAACGAAGAAAGGCTTGTCCCATCAATTTGGAAAGTTGCGGTGCGCGCTGATTTTGAAGCTCGGTTTGCAATACGACAGCCTTGGGTCGTTCAGCGCTTAGCGCCTTGCTGACATAAGTACCAGCCCCAGTTTTGGAGGTCACCAAGCTTTCTGAAGTGAGCCGGTCAAAGACTTCAATGACGGTGGTTCTGGAAATGCCCAAATCTTTGGCCAAGATTCGAGTTGCAGGCAAACGTTCACCGGCTAAAAATCCGCCAGCCAGAATCAACTCTCGCATCGCAACATAAAGCTGAGTGCTAATGGGTTGGTGCGAATTCCTGTCAAATTTGATAGAAAGTAACAAAGAACCACGCGCGCGTTTGACCATCGTTGACTCCATTTAATTTTCAAAATGGTATCACTCATTCTTCAAAATGGACCTTCTTTCCCTACCAATGCCTTGGGATCATGTGAGTATGAAAATCAAATGCATAGAAACCTTCAGTGATCTCTTTGTTGGTTTTACAAGGGTCACTGCGGAGGATGGATCTCAGGGCTGGGGGCAAGTTTCAACTTACAACTCAGACATCAGCTCACTCATCTTGCACCGTCAGGTTGCGCCATATGCCTTGGGACATGACATTCATGACATGGCAGGCTTAATGGCATTGGTGCACGACAAGGAATACAAGTTTCCAGGCTCCTACATTTACCGCGCCATGGGCGGGGTAGAAACTGCAGTCTGGGATTTGTTGGGTAAGTTGCAAGGAAAGCCTGTTTGCGAATTATTGGGGGGGCATGTTAAACCCCTTCGGGCCTACGCATCCTCCATGAAGCGAGACATTACACCCAAAGATGAAGCGCGAAGGATGCAAGAACTTCAAGAACGAGACGGCTTTACCGCTTTTAAATTCAGGGTTGGAGCCGAATGTGGCAGAGATCAAGACGAGTGGGAAGGGCGTACGGAAGAAATTGTCCCAACCATGCGAAAAGCGCTAGGTGATCAAGCCGAGTTGATGGTGGATGGCAACAGTTGTTACTCGCCGGCACGTGCCATACAAGTTGGCAAAATTTTAGAAGACAACGGGGTTGCGCACTTTGAAGAGCCCTGTCCTTACTGGGAGCTAGATCAAACGCGTGAAGTTCGAGAGGCTTTGAGCTTGGATGTGACGGGTGGTGAGCAAGATTGCTACTTGCCAATCTGGAAGCACATGATTGAGTCAAAGGTTGTGGACATTGTCCAGCCCGATGTTTGCTACATGGGCGGCATGCTGCGCAGTATGCAAGTGGCCCAAATGGCGCATGCTGCTGGGCTTCCATGTACACCCCACAGCGCCAATTGGTCTTTGGTTACATTGTTCACCATGCACCTGTTGTGTGCCATTCCCAATCCTGGTAAATATTTGGAATATTCCATAGAAGGTGCCGATTACTACCCCTGGCAAGAAGGTCTGTATGTGCAATCACCATACAAAATCAAGGACGGCATGATTGCTCTGCCCGAGGGGCCTGGCTGGGGTGTCGAGATCAGTCCTGATTGGTTAAGTCGCGCCACCTATCAGGTCAGTGAGGTGAAGTAGATGGCCTTTGACCTGGCGACATCCGTCAAGGATTACTTGGCAACTGGCAAGGTCGAGGGACTGCCCAATGCACTCTTCATTGATGGCGAATCTGTTGCAGCAGAAAGTCGCCAAGCGATGGCAACTTGGGATCCTGCAACAGCTCGCGTCTTTGCAGAATTCGCAGCGGGTCAAGCTGAAGATGTAGACCGTGCCGTTGCATCTTCTCAACAAGCCCTGAAAGCGGAGTGGTCGCGTGTGACGCCCTCGCAGCGTGGAAAGCTTTTAAGAAAAGTGGCTGAGCTCATTCGAAAGAATTCGGACAGGCTTTCTTTTGTCGAGGCCTTAGACGCTGGAAAGAGATTAGATGAAGCGATGGGAGACGTAGCAGGTGCTGCCAATTGTTTTGACTACTATGCGGGTGCCTGCGACAAATACCAAGGCATCAGTATTCCACTCGGGCCCGATTATGTGGCTTACACAATGAATGAGCCCCTGGGTGTCACGGCGCACATCATTCCTTGGAATTACCCTCTGTCAACTGCAGCCAGGGGAATTGCCCCAGCGCTGGCTGCTGGTTGCACTGTGATTGCAAAGCCTGCAGAGCAGACACCCTTAACGGCCCTTATTTTGGCTGAGTTGTGTATTGAAGCGGGTTTGCCAAAAGGTGTTTTCAATGTCATCACAGGCACAGGGCAGGCCGCCGGCGCAGCATTGGTGAAACACCCTGGTGTTCACCACATCACGTTCACAGGCTCTGTGACCACAGGCATCGATGTGATGCGGATGGCGGCGTCTAACATCACGCACGTGCTGTTAGAGTTGGGCGGTAAGTCGCCCATTGTTGCGTTAGCTGATTGCGATTTAGAACTCACAGCTGATAATGTGATTGCAGGCATTTTTGAAAATGCGGGTCAAATATGTTCAGCGGGTTCGCGCTTGCTGGTGCATGAATCAATTCATGCGGCCTTGGTTGAAAAGGTTTTGAAAAAAACCAAAGCCATTCACTTAGGACACGGCCTTCGAAATTCAGGCATGGGGCCCCTCAATTCTGAGTTGCAATTAAAGCGAGTGTCTGGCCATGTTGAGTCAGCCAAGTCAAGAGGTATTCAGGTGCTAAGCGGTGGCAATAGCAAGACCGACCCTCACACAGGCCTGGGCTGGTTTTATGAACCCACATTATTGGATCGGGTGCCATTGCTTGACCCTGCGGTGCAGCAGGAAATATTCGGCCCGGTGCTTTGTATTCAAACATTTGTTGACATTGAAGAAGCGGTTCATTTAGCGAATGGCACGCAGTTTGGTTTGGTGGCAGGAATTTTCACCAAAGATTTAAGTGCAGCCCACCGATTGGCACAGCAGATTGATGCCGGACAGATTTATGTGAATGAGTATTTTGCGGGAGGTATTGCCGTGCCTTTTGGTGGCAATAAACACTCTGGTTTTGGCCGTGAGAAAGGGCTGGAGGCAGTGGGGAGTTATTGCAAAACCAAAAGTGTGGTGGCGCGAATTTGAGCTTGCTCGAGTATTTTGAAATTGGTATGGTGGAGTTTCGATAATGGCACTTTTGAGGATGCCAATCAATTTCTATATTTGAAACGTCCTGCGCTTCAGAAAATTTCGGTTCTGGTTGGTTTTCATGTCTTTTTTACAAGGGAGAATTGCAATGTTGAGTCAGCAAATTTTTAAGAAAATTGTATCGGTCAGTGCATTGGTGGCCGTCATGTCATGGGTGGGCAATGCGAGTGCCCAATTGACAATCGTCTCCTTTGGAGGGGCGTACCAAGAAGGTCAAAGTAAAGCTTTGTTTCAGCCTGCTGCAAAAGCCTTGGGCATTACCGTCAAGGAAGAAACCTATACTGGTATTGCAGACTTGAGATTGAAAGTGAAGGCAGGTGCAGTCACTTGGGACATCGTTGCAAGTGGGTCTGGCAGTGCGGCTCGTGCTGGCGCAGAGGGCCTGCTCGAATCTTTAGATTACAAGACCATCGATGTGTCTACATTTGCACCAGGCTTCACGCAAGAGCACTGTGTCGGTGGCGATGTGTTTTCGACAGTTCTAGCCTGGAATACAAAAACATATGGCAGAAATGGTCCTCAAAGTTGGGCTGACTTTTGGGACGTGAAAAAATTCCCTGGTAAGCGTTCTTATCGCAAGGGTGTTGCCGGCGCGCTTGAGCCAGCATTGATGGCAGATGGTGTGCCTCCAAACAAGGTTTATGAGGTGCTATCAGCACCTGGCGGTATTGAGCGCGCAATTAAGAAAATCAAAGAACTCAAGCCCCATGTTGCTGTTTGGTGGTCATCCGGTGCACAGCATGCACAACTGATGAAGGATGGCGAGGTGGACATGATCACAGGATGGAACGGCCGTTTCGATGTGGTGGCCAAGGACGGTGCGCAAGTCGCGTACACATTTAACCAAGGCTTGTTAGATTACGACTGCTTTGGCGTACCGAAGGGTGCACCCAATAAAGCCTTGGCCATGAGATTTCTGAACGAGATTAGCAAGCCTCAATACCAAGCTGAATTCACCAAGTACATCACTTACGGACCTACCAATAAAAAAGCCTATGAGGGCTCGGCCATTACTCCCGCATATGCCAAAACTTTGCCATCGCATCCAGACAACGCAGCCAAACAACTGCCGATTGATTTGGCTTGGTATACCAAGTTTGAAGGCCGCGCCTCCGAGCTTTATCAAAACATGTTGACTGAATAATTTTTGAAGCCTGCCTGTGAAAAACGCCTCTCTGCCAATTTCCATTGAAAAAATCACGAAAAAGTATGGTTCTACTTATGCTTTAGATCATGTTGATTTGGAAATTAAAAGTGGTGAGTTTTTAACCTTGCTAGGGCCTTCGGGCTCTGGCAAGACCACTCTTCTCACGGTATTGGCTGGCTTTACCCGCCCTGATGGCGGTAGCGTAAGGTTTGGCGATAAAGAGATGGTGTGTGTCCCGCCGCATCAGCGCGATGTGGGCATGGTTTTTCAAAATTACGCTTTATTCCCTCACATGACTGTGGCTGAGAATGTGGCTTATCCCTTAAAGATCAGAGGTGTGAAAGGGCTAGCAGCCCAAGAGCGAGTCGAGCGATCACTCGAGATGGTGCGCTTGGGAGGCTACGGAAAACGAGGCATTGACCAATTGTCAGGTGGCCAAAAGCAGCGGGTGGCGCTGGCCAGAGCCATGGTCTTTGAACCTCGCATCATGCTCATGGATGAACCACTTTCTGCGCTAGACAAACAACTGCGCGAGCACATGCAAATTGAATTGCGGCAGTTGCACGAGAAATTAGGCATGACAACGGTCTATGTGACGCATGATCAACGTGAAGCTCTGACCATGTCCGATCGAATTGCTGTGATTAATTTTGGCAAGATCATGCAGTTGGATACGCCCCGCGCCATTTACGAAAGACCACTGAACAAATTTGTAGCAGAGTTCATTGGGGAATCTACTTTTGTGCCCGTTCAAATTGAAAATGGTATCGCCAGTTTTTCTAATTTTTCTTTCAAGACCCTGCACAAGGATACACGCCATGGTGCTGCACTTCTGATGCTTCGCCCTGAGCGCCTAAGGGTCCTGGGGAGTCAGGAAAATTTAAATTCTGAGTTCAATGAATTTACAGGTCACTTGCTTCATGTGGTGTACCAAGGTGATAGCTCTCTTTTAGAGGTCAAACTGCCCAACGACATAAGGGTTCAGGTTCGCATGCCGTCAGTCGAGTTGCAAAGCCATCCAAATCTTATGCCTGGTGCTTCGCTGAGGATGGCTGTATCAGTGCAGGACACCGTGGTTTTAAACCAAGAGGGAGTTACTTCTTGAGCACATTGCCAAATGCACTGGCGCTTAAGCGAGCAGACAGCATTGAGCGACTGTGGTTGCTCGGCTTGGTAACCCCAGCCTTGTTGCTCATTGTGATCACCATGGTTCTGCCGGTGGGCTGGCTTTTTTACTTGTCTTTGTTGTCAGATACTGGAGCCTATACCACTGAACATTATGTTCGCATGTGGGAGCAGCCTTCCTACTTGAGAACCTTCAAGGCCACATTTGAGGTGAGTTTCATGACCACCGCAATTTGCCTTGTCATTGGCTACCCTTTGGCTTATTTTTTATCAGAGCTACCCAAGCGAGCAGCCAACATCTGCATGATTGCGGTTCTCTTGCCTTTGTGGACATCGTTATTAGTTCGTACTTATGCTTGGCTTGTGTTGTTACAACGCAAGGGGCTTATTAACAACTGGGCCATTGAATTGGGCTTGTGGAATGAGCCCGTTGCATTGGTGCACAACATGTTGGGTACCCTCATTGGAACTGTTCATGTGATGTTGCCCTTTTTGATCTTGCCGCTGTACTCCTCCATGAGAGCCATCGATCGCAACTATCTTCGTGCTGCCGCCAATTTAGGGGCCAGCCCCCTAAAAACATTTTGGTCCGTCTTCTTCCCATTGGCCTTGCCAGGAATGGCAACTGGCGCTTTGATTGTTTTCATCTTATGCCTTGGCTTTTACATAACGCCGGCTGTGCTGGGCGGTGGCAAAGTCATCATGGTATCTAGCCGAATTGCCAATGACATTGAAATTTTCTTCAATTGGGGTGCTGCGAGTGCACTCGGGGTGGTTTTACTGGCAATGACTGCTTTGCTTATTTGGATTTTCATGAAGCTTTTGAAAATATCCAATCCAATGAATCAGGTGGTTAAGGCATGACTTGGTTAAGCCAACCCGCGACAGACACCCAAATTACACATCAGTCTCGGTTGTGGCTTTATGCCGTGGCCATCGTCGTGATGACCTTCTTGGTTATTCCAACTTTGTTGGTTGTGCCTATGTCCTTTTCTGCTTCGCAGTATTTGGAGTTTCCACCCAGAAAATGGTCGTTCAGGTGGTATGAAGCGTACTTCAACTCTGCAGCTTGGATGCAGGCTACTGCCACTTCTTTGAAGGCGGGTTTGCTCACTGCGTTGCTTGCTACACCCTTTGCCACCATGGCTGCTTATGGCTTGCATACATCTCGCTTCAAGCATGTGAACTGGATTTGGATGTTGTTGCTGACACCTATGGTGGTTCCCGTTATCTTGATTGGTATTGGCGTTTTCTATGCTTATGTGAAGCTCAAATTAGTGAATACATTGCTAGGCTTGGTCTTAGCGCACTGCATGTTGGCCATTCCCGTGGTGATGTTGGTGGTGGGATCGGCGCTTAAATCTTATGACATGGATCAAGAACGCGTTGCGCGCAGTTTGGGTGCTTCACCGTTGTATGCGTTTTGGTCTGTCACCTTGCCTCAAATAAAATTTGCTGTTGTTTCGGGTGCCGTATTGGCATTTTTAACTTCTTTTGATGAAATTATTGTGGCTTTGTTTGTCTCGGGGGGCGATAACTCAACCTTGACGCGCAACATGTTCAACGCCTTGCGTGATCAGGTAGACCCCACCATTGCCGCAATTTCTACCCTCATTGTGCTGATCACTTCGGTTCTTCTGATTCTGACGCAATACATGGGGCAAGCTAAATCTGATTGATAACACTTCTAACCTATTGGAGCGAATGAATGAGCATCGAACGATTTGAAACTGACAAGCGTTTGTCTGAAGCCGTGTCATTCAATGGAATGGTTTTTTTAACGGGCCAAGTTGCAAATGACAACTGCGCGCCAGACATTTACATTCAAACCCAACAAACCTTGGCCAGCATTGACCGCATCCTTGCGGAAAATAAAAGCGATAAGTCAAGAATTTTGATGGCCACTATTTATTTGACCAACATGGACACCTTCTCAGACATGAACCGCGCTTGGGAAGAGTGGGTGGTGCCTGGCGCAACACCCGCCAGAGCCACGGTAGAGGTATCGCGATTGGCGGGAAAAGAATACGGTGTTGAAATTAGTGTCACTGCAGCGCAGCTTAGCGCTTAGTCAAACCGTGCGCCCAAAACCTAAATGGGCGAGCTAACGCTTTCAACCAACACAGCCAAATTTTGTCCAGCACGGACGTGCCCAATCAGGCCGTGAGCATAAAGTGTGCCGCTTGATTGAAAGTAAACGGGCTCAGGTTCTAGGTTGGGGCGATTGAGGTGGTGCATCCAACCTGCTAATTGTCCCTTTTGAATTTCATCCCCAAGTGAGAAGTGTCTTTCAAAGTAGCCGTCCATAGGTGCAAAAACATAGGCTTCTGTACCATGAATGCGAGTCCATTGCGTTGTTTCGCCAGGACAGGTTGTTATATTTGGCAAGACCCCTGTGTGTTTGAGTACTCTGTGCGTGGCTTCACGTGTGGCCCTCACAGAGTCTGCAGTGGCCCAGCCTCCCATGCCCATTTCTGCTGCAAGCATGGGAATGCCCTTGAAGGTGACATAGCCTGCAGCAGTTCTGTAGTCGCCCATGTTGCTGGTCTGAACGGTAATGCCCACCCCAAATGCCTCGGCCAAACGTGCATTGGCTTGAATCAATTCGGCGGGCATGCCATCTGCCATCACCACATGAGCGCTTGGCTGGATAAACAAGGAGCGTCCACCTGCATGCAGGTCAATGTAAAAATTGGCTTTGCTAAACAGATGGTCAGTGACATATCTGGCAATTTGCTGTGTAGGCAAGCCAAAGTCATCACCCGGAAAGACACGGTTCAGGTTCAGTTGGTCGATGGGAGAGGTGCGCCGGCCTGCTTTTAAGGCTGGCGCATTGAAGGTGGGCAGCAAGATCAGTTGACCAGTGACATCCTGGGCTTCTATGTTGCGCATCAATTCAGAAATGACGATAGGACCTTCATACTCATCGCCATGTACGGCGCCTGTGACCACCACCACAGGGCCATTGCCATTTTTGATGGAGGCCGCGGGAAACGGAATCACGCCCCATGCATCGTCGTCGGGTGAATGCGGCAGGTTGAGGGTGCCAAGTTGCTTGCCATCTTTGGCCCAATCAATGTCAGTAAATACAGTGCTCGTCATGTCAATCCTGTGTTGGCTACAAAGTTAAAAGCGCTTCATTCAAACCAATCAATTTGGGGCCAGCCCCTTTTGGCAGCCTCAGCCCGCAACTTCATATCACCTTGCGTGACGGTAGCGTGCGTGACGGCTGTCAGAAGCGGCAGGTCGTTGATGGAATCACTATAGCCCCAAGTTTCTAGATCAGCCCAGTCTAAATTGTTTTCTTTGCACCACATCTTGAGCCGGCTGACTTTGCCTTCGCGCATATTCAGAATGCCTGCCGTTTTGCCGGTAAACAAACCCCCTTGCATTTCGGCTTCAGTGGCAAGCAGATTCTGTACGCCTAAGTGTGTGGCAGTTAACTCTGTAATGAACCGATTGGTGGCAGTGGTTATGACAACAAGATCGCCTTTGGCTTGATGCGCTTTGATTTGTGCTTGGCCACCAGCGCACAAGCGCGGCGCCACCCATCCGCTTAAAAATTCTTGACGAAGTAATTCCCAGTCAGCAGGTGATTTGAGCGTCAGGGTGCCAATGTAAAACTCACAAAATGCCTGCACATCGACGGCACCTGATTTGTAGTCGCGCGCCATAGCTTCATTTTTAGCAGAGAAAATGTCCTTGTCGAGCAAGTCTTTGTCGATCAAAAAATCACACCATAACTGATCGCTGTCCCCATTGAGCAGGGTGTGGTCTAAGTCGAAAAGGGCCAAGCGCATGTCAATTGCTGCGCAAATGCCAAGCTTTAGGGCGCGTGAATGTGGCCAAGCCTTCGCGAGACAAAGTGAGGCCAACGCCTGAATGGCCATAGCCACTCCATGGCAAGCGTGGGCTGACGCGGTCACAACAGTTCCAGTACACGGTGCCTGCGCGAACTTGTGAAAGTACTTCACGAGCGTGTTGTTCGCTGGGCGTGTAGACGCCAGCTGTCAAACCATATTGCGTGTCGTTCATGAGGCGAATAGCCTCTGCGTCGTCACTCACTTTTTGAATGCCTATGATGGGTCCAAAACTTTCGTCGCGCATCAGCGACATGCTGTGGTTCACGTTGTCAAAAACTGTGGCTTCAAACCAATTGCCTCTGCCACCCATGGGGCCTTTGCTGCGCTGACCGCCCAGCAAACAACGCGCACCTTTGGCTTTGGCATCTGCAATTTGATCTTCCAACACTTTGAGCTGTGGGGCACGCGTAAGCGGGCCAAGGTAGGTGTCTGCTGCCATGGGGTCGCCCATTTTGAAGGTGCGAACTGTATCGACCAGTGATTGCACAAATTGGTCATGAATGCTGGCATGCACATAAATACGCTCGACCGAGCAGCAGCTTTGCCCTGCGTTGTACATGGCGCCATCGGCCAATGATTGAGCGGCCGCCACAGGGTCGGCATCGGCGCACACATAAGTGGGATCTTTGCCGCCCAATTCCAGTTGCAGTTTGGTCATGCGCGGGCCCATGACATTGGCGATGTGTTGGCCCGTGGCCAATGAGCCAGTAAAGAACATGCCGTCGAGTTGCTGTGCAAGCAAAGCGTTGCCGGTGTCGGCTGCGCCCACGAGGGTAGCGAAAACGTCTTCTGGAATGCCTGCCTCATGCAGCAATCGGCCCATGGCCATGCCGCTCATAGCGGCAAACTCTGAAGGTTTGTACAAAATGGCATTGCCCATGAGCAGGCCAGGCACAAACACATTGCCACCCACAAACCAAGGATAGTTCCAAGCAGAGATGTTGCCAATCAAGCCAAGGGGGATGTGTTGAATTTGCTCGCGCATACCATCTTGCTCGTAAACCGTTTCGGTTTGAAGAATATTTTCAGCTTCAGCCAAAAAGAAATCGACGCGGCCTAAGAAACCGTTCAATTCGTTGCGCGAATGGCCCAAGGGCTTGCCAGTTTCTTGCGTCATGATGTTGGCAAGGTCGTCAAGTTGCGTCAGAACCAAGCCACGGAAACGCTGAATGCATGCCATGCGATGCGCCAAAGATGTGGCGGCCCATGAGGCTTGTGCGTTGCGGGCTTTTTGCGCCTTGATGGTCACGGCTGCGCCATCGTCGATGCGCAGTTGGGTAATCAATTCTTCGGTAGCAGGGTTGATGACGTCTAGCAGTTTCATAAAAAGTCCAATGCGGTTCGGAGTGTTGAATTGAAGAATGGACGCTTAAACAGATTGCTTGCTGCGTGCTGCATTTAAAAAGTCGGTAAGGATAGGTGAGTCATCCAAGGTGCCAAGGGCCGCTTTGTGAAACTCAGGATGCCATTGCACCGCAGCGATGTAAGCATTGCCCTCAAATCGAATGGCCTCTGGAATTTGGTCGTGTGGGCAGTAGGCTTCAACCACAAAGTTAGCGGCCAGATCTTTCACGCCTTGATGGTGAATGCTGTTGACTTTGGCTTGACTGACGCCGCCTAATAAATTCGAAAGTTTGCTATTGGGTTTGAAATGCACTTCGTGCAGGTTGAGGTCGTACTTCACGCCATCGCGGTGCATGAGTGCCTCCGGTTTTTGCGTGGCAATGTCTTGGTACAAAGTGCCGCCAAAAGCCACGTTGATCATTTGCATGCCGCGGCATACACCCAGCACGGGTTTGTCAGCAGCCACAAAAGATTCGATCAATTTTTTTTCGTAAGCATCGCGCACCTTGTCTCCCGCCCAGCGGGGATCCATCACCTCTTCGCCATAGCTACCGGGCCATACATCACTGCCGCCCATGAGCACCACAGCATCTAGCCATTGGGCGTAGTCGGCTATTTGCACATCACCCACCTGAGTCTCGCCTTCGGGTGAGGGGATCATGACTGCCAAGTCGCCTTGTGACATCACCCAATGCGCAACAGACTGTTCGATGTACTGAAGCGTCTTGCCTTTGAAGATAGGACGCTCGCTGTCAGGATGAAAGAAGCAGGCTGAGATGCCAATCTTGAGGCGCTTTGAATTCAATGACATAGAAACCTTGTCTTTACATCGCTGCCTTGAACAGCTTTTCAAAATCGGCTGCAGTGCAAGGGCGCGGGTTAGTTTGGTGACAAATGTCGGCCGTCGCAATTTCAACCAAGCGCGGCAGATGCTCGGCCTTCACACCGTGCGAGGATAAATTGCCAGTGATGCCAATCGACAATTTCAATTCTTGGAGCCAAGGCACAAAGGCACTGCCGCCGCCTTTGACATGGCAAACGTGCGCAAGTTCATTGAATTTTTCTGGTACAGCTTCGTAGTTCCAGGCCATGACCACATCGATCATGAGCGCGTTGGCCAAGCCATGGTGCATGTCAAGCACAGCACCCAAGGCATGCGCGCAAGAATGCACCGCACCCAAATCTTTTTGGAATGCAATTGCGCCCATCATGGAGGACATCATCATGTCGCTGCGAGCTTTGAGGTTATGGGGTTCATGCACAGCTGTGTGCAAAGCTGCAGCGCCAATGCGAGTGCCTTCTAAAGCGATACCGTCGCACAATGGGTGGTAAGCAGGCGACAAATAGCTTTCAATGTTGTGAGTCAGTGCATCCATGCCAGTGGCCGCAGTGATCTTGCCAGGCAAACCCACAGTCAGCTCTGGGTCGGCAAACACCGTTTGTGCCAACAACTTGGGATGAAAAATGACACGCTTTTGATGTGTGTCGTCTTCACTTACCACGCTAGAGCGGCCTACCTCAGAACCCGTGCCTGAGGTTGTGGGAAGTGCAACAAAGTAGGGCAATGCGCCAGTGATGCTGCGCACATTGGGATGATCCCATGCGTATTCCAAAATGGGGCCGTCGTGGGTGGCAGACAAGCCCACCACTTTGGCCACGTCCAAGGAGGCGCCGCCGCCCAAGCCAATGACGCAATCGGCGTTGTGAGCCTTGAACGCAGCACCGCCAGCGGTGACTTGTGATGCCGTTGGGTTGCCATGCACGCCTGCATAGACAGCCACTTCCAAGCCTGCTAGGTGGCCGATGAACTCGGCCATCAGGGGCAAGTTCGCCATGGCTTTGTCGGTCACGATCAGGGGGCGTTTGTAACCTAAGTTTTTCAAATGTTGCCCCACCAGTTTGCGGGCCCCCACGCCAAAGTGAATGGGGGTGGGGAATGAAAATTTGTCAATGCTCATAAAGGTGTCCAGTTTGATCTGAAAATTTAAATTAAATGATTTCGAAATAGCGTTTGAGTTCCCAGTCGGTCACGCCATCCAACCATTGACGCCATTCCCATTCGCGGGTGGCTGAAAAGTGATCCACAAATGTATCGCCCAACCAATCACGTGCTACTTTGGACTGTTGGAAATTGCGTGTGGTTTCAATCAAGGTTCTGGGCGCACGGGGAATGTTTTCCGCACCGCCATTGGTACCGTGGATGGCGGGTGCTGTGAGTTTCATGCCTTTTTCAACACCATCTAGACCCGCTGCAATGACTGCGGCCATGGCCAAGTAAGGGTTGACGTCGGCACCAGGGCAGCGGGTTTCTAACCGGGTTGATTTGGGGGAGCCTGCAATCACTCGGAAACTGGCGGTGCGGTTGTCAACGCCCCATGTGGGTTTGACGGGGGCCCAGAAACCATCAACCAAACGCTTGTAGCTGTTGATGGTGGGCCAAAACATGGGCGCAAATTCCATCAGGTGAGCCACTTGTCCCGCCAAGTAGCTTTCAAAAACTTGGCTCATGCCATGGCGGCCTTTGGCGTCGGCAAACAAATTCTTTTTGCCATCGCTCAAGCTTTGGTGAATGTGGCCGCTACAGCCCGGCAGTGCAGCATTCCATTTGGCCATGAAGCTGGGCATGATGCCAAATCGAGCGCCAATTTCTTTGGTGCCGGTTTTGAACAAGATGGCTCGGTCGGCTTGCGTGAGGGCATCGCTAAACGCAATGGCGGCTTCATAAACACCAGGCCCTGTTTCGGTGTGCAGGCCTTCGATGGGGACACCAAACTGAAGCATTTCATCTTGAATGGCATTGAAGAACTCGCGGTTTTGATTCATGCGCAATAAAGAATAGCCAAACATGCCAGGCGTTAGGGGGGTGGGCTCTACACCTTTCTTGCTTTGCCATGAATGTGAATTTTCTAAGAAATTGAACCATTCAAACTCCATGCCGCACATGGGATTGAGCCCCATTGTTGCGGCACGTTTCAAAACTTTTTTCAAGGTTTGGCGTGGGCACAGTGGATGGGGTGTGCCATCGCTGTTAATGAATTCGCCTATAAAAAAGGGCACATTGTTGTCCCAGGGAACCTTGCGTGCGGTATCAAGGTCCAAGCGCGCCAAGGCGTCTGGAAAGCCGTGTTGCCAGCCAGTGACCGATGTGTTGTCATAGCACTGGTCTGAAGAGTCCCAGCCAAACACCACATCACAAAAACCAAAACCACCCGCAGGGTAGGGCTCAGCAGCGCTTTTGAATTTATCGATGTGCAAATACTTGCCACGCAAAATTCCATCGATGTCACTCACAGCCACTTTGACTTTTTGAGCGCCACTTTTCTCAACCGCTGTAAGTGCAGGATGTACTTTGGAGGTGACCATGCTCAGTCCTTTAAAAATCTGAAAAAATTCAATTCGTTGACAAAATTCAAGCAGGTGCGCCGCTGGCGATGCCCAACTCTTTCAATGTGAGTGCCACAGCATGAACAGCCTGTTGCATTTCAATGGGGCCAATGGCACCAATGCAACCTACACGAAAGGTTTCTATCTCTGTGAGCTTGCCTGGGTACAAAATGAAGCCATGTTTCTTGGCTGCTTCATAGAATTTTCTAAATTCGTAGTTGGCATCGGCCGGTGCATGGAAGGTCACAATAATGGGTGCTTGTACAGAAGGATCGAGGTAAGGCTGGAAGCCCAATTCGGCCATGCCATCTAATAAAGTTTTGCAATTGCTTTGGTAGCGCTTCAATCGCGTGGGTTGACCGCCCTCGTCCTCAAACTGTTGTATGGCTTCGGCCAAAGCCACCATCACGTGAGTTGGCGGCGTAAAACGCCATTGTCCTGTCTTTTCCATGTAAACGTATTGGTCGTGCAAGTCCATGGCCAATGACGTGTTGTTGCCAGCGCAACTGTCCAAGATGGCTTTGCGGATGAACACGAAGCCCATGCCTGGCACGCCTTCAAGACATTTACCGCTGGCGGCAATCAGGGCATCGAAGCGTGTGGTGCGGGCATCAATTTCCAGTGCTGCAAAAGAGCTCATGGCATCAACGATCAGGCCTTTGCCATGTTTTTCACACACCTTGGCGATGTCGTGCAATGGATTTAACACGCCAGCGCCAGTTTCACAGTGAATAAGGACCACATGGGTCATGCTGGGGTCATTGCTTAAAAGTGATTCAAGCTGATGAGGTGAGACGCACTGATCTTCAGGCGTTGCCACCACGGTGGTTTTGCGCCCCATCATGGTGGAGAGCTTGGCGGCGCGCTTGCAATATGCGCCATTGTCTAACACCAAGACATGCCCAGTTGGCGGCACTACAGTGGCCACCGCCGCTTCAACGCTGAAAGTGCCGCTGCCTTGAAGGGGAACCACTACATGGGATTCTTGGCCATGCACAATGTTCAAAAGACTTTTGCGAACGCGGGCTGTGACAGCAATGAATTCACTGTCCCATGAACCCCAGTCGCGCAACATGGCCAACTTGGTTCGCAGGGTGGTCGTTAAAGGGCCAGGTGTGAGAAGAATGGCTTCGCGTTGCATGGTGAAAGATGTCTCAATTATTAATGTGAGTGAAAAAACTTCATCAAGGATGAACCGAAAATTTAACGCCTGCGCCAGGCCTGCGTTCGCTTGTCTACAAACCAACTGAGCCAAGCAAAGAGCGCGGTTGCAGTTGCAGAAATTAAGCCAATGAGCACGGCCATGGCTGCGGCAGCGCCAATATCGCCAGCCTCATCTAAATTCAAAATGGCTATGGATGCTACTTTGGTTTCTGGTGAGTATAAGAAAACCACAGCTGAAATGGTAGTCATTGCGTTGATGAAAAAATAGCGGGCAATGTCGACCATGGCTGGTGTGCAAATGGGCAAAGTGACACGCCAAAAGGTTTTGTAAAAAGGAACCTTCAAAGATGCGCTGACAGATTCAAATTCGGCATCCAAAGACTTCAAGGCGGTTGTGGCAGTGAGATGGCCAGTGGTATAAAAATGCACGATGGTACAGAGCGTGAGCAAGGCCATGCTTTGGTACATGCCATGCAGCGGGTTGCTTGGCATGTTGAAAAAGAAAATATAGCCCAAGCCCAACACCAAGCCCGGCACGGCCATGGGAATGACCGCAAGCAATTGAAGCGGTGCTCGCAGGCTGTTCATGCCTTTGGTTTTTTCGAGAAGGTAGGCGGTGACAAAGACAAGCAGAGTACCAAAAACTGCTGTGCCAGAAGCCATCTCAAGACTGTTGATGAACCCTACACCCACTTCGCCATCAACCAAGCCAAGCTTGTAATGCCGCAAGCTGGGAGTAAGGTCATAAGGCCAGAAACTGGCAAATGAAGCAAACACTGCCATGCCCAACATCGCCAGCATCAAAGCAGAAATGAAGATGCAGTAGAGCATCATGAGGGTGTCGTGCTGAGCATCTGGTTTGGGCTGGAAGGCCACAGCCCGAGCGCTAAGCATGGCTGTTTGGCGAGCGCTGACATAACGATCCACTGCAAAACTCAAGACTGCTGGCGACAACAAAAGCAAGGCCACCACAGAACCTTTGGCAAAGTCTTGTTGACCAATGACCAGTTTGAAAATATCGGTGGCCATCATGTTGAAGTTGCCGCCAATAACTTTGGGGATGCCAAAGTCGGTCATGACCAAGGTAAAGCTGACCAATGAGGCTGAGATCAAACCATATTTGGCGCCTGGCAAAGTGATGGTGAAAAATTGACGGCTGGCCGGCGTGCCCAATGCAGCAGCAGCCTCGTACAAGCGTGCATCTGCCAATGTGAGTGCAGTGACCAAAATCATGAGCACATGTGGAAATACCGCAAAGCATTCTGCAATGACAATGCCGGACGCACCATAGATTTGATCGATGCCGACCGCTTGTAGGAGACCTTTCAAAGCGCCCTGATTGCCAAACCAATAAATCAATGAAATGGCTGACAGCAGGGAGGGGGCTAGCAAGGGAATGAGGCTAATGGCTCTAAATAGGACTTTGCCCCTCATGCAACTTCGCGTCAAAGCATAGGCAAACAAAAATGCCAGTGGCACCACAATCAAGGTAACGAGCGCGGAAACCCAAACGCTGTTCCAAAGGCTGTACAACAAAGCAGGTGTTTGTAGATAGGCTGCAAAGTTTCGCAGACCCACATATTGACCTTGATCATCCTGTGCGGCCTGTTGCAAGATGGCTAGAAGTGGTGCCGCTAAGAAAGTCAGAAGCACCAGCAGGGCCAAGGTCAAACCCAAAAAGCCAAGCCAGTCGCTCCAGTGCTTGCGCTGAGTGACCTGTGGGATAGCGAGAGACATACCTGATTTAGAAAAGTTTAATGCGCTCTGGCATCAGTTTCATCGCTAGCTTGGAGCCAACTTGAAGTTGTTGCTCTGCCAAAAAGTTCAGTGACAAATACACAGTCAGTGGTTTGTTTGAAAGGGCTGGAGCTTGAACGTGTACATGGCAGAAGGCACCTAAAAAATCAATCTCTATCAGTTCAGCTTGAAACACGCAGGCATCTCCCGCTAAGATCGGCCGCGCCAAAATGTCTTCTGGCCGCAAATAGACTTTCACGTCGCCAGCTTGCCTGGATTTGCCAGTGATGTCGTGCATGTCAATTTGCATGTTGCCCAAGAACAGTTGACTGTCTTTGACGATGCCTTGCAAAACATTGACTTGGCCTACAAATTCAGCCACAAAGGCAGTGGCAGGTTCTCTGTATATTTCTGTAGGCGTGCCCACTTGTTCAATGCAACCATGGTTCATGACCACAATGCGATCGGCCATGCTCAAGGCCTCTTCTTGGTCGTGAGTGACCATGATGGTGGTCACTCCCAAGCTTTGCTGAAGTGTTCGTATCTCTTGTCGCAAACGGACACGCTCAAGTGCATCCAATGCAGACAAAGGTTCATCTAATAGGAGGAGACCTGGTGATGTGGCCAAGGCGCGTGCCAGCGCAATGCGTTGCTGCTGCCCGCCGGACAGTTGGCTTGGGTATTTACTGTCACTGCCAGGCAGGCCCACCAATTTGAGAAGTTCTTGAACCCGCTTTGACACCAGGGCCCTTGCCATTTTTCGGTTCACCAAGCCATAGGCGACGTTGTCTGCAACGTTGAGGTTGGGAAAAAGGGCATAACTTTGAAAAACGATACCGTAATCGCGCTCTGCCGGGTGCGCGCGTGAGATGTCTTTGCCAGCTTGGTAAATGGCCCCATGTGTTTGAACTTCGAGACCCGCAATGATGCGCAGTAAGGTCGTTTTACCGCAACCAGAAGGTCCTAAGAAGCAAATTAATTCGCCAGGAACAATGTCGAGATTGATGTCTTGCAGAGCAACAAAATTGCCAAAGGCTTTATGCAGGTGAGAAAGGGAAAGATAGTGGCTGGCTGCAGACATGAGTGACCAAAAAAAAGGCCGCCTTGGCAAGGCCAGGGCGGCCGTTTGGTGAAATTAACGCTTTTCAGATTTTCCGTTGTAACGGGCATTCCATTCGTTCAAAATACGCTCGCGTTGTTCAGCGGCATATTCGAAGTCCAATTTGACCAAACGTGACTCATAGTCTTTGGGCACATTGGGCAATGGATCGGCCACGCCGGGGTGCGCTGTAATGGCGAAGTTTTTGCCATAAAGCTTCATCGCATCTTTGCTTGAAGCCCAGTTGGCCAATTTCTTGGCGGCGTCTAGTTTCTTGGTGCCTTTGTGAATGGCAAAAGACTCAAGATCCCAGCCTAAACCTTCTTTGGGGAAGACCAAATCGATAGGAGCGCCTTTGGCTTTATTGGCATTGGCGCGGTACTCAAAAGAGATACCGACCACATACTCGCCGCTTGCCGCCATGTTGCAAGGCTTGGAGCCAGAGTGAGTGTATTGCGCAATGTTTTCATGCAAGCCGTCCATGTACTTCCAGCCGCCGCCTTTGCCGTTTTGGTCACCAAACAATGTGAGCCATGCGATGACATCAAAATAACCGGTACCGCTGGAAGCGGGATTGGGCATGACCACTTGACCTTTGTATTCAGGCTTGGTGAGGTCTTTCCATGTTTCTGGTTTTGGAATGTTGCGTTTTTTGGCTTCAACGGTGTTGAAGCAAATGGTGGCGCCCCAAACATTCATGCCCCACCAAGAGGGTGGATTGGCCTTGTCGCGGTATTGAGGCATGAGGCCGTCCAAATTCAGCGGTGCAAAGGGCTCGAGCATGCCGTTTTTCTTCATCAAGGCCAAGCTGGTGGCTGCAACGCCCATCACGGCGTCTGCCTGCGGGTTGGCTTTTTCTGCCAAAAGTTTGGCAGTGATCACACCAGTTGAATCGCGAACCCATTTGATGTCAATTTCAGGGTGAACTTTGTTGAAGCCTTCTTGATAAGCTTTCAGTTGGTCAACTTCGAGTGCGGTATAGACCAAGAGTTGGGTTTTTTGAGCCAAAGCCATTGAGCCTATTAAAAGACCGCCGACCAGCAGAGCGGATTTATAAAGTGCGCGCATTCGTCATCCTTATCTAGTTAAAACAGACAACTTTCCACCAGTGCTGTGACAGTGGTGTGACAAGCCCATGAAAATCATTGGAAACCAAGCATAGTCGGATGTCAATTGTTTTTTGTAAATTGTTGACAATTTACCGAGTTGTGATCAAATTCGATGCATGACGACTGAAATCGCACAAGCCCAAACTCAGCTCTCAATTGGGCTAGACGCCAACGCCACGATCTCGATGTTGCAAAAACACTCCCTGACGGGGGCAGTGCAGCAGGAAATTGAGCGCTTGATCAATTCGGGTGAATTGGGCCCTGGTGACAAACTGACTGAGGCATCTCTAGCAGAAAAACTGGGTGTTTCAAGAGGCCCTGTCAGAGAAGCTTTTCGAGTTTTGGAAGAAGCCGGATTGGTTCAGTTGGAGAAAAATCGAGGCGTTTTTGTGCGTCAAATTCCTCTAGAAGAGGCACTCGAAATTTTTGATTTGCGCGCCATGATGGAAGCGCATGTGGGTAGCACTTTGGCGGCCAACGCCACCGAACAACAGTTGAGTTATTTGAAAAGCTTGGTGCTTCAAATGGAGTCTGCTGTGAAAACGGAAGATGAAGCCAACTACTACCGCCTGAACATTGAGTTCCATGAAGCCATGGTGTCATATGCTGGGAATAAAAAATTAAACAATATGTACCGCAAGCTGACTCGAGAGTTGAGTTTGTTCAGGCGACGTAATTTTTCAGACCACGCCTTGCTGGTCACTTCGGTCAATGAGCACCGAGAGATATTGGAAGCCATTGGCTCACGCAATGCCGTTAAAGCTGCCGAAGCTTTGCGACAACATGTGCTCATGAGTCGCGAAAGAACCATTCGCAATTACGTCAAATATTCAAAGCGCGTTGCGCCATAAACAAGGGAATGCCATGCTGGTCAATCAAAGAACCTATCAATTGCCCAAACAGCCCGTGGTCGTGGTGTGTGTGGATGGTTGCGAGCCCGATTATTTGGGCCAAGCCGTGGCGGCTGGTCATATGCCTTGGATGAAGAAAGTACTTGCCACTGGTACAGGTTTACAAGCTGATTGCGTGGTGCCCAGTTTTACCAACCCGAACAACTTGTCAATCGTGACTGGCGCACCGCCCAGTGTGCATGGTATTTGCGGCAACTATTTGTACGACAGCGCCAACAATGTGGAAGTCATGATGAACGACCCCAAGTGGTTGAGGGCGCCTTCATTGTTGGCCGCACTGTCAGATGCAGGATGCAAGATGGCCGTGATCACAGCCAAGGACAAGCTGCGTCAGTTGCTGGGCCATCAAATGAAGGGTATTTGTTTTTCAGCCGAGAAGGCCGACAAGGCCAGTGTGGCAGAACATGGCATTGACAATGTGCTCCAAAAAGTTGGCAAACCATTGCCAAGTGTTTACAGCGCAGACTTGTCTGAATTTGTCTTTGCAGCAGGCGTCTGGCTCATGAAAAACGAGCGCCCCGATGTGATGTACCTTTCAACGACCGATTACATTCAGCACAAATTTGCACCTGGCACGGCCGGTGCCAATGAGTTCTACGCCATGATGGACAAATACATGGCGGCACTTGATGCTATGGGTTGTGTGGTGGTGTTAACCGCAGATCATGGTATGAATGCCAAAGTGGGTATGGACGGCCAGCCTCAAGTCATTTATTTGCAAGACTGGTTTGATGCTTGGTTGGGCCATTCATCAGTGCGTGTTATTTTGCCCATTACCGATCCCTATGTGGTTCACCACGGTGCCTTGGGTTCTTTTGCCACCATCTATTTACCTGCTGGTACCGACCCCGCAATGGCTTGCCAAAAACTACAAGCAGTGCAAGGCATCGAAGTAGTTCTGACCCGTGAGCAAGCAGCCGAAAAGTTTGAATTGCCGGCCGATCGCTTAGGCGACTTGGTGGTGGTGTCTGAGCGCGACACCGTGTTGGGTACTTCGCAAGCCAAACACGATTTATCGGGCTTGGATGTTCCCCTGCGTTCACACGGAGGCATCAGTGAACAGCGAGTGCCTTTGGTGATGAACCGTGCCGTTCCTAATTTGGACAGGCAACGCCGCTGGCGGAACTTTGATGCGTTCGATTTGGCTTTGAATTTTGGCCAATCTGCTTGAAGTTTGAAAAGGTCAGTGTCATGAGTCAAGTCGCCCAATTTATCCAAGAACATCAACTCAATGCCATGCGCATTGGGGGTCAAAAAATAGGCGCAGGTCGAGAGCGTGCCATTGATGTTTTCAACCCTTTCACAACTGAGCGCTTAGGCACGGTACCTAAAGCGACGCTAGAAGAAGTTAGGCTAGCCTATAGCTTGGCGCATGGCTACCAACCCAAATTGTCAAGATTCGAAAGAGCGGCCATTCTGAACAAGGCAGCAGCCTTGGTGCGAGATCACCTCAATGACATTGCCAATCTCATTTCAGCAGAAGCTGGTTTGTGCATTAAAGATGCTGTGTATGAAGCTGGACGTGTCAGTGATGTGTTGTTGTTTGGCGCTCAAGAGGTTCTGAAAGACGATGGACAAATTTTCAGTTGTGACCTAACACACCATGGCAAGCAACGTCGTGTTTACACACAACGCGCGCCATTGTTGGGCGTGATCACGGCTATCACGCCCTTCAATCACCCTATGAATCAAGTGGCGCACAAAGTGATTCCCAGCATTGCCACAAACAATCGCATGGTTCTGAAGCCTTCGGAGAAGGTGCCATTCTCAGCCATCTATTTTGCCGACTTGTTGTACGAAGCTGGCTTGCCACCTGAGATGCTGAGTGTGGTGACTGGCGATCCACGAGAAATTGCCGATGAGATGTTGACGCACCCTAGTGTTGATCTCATTACATTTACAGGTGGTGTTGCCATTGGTAAGTACATTGCCAATAAAGCTGGCTATCGCCGCATCGTGTTGGAGTTGGGTGGCAACGATCCACTTATTGTGATGGAAGATGCTGATTTGGAAGAGGCTTCCAACTTGGCTGTTCAGGGGTCTTATAAAAATTCGGGCCAGCGCTGCACAGCTGTCAAGCGCATGTTGGTGCACCAATCGGTGGCTGCTGAATTTACAGATTTGGTGGTGCAAAAAACCAAGGCGTGGTCGTATGGCGACCCTTCTAATTCAGATCATTTGATGGGTACCGTGATTGATGAGGCCGCGGCCCAATTTTTTGAGTCGCGGGTCAACGAAGCCCTTGCACAGGGCGCGCGTTTGTTAGTAGGAAACGAGCGCCAAGGTGCCTTGTATTCGCCTACAGTTTTAGACCAAGTGTCGCCCGAAATGATGCTGGTGAAAGAGGAAACCTTTGGCCCTGTTTCGCCCATCATTCAGTTTAAGAACATTGATGAGGCCATTCAAATCGCCAATGGCACAGCCTATGGCCTTTCGAGTGGGGTGTGTACCAATCGAATGGACTACATCGTGCGCTTTGTGAATGAACTTCAAATGGGCACAGTGAATGTGCGAGAGGTACCTGGCTACCGACTCGAACTGACACCATTTGGCGGTATCAAGGATTCTGGCTTGGGCTACAAAGAAGGTGTGCAAGAAGCCATCAAGAGTTTTACGAATATCAAAACCTATTCAATCCCTTGGGTTTGAAAGAATGCACAACCTCTTGAACTTGCTGGCAGCCATTGCACTTTTGGTGTGGGGCACGCACACCGTGCGCACTGGCATATTGCGAGTTCTAGGCGTTTCTCTGCGAGATTTATTGGCCAGCAGCGTCAATAAGCCTGCATTAGCTTTCGTATCAGGTTTAGGGGTTAGCAGCCTGCTGCAATCTAGTACAGCCACTTGTTTGATCGTGAGCTCTTTTGTTGGGCAGGGTATGTTTCTCACCTCAACGGCACTCATCATGATGCTTGGTGCTGATGTGGGCACCAGCTTGATGGCTTTGATGTTCTCATTTGATTTGAGTTGGTTGTCGCCCTTGTTGATTGTGCTTGGGGTAGTGGTGTTTGTTGCCAACCAAAACAACACGTGGGGCCGATGGGGTCGCGTATCGATTGGTTTGGGTTTGATGACCCTGGCATTGCACTTGATTGTTGAAGCAACAACGCCCATCACCCAGTCTCATGGCATGCATGTTCTGCTTAGCGTCTTGCCCAATGACCCTGTAATTTTGATTTTGATTGGTGCACTTTTAACAGTCATTTCATATTCTAGTTTGGCCATGGTCTTGCTTACAGCCACGCTTTGCCATACACAAGTAGTTTCCTTACCCATGGCCTTGGGCTTGGTCTTGGGTGCCAATTTGGGCAGTGGCTTGCTGGCTTTTTTAACCATGTCCAAATCATCTTCTGATGTACGACGTGTGCCCTTGGGAAATCTAATCTTTAAAGCGCTTGGTTGTACGCTAGCCATACCTTTTTTAAGTTTTTACCTTCCTTTTGCAAACAATATCCAAGCCCTAGGTTTTGATCCGGTGGTGAGTTTTCACTTCATGTTCAATGTGTTACTTGCGATGTCAATGTTCATGTTCACAGGCAAAATTGCCAAGTGGTTGACCAATTACCTACCTTCAGCTGAAGTTGATAACAACAAAGTTCAGCCCAAATATCTTGACCCGACAGCTTTATCAACGCCTTCCTTGGCCATTTCATGCGCAGCGCGTGAAGCTTTACACCAAGCTGATGTGGTCGAGACTATGTTGCGCGGTATCGTGCCAGTGATTCAAAACGACGATGCTTTGCTGGCTGCTAAGTTGCGTGATATGGACGATGGAGTGGATGATTTGTATTCCGCTATCAAATTTTATTTGACTCAAATTTCGCGCGAGGCTTTGTCACAAAGAGAAGGTCAGCGGTGGGCCGACATCATGTCATTTGCCATCAATATGGAGCAAGTGGGCGATATCATTGAGCGAGTGCTTCAAGACATTGAAGACAAAAAAATTGCCAAAGGTCGAAATTTTTCAGAAGCTGGATTTGCAGAAATTGAAGATTTACACCAACGCTTGGTGACCAACTTGCAATTGGGCATGAGTGTTTTCTTAGAAGGCGGCGTGCGCAATGCACAAGCACTGTTAGAGCAAAAAGTGCAATTCAGAAACTTAGAGCATGAATACGCCAATCGTCATTTGGCGCGTTTACAGGAAAACACACCTCAAAGTATCGGCACCAGTTCTTTGCACATTGATTTAATCAGCGATTTGAAACGCATCAATTCGCACATTTGTTCCATTGCATATCCCATCTTAGAACAAGCAGGAGCGCTGACAAGCACACGACTTAAACAGCCTGATCTTTTGTCGGAATGATTCATTCTTTGAGAGTATATTTCTACCATGGCCTTGACACTTAACGACATCGAAACATTGTTTCAACAACGCGGCCATGAGCAGTACAGCGGTGAACCTGTGACACAACTGCAACATGCTTTGCAGTCAGCCTACTTGGGTGAGCAAGAGGGGGCTAGCGACGAATTGGTCACGGCAGCTTTTCTGCACGACTTGGGACATTTGTTGCATGACTTGGGAGAAACACCCAGCATGCAGGGTGTAGATGACGTGCATCAATACCGCGTAGTTCCCTTTATGCGCGGACTTTTCTCTGAAGCGGTCATTGATGCGGTTCAGCGTCATGTGGATGCCAAACGATACTTGTGTGCCACCCGTCCTGAATACTACGGTGCTTTGTCTGAAGACTCCAAGCGAAGCTTGAAACTGCAAGGCGGTATTTTTTCGGCAGAAGAAGCTGCTCAATTCATAGCAGAACCTGGTGCGCCAGATGCAGTTCGTTTGAGACTCTGGGATGACTTGGCCAAACAGCCAGAGACTCAGACGCCAGAGCTTTCCCATTACATGCAAATTGCAAGACGTTGTGCTTTGAGAGCCTGAGATGGTCATGACCTGGCCTGTTTTGTGCATGGTGCTTTTAGGCGCACTTCTTCACGCCAGTTGGAATGCACTCGTGAAATCTAGCTCTGACAAAACGCTGGACACTGCGCTGATCCATGTCTTGTGTTCTCTGTTGGCCCTGCCAGTCTGTTTGTATGTTGGCCCACCTCCCGCTGAGTCGTGGCCCTACATCCTTGGCTCTTTGGTCGTGCATGTGGGTTACTACTTTGCGCTAGCTGCTGCCTATCAGCATGGCGATTTAGGTCTCACTTACCCATTGATGCGTGGTACAGCGCCCATGTTGGTGGCACTGACATCTTTTGCACTCATTGGTGAGTCGTTGTCAGCTTTGGCTTGTTTGGGCGTTGCGTGTATCTGTGGGGGTGTCCTGTTGCTTGGCTTTACGCGGGAGTGGTGGACACACCGCAAAGCCATCGTGTTTGCGTTGATCAATGCCGTGCTGATTGCCATTTACACTGTGATCGATGCCAAAGGTGCGCGCAGTTCAGGCCACGTTGCGCAATACATCTGCATGTTGTTTGTCCTTGACGGATGGCCATTTGCAATTTTGGTATTCATGCAACGCAAAGGGCAAGTCTGGCCTTATGTGCGTCAGCGTTGGCCGGTCGCTGCAGGTGGCGCATTTGCTTCCATTGGATCTTACGCCATTGCGCTTTGGGCCATGACGGTGGCGCCTGTTGCCATGGTTGCGGCACTGCGCGAAACCTCGGTTTTTTTTGCAGCGCTCATCGGCGCTTGGTTCTTGAAAGAAGTTTGGACCCGGCAAAGAATTGCAGGCACTGTGGCCATTCTTTCTGGTGTTGCAGCACTTCGTTTGGGTTAGCGGTTGAGGACGTGTCTTAGGAGATCTCATTCATGGCAACACAAAGCTTTCCAACACAGGCCAAAATTGTGATTGTGGGTGGCGGCATTGCAGGCTGTTCTGTGGCGTATCACTTGGCCAAGTTGGGTCAAACCGATGTGGTTCTTTTAGAGCAGGGCAAGCTAACCAGCGGTACAACTTGGCACGCCGCAGGATTGGTAGGGCAAATGCGTCCCAATCGAAACATGACGCGAATGAGCAAGTACGGCATTGAACTTTATTCAACGCTAGAGGCAGAAACAGGCTTGGCGACAGGTTGGAAGCAATGTGGCAGTGTGAATGTGGCGCGCACGCCAGAGCGCATGAAAGTTTTGCGCAAGCAAATTGCATTGGCTAGAAGCTTTGGTGTGGAGGCTCATGAAATTACGCCGCAAGAGGTGGGTGAGCGCGCACCCTTGCTTAGAACCGATGACCTGGCCGGCGGTATTTGGATTCCTGGAGACGGCAAAGCCAATCCTGCTGATTTGTGCATGTCTTTGGCCAAAGGTGCAAGGCTGCGTGGCATCAAAATTTTTGAAGACATAGAAGTCACAGGCGTTGAATTGAATGAAGGTCGTGTGAAGGGTGTGAAAACCAAGCAAGGCGATATTCAGTGTGACATCTTGGTGAATTGTGCCGGTCAATGGGCGCGACAATTTGGACAGTTGGCCGGTGTCAATGTGCCGCTCTATTCCGCCGAACATTTCTACATTGTGACCGACAAGATTGAGGGCATTCACCCCATGTGGCCCGTGGTGCGCGATCCCGATGGCTACATCTATTACAAAGAAGAAGTGGGAGGCCTGGTCATGGGCGGCTTTGAGCCTGTAGCCAAGCCTTGGAATGTGCACCCCATTCCGTCTACTTTTCAATTTGAGTTGTTAGGTGAGGATTGGGACCAGTTTGAAATTTTGATGCAAAACGCCATTCACCGCACGCCATGTTTGGAAACGGCCAAGGTCAAAATGTTGCTAAATGGACCTGAAAGTTTCACACCCGACGGCAATTTCATTTTGGGTGAAGCGCCTGAAGTTCGAAACTATTTTGTGTGTGCTGGTTTCAATTCAGCTGGCATTGCCAACTCTGGCGGTGCCGGCCGCTTGATGGCGGAGTGGATTGTGGGCGGTGAACCCAGTGTTGATTTGTGGGATGTGGATGTGCGCAGATTTGGCGCATTTACGGGCAACCGAAAGGCGCTTTCAGAACGCACTGCCGAGACACTGGGCTTGCACTACGCCATGCGTTGGCCAAGGCAAGAGTTGCAAACGGTACGGCCTTTGCGCTGCTCGCCCTTGTATGACGTTTTGGCAGCGAAAGGCGCAGAGTTTGGAAGTAAAAATGGCTGGGAGCGGGTCAACTATTTCCGACCTGCGGATGCGCCACCCGCTTTAGATACCTTGGGCACGCCAGATTGGTTGCCATGGGTGCAGGCAGAACAAAAAGCCACCCGTGAGGCTGTGGCTTTGTACGATCAGAGTTCGTTTTCAAAACTCTCTGTCAGGGGCCGAGACGCGTTGGCTTTTTTACAAATCATGTGCGCCAATGAAATGGATGTGGCCATTGGCAAGATGGTTTACACCCCTCTTTTGAACGATAGAGGTGGTTTTGAAAGTGATCTCACGGTCATTCGCTTGAACACAGATCGCTTCATGGTCATCACAGGTTCAGGTCAAACAACGCGCGATTTGGATTGGCTACAAAGACATGTCACCTCAGAAATGCAAGTCTACATGGATGATGTCTCTGCGCAGTTTTGCGTCTTGTCCTTGATGGGCCCCAATTCCCTGGCTTTGATTTCAAGGCTTTCGCACGAAGATCTTTCACCCCAAGGATTGCCTTTTGCACACACTCGCGAAATTGATTTAGGTCACGCTAAAGTGCGTGTTGCACGAATGAGTTATGTGGGAGGGCCTGGATATGAGTTGTATGTGCCAGTCGAAATGACACGGCATGTCTATCTTGCACTCCAAGGGGTTGGTGCAGATCTGGGTTTGCGCGATGCTGGTTACTTCGCATTGGACGCACTTCGCATAGAGCGTCAAAGGCGAGCATGGGGCGCAGAGATGGGCCCCGATGAAACGCCTTTTGAAGCAGGCCTGTGGGCTGGTGTCAAACTCAATAAGACAACTGACTTTAAAGGCAAGAAAGCTTTGCTTGCGAGAAAAGCCCAAGCCGCATTTAAACCTGAGAAGAAGCTTGTGAAAATTGTTGTCAAAGAGGCGCAACATTATTTATGGGGTGGTGAGCCATTGAGTGTGGCAGGTCAATTTGTGGGTGAGGTCACATCGGCTGGTTGGGGTTATGAGGCCGGCACGATGATGGCTTTGGGCTACATCCGAGGCCATTGGGCACAACAAGACATCCAAAACCTGCAAGCGCAGGCCGAGTTATGGGGTGTGCCTGTCGATGTCGTGCTTCACGAAGCAGTTTGACTCAAAGTCTCTAGCAAGGAGACAGGCATAATTTAGCTTTTGCTCAGATCCTGTTTGAGCGTCACTTGGAAATTGAATGACCTTATTGGCTATTTTGGTGGGCACCCTGGCCGCTGGTATCGGAAGTGTTTGGTTGGCGGCCTGGCTCAGTTTTGGTATCGTGAGCCGCTACACCCAGCACATGCTGAGCTTGGCTGCAGGTGCATTGCTGGCAACAGCTTTTTTGCATCTTTTGCCTGAAGCCTTTGAAGCAGGCGTAGAACCGCACAACCTTTTTATGACCTTGTTGATCGGTTTGTTGTTCTTCTTTTTACTCGACAAAGCAGAACTCTGGCACCACGGACACGAGCACCACCATGGTGAAGCACACCATGGCCATGATCATCAAGACGATCACGGACATGCGCATGCTCAGGTTCAAGGACACGATCACGAGCATTCACATGCAACGAATGCCTCACACGATCACGTTACACACGCAAAGCCGCTTGCGGGTGGTTGGGCCATCTTGGCGGGAGACAGTGTTCATTGCTTTGGAGATGGGGTTCTTATTGCATCTGCATTCATGGTCGACTTGAAATTGGGTGTCGTTGCTTCATTGGCAGTTTTGGCCCACGAAGTGCCGCATCACATGGGCGATTTGGTGGTTTTGCGCCAGGGTTCCCAAAGCCGGCAAACGGCCATCTTGAAAGTCTCACTGGCAGGCGCAATTACAGCTTTGGGTGGACTCGCTGGCTATGTGTTGTTAGAGCAACTCCACGGCGTCTTGCCCTACATGTTGGCCATTGCCAGTAGCAGTTTTATTTATGTGGCACTGGCCGATTTAATTCCGCAATTGCAAAAACGTTTAAGTTCAGGCGAAACGGCAGCGCAAATTGTGTGGCTGGCAAGTGGCATTGCATTGGTTAGCACTGTCAGTGTATTGGCGCATTCTTTCACGCCGCATTGAGTGGGAGTATGGAGGCGCGATGAACTTAGCCCTCGCCCTTCAACCTGATGCTCAGCCTTAGCCTCACCCCTTAGCGCAGGGAAGGCCAGGCGTGTTGCACCATTCGCTCCAGCTACCAGGGTAAAGGCGGGTGACACCCAGCCCGGCCAACTCCATGGCCAAAATATTGGGCACAGCACTGACACCACTGCCGCAATGATGAACCACAGTGGCAGGGTCTCTGCCTGCTAAAAGATTTTCAAATTCAGCGCGCAAAACCTCGGCTGATTTGAACATGCCATCAGCATTTAAATTTTCTGCGAAGGGGCGATTCAATGCACCAGGGATATGACCCGCAACGGGGTCAAGTGGTTCCATTTCACCGCGAAAACGCGCAGCACCGCGAGCATCAATGAGGCTGACATTGGGATGTCCGACTTGGGGCGCCAGTTGAGCGGTGCTAACCCATTCACGCAAAGCTGAATTCAATTCAAACCTGGATTCGCTAGGCGTCAGCCTTGCTGGCGTGCCTGTATCTAATGCGCCACCTGAGGCTTCCCAAGCCTGAAGTCCGCCATTTAAAACGGCAACAGCGTCATGGCCTAACCATTTCAGCATCCACCACAAGCGGCCGCAATAGTTGGCACCGTTGCGGTCGTAAACCACCGCCTGCATGTGATTTTGAAAACCCAAGCTGCCTAACCAAGCGGCCACGGCCTCACGCCCGGGCAGTGGATGCCTGCCGCCATTCACAGCCGTTGAGTCGTGCGTGCTGAGGTTGCGATCTAAATGAGCTTGATGTGCACCCTGAATGCGGGCGGTGGCAAACATGGTGTCGGCCATTTCGGGTTTCATGAGGTCACAGCTGCAATCAAACACCATGAACGGTTTGCCAGATGTCTGCAGATCTTTGAGTTGTTGAACAGAGATGAGGGTGGTGTACATGCTAACTCCTTCAGTCATTGATTTTGTTGCTTTGCAATTGCGCTGCTGTGCTGGCCATACTTTGGCCACTTAAAAAGGTGGCTGCAATGCCACTTAAAACAATGATCACAATACCACCCCAACCGATCCAAGGTATTTGATCGCCAAATAAAAACAAGCCGAACAAGGCTGAAAAAACAATGCCTGAGTATTGCAAGTTGGCAACCACCATGGTTGCCCCATCGTTGTAAGCGCGGGTCATGCACCATTGGCCTAATGCAGCCAAGATGCCAATGGGTAACAACAGCCAAGCTTGCGGCCAAATCCAATCGCTGGTGCCCGTGAACAACATGACAAGTGCGCCAGTGACTGCGGCAGCCAAAGAAAAATAAAATACCGTGCGCTCAACGGGCTCGCCTTTTCTGCCAAGTTCAGCCACTTGGATGTAGGCCATTGCGGCAATCATGCCTGAGGACAAGCCAACCAAGCCTGCAAGCACTTGGTTTTGATCGATGGTGGGCCTGAGGATCATGACCACGCCCAAAAAGCTGATGACCACAGTGAGCACCACAGGGAGTTGGCGCTTCACATCTTGAAGCTTGCCTTTCCAAAGCGTTGCGCCCACTAAAAAGGCAGCGACCCAAATGCCACTCATGTAGTTCAAGGTCATGGCTGTGGCCAAGGGCAAGTAAGCAATGGCATAAAACCATGCAGCCAAAGAGACCACTCCCGTGAATGCACGCCAAGAGTGCATTTTGGGCACACTGGTTTGAAGTGAAATACCTTTGTGTTGACAAGCGATGCCCATGACAACGCAGCCAATGGCGCCGCGATAGCAAACTAATTCAAATGTGCTGAAGTGCACCGCTGCAAACTTCACACACACACTCATGATTGAGAAAAACAGCGAAGCCAAAACCATCCAGAGCGCTTGCATGCAACTCAGTCGTTGGTGGCTTCGTTCACCGATGCACCCATTTTGTTGCGATACCACTCGTGAAAGTGTTGCATGCCGTCTTCCATGGGGCTTTGATAGGGCCCCACTTCGTTGTCGCCTCGCTGCATCAGGGCTTTGCGGCCAGCGTCCATGCGCTCTGCAATTTCGTCGTCTTCAAGACAAGTTTCCATGTAGGCGGCTTTTTGTGCCTCCACAAATTCACGTTCGAATACCACAATTTCTTCGGGGTAGTAAAACTCCACCATGTTGAGTGTTTTTTCGGGACTGATGGGGTGCAAGGTCGACACTGTGAGCACATGCGGGTACCACTCCACCATAATGTGTGGGTAGTAGGTAAGCCAAATGGCGCCGTAGTCAGGAACTGCGCCTTGGCGATACTGCAAGAGTTGCTTTTGCCAGCGTTCATAGACCGGGCTGCCAGCCTTGCCTAAGCGATTGGCAATGCCCACTGTTTGAACTGAAAATTCTTTTTTGAATTGCCAGCTAAGATCATCGCAAGTTACGAAGTTGCCCAATCCTGGGTGAAAGGGCTCGACATGATAGTCCTCAAGGTAAACCTCGATGAAGGTTTTCCAGTTGTAATTGCACTCGTGCAATTCAATGTGGTCAAGCTTAAAGCCCGTGAAATCTAGTGCAGCGCGTGGGCCCATGCCCTCTAAATCGGTTTCAATGTCTCGGCCATTGTCTTCAAACAACAATCCATTCCACTCTCGAAGTGGGTAGTTTTTGAGATTCAGGCAAGGGTCTTGTGCAAAATGTGGTGCTCCCAAAAGCTGGCCTTGGGGCGCATAAGTCCAACGGTGCAAGGGGCACACAATGTTGCCGCCTGCACTGCCTTTTTGCTGGGTGTTCAGAGAGCCACGTCCTTGCAACATCACTGCTTGGCGGTGTCGACAAATGTTAGAAATGAGCTCTATACCTTGTTGCGAACGAACCAAGGCACGTCCGCCTGCTTCTTGGGGCAGGGCATGATAGTCCCCGATTTCGGGAACGGACAATTGATGGCCGACATAACGCGGACCTTGCTGAAAAATGGTTTTCAGCTCGCGTTGAAATAGCGCATCCTCAAAATAGCTTGAAACTGGTAGTTGGCTTGCGGCCTGCTGCAGTTGAAGACTTAAATCAGACATGGGTGACCTGACCTAGAGACTCCCCCTATGAAGGGGCAGGAACACACGGGGAACTTAGGGGCTCTCCCGCGAAAAAAGCGGACCGAAGTCCGCCGATGAAGGGGGATTGTAGCCTCAGGTCAGCAATTTTGGGCCGAAGTCGTCCTAAAATGCTTTTCTTTAGATCTAAATCAGCCATGCCCAAAGCCAATCCTTTACCAGACAAAGCTCAGGCCGATCAGGCACTGCCTGCCAGTTACGAAGAGGCGACCCAAGAATTGGAACAATTGTTGGCCAAATTGGAATCAGGCCAGTTGCCCCTTGATCAATTGCTCACGCACTACCAAAGAGGCGCCAGCCTTTTGGCCTATTGCCGTGAGCGATTGGCCGCCATTGAAAACCAAATCAATGTGTTGGATGAAGGGGCCTTGAAACCTTGGGATGGCGCATGAATTCTTCCTTTTCAAACAACTTCAATTTCACAGCTTGGTCGCAAGAGCGCCTGACCCAAGTCGAGCAAATGCTCAAGCAAGGCATCGATGCACACGCACCGGCTGGCTTGGGCGATGCGATGCGCTACTCTGTTTTGGATGGCGGCAAGCGTCTTCGACCTCTGTTGGTTTTGGCAGCAGCAGAAGCCGTGGGTGTTGATTTAGAAGCCGCCACAGTTTCAGACCAGCCCAGTTCTTTGGCAGCACTGCGGGCTGCTTGTGCAGTCGAGTTGATCCACGCCTATTCCTTGGTTCACGATGACATGCCCTGCATGGACAACGACGTGCTGCGCCGAGGCAAGCCTACTGTGCATGTGAAGTATGGGGAAGCACAGGCCCTGCTAGCGGGTGATGCTTTGCAAGCCTTGGCGTTTGAATTTTTAACCCCTCAAGACGGCAGCACCGAAGCCAGTGTCCAGGCCGCACAAGTGTCTTTGTTGGCTCGTGCCTCTGGGTATCAAGGTATGGCAGGTGGGCAAGCCATCGATTTGGCCAGCGTGGGTGTGCCATTGAATGAGAGTCAGTTGCGTCAGATGCATCGACTTAAAACGGGTGCTCTGCTGCTTTGCAGTGTGCAACTGGGTGCCGTCAGTGCCGGCAAACCATCGACCCTTATTTTTGATGCCTTGACGCAATATGCACAGGCTCTCGGTTTGGCTTTCCAGGTCGTAGATGACATTTTGGATGTCACCTCTGACTCGGCCACTTTGGGCAAAACAGCAGGCAAAGATGCCGCCGCCGACAAGCCCACCTATGTGTCGCTGATGGGCCTGAACCAGGCGCATCAGTTGGCAGCCAATCTTTATGAAGAATCCCTGTCTGCACTCAATGCCAGCGGATTGAACATCACAGCCACTGCAGCCTTGCGTGCATTGGCCACCCAAGTGGTGCAACGGAAAAATTAAACATGCTTGAATCGATTCACTCTCCCGCTGATCTTCGAAAACTTCAGCGCGGTGACTTACCCCGTTTGGCCGCTGATGTTCGCCAGTGTGTTTTGGACAACGTGTCGCAAACTGGTGGGCACCTGAGTTCCAACTTGGGCACCGTAGAACTCACAGTGGCCTTGCACTATGTTTTTAACACCCCAGAGGATCGCATTGTGTGGGACGTGGGCCATCAAACCTACCCGCACAAAATACTCACGGGTCGGCGCGAGCGCATGCCCAGTTTGCGCCAATTAGGCGGCTTGTCTGGTTTTCCTCGCCGCGATGAAAGTGAGTACGACACCTTCGGTACCGCTCACTCCTCCACCAGCATTTCTGCAGCACTTGGCATGGCCATTGCAGCGCGCCAAAAGGGTGAATCACGCCACGCCATTGCCGTCATTGGCGATGGTGCCATGACCGCTGGCATGGCCTTTGAAGCCATGAACAACGCGGGCATTGAAGACTGCAAATTGTTGGTCATCTTGAACGACAACGACATGTCGATCAGCCCGCCTGTGGGGGCCTTGAACCGTTATTTGGCGCAACTCATGAGCGGCCGTTTTTATTCAACCGCCAAAAACATGGGTAAAAATGTTTTGAAAAGCGCGCCCCCTCTTTTTGAGTTGGCCAAGCGCTTTGAACAGCACGCTAAGGGCATGGTGGTGCCTGCCACCATGTTTGAACAATTTGGTTTCAATTACATCGGCCCCATTGATGGGCACGATTTAGACTCACTCATTCCAACCCTTGAAAACATCAAGCAGTTAAAGGGCCCTCAATTCCTGCATGTCATTACCAAAAAAGGGCAGGGGTACAGGCTGGCAGAAGAAGATCCAGTCAACTACCACGGCCCAGGCAAGTTTGATCCCAAGGTGGGCTTGGTGGCTGCTACGAAGCCGGCCAAGCCAGCCTTCATGCACATTTTTGGCCAATGGCTTTGTGACATGGCAGCGGTCGACAAACGTTTGGTGGGCATCACACCCGCCATGCGCGAGGGCTCTGGCATGGTGGAGTTTCACAAGCGCTTTCCAGATCGTTATTACGATGTGGGCATTGCAGAACAACACGCCATCACTTTCGCGGCGGGTTTGGCCTGTGAGGGCCTCAAGCCTGTGGTGGCCATTTACTCCACCTTTTTGCAGCGTGGCTATGACCAGCTTATTCACGATGTCGCTTTGCAAAACTTACCCGTGGTGTTTGCCCTGGACCGAGCAGGCTTGGTGGGTGCTGATGGCGCCACTCATGCTGGCGCTTATGACATTGCTTTTTTGCGCTGCATTCCCAATGTGTCCATTGCTTGCCCAAGTGACGAGCGCGAGTGCCGTTTGTTGCTGAGCACAGCCTATGCGCAAAACCATCCGGTGGCGGTGCGTTATCCCAGAGGCGCGGGGGTCGGTGTTGCTGCGGGTACCGATTTAGACACCTTACCTTTGGGCAAAGCAGAGCTTCGCCGTGAAGGTGCTGGCGTGTGTATCTTGGCATTTGGCACCTTGCTTTACCCTGCGCTTGAAGTGGCAGAAAAATTGAACGCGACGGTGGTTAACATGCGCTGGGCCAAGCCATTGGATGAAGCCATGATCTTGCAAATGGCTGCCAAACACAGCTGTTTGGTAACCTTGGAAGATGCTTGCGTGATGGGGGGTGCGGGTAGCGCTGTGGGTGAGTTCTTGCAAAAATCAAATCTGCTCAAGCCCTTGCTATCATTGGGCCTTCCAGACCAGTTCATTGAACACGGTGATCCAGCTAAGCTCATGGCGATGCAAGGTCTCGATGCCTTGGGCATTGAAAAAGCCATTTTGAATCAGTGGCCCGACGCCTAGTCTTGATCTGCGACAAGTCCTGAAGGGTAAACCCCTTCTGCAGGGCTTTTCATTTTTTCTACAATCGGTGGTTGTTATTTTTTTCGGAGTCAATATGGATTCTTTGTTATCTCTGTCCAAACGGATAGACCAATTCAGCGAATGGGTTGGCAAGTGGGTGGCCTGGCTGGTCCTTTTTTCAGTGCTGATCAGTGCTGGCAATGCCATCTCACGCAAGGCTTTCAACCTCAGCTCCAACGCTTTTCTGGAAGTGCAGTGGTACATGTTTGCAGCGGTTTTCATGCTGGCTGCTGGTTACACCCTGTTGCGTCAAGAGCACGTCAAAATCGACGTTGTGTCGGGCCGTTTCTCCAAGCGAACTCAAATTTGGATTGACATTGCGGGCATTTGCTTTTTCTTGATTCCCTTTGTGACTTACATCATCATTTT
>CAJCDH010000174.1 GCA_903961095.1 uncultured Burkholderiales bacterium | reverse complement strand
CATGGCCGCGCTCATGGTGGCCAGTGTGTGTGGTGGGGTGCAAGCGCAAACCGCTTGGCCGAATAAGGCGGTTCGCATCGTGGTGCCTTATGCACCTGGCGGCGCCAATGATATTTTGGCACGCGTGCTGGCTGAAAAATTAGCGCCTGCCTTGGGTCAGCCAGTGGTGGTTGAAAACAAACCAGGTGCTGGTGCTGCAGTTGGTACTGAGTTGGTGGTGAAGTCTGCACCAGATGGCTATACCTTGCTCATGGCAGCCAGTGGCCCCATTGTTTTCAATCCTGCATTGGTCGCCAAGTTGGCTTACAACCCCGTCACAGATTTGACCCCCATTTCATTGGCAGGATCGTTCCCTATGATCTTGGCTGTCAATGAAGCATCGCCAGCCAAAACATTTCCTGAACTGGTGAGCATGAGCAAAGCCAATGCAAGCAAGTTCAACTATTCCTACCCTTCAGCATCGTTCCAATTGGTCATGGAATTGGTGAAGGCCAAGACAGGCCTGAAAGCCATGAATGTGCCTTACCAAGGCAGTGCGCCCTCTATCAATGCGGTGTTAACGCAAGAAGTGCAAATGACTTTGATCGACTCAGGCCCCATTGCCGCACTGCTTAAATCTGGCAAGTTACGGGCCTTGGGCGTGACTTCGGAGCAGCGACTGGCAGCTTACCCACAAGTACCTACTTTGAAAGAGCAGGGCATTGATGTCGCAGTCAATTTTTGGAGTGGTTTGTTGGCACCCGCAGGGACGCCAGCGCCTATCGTGAAGCGTTTACAAGAAGAGGTGGCTCGCATCATGGCCTTGCCCGATGTGCAAGAACGCATGGCCAAGTTGGACATCAAACCTGTTGGCGGTACGTCGGCCGATTTTGCAAAAACAATTGCGCAAGAAATTCAACTTTGGACACAAGTGGCCAAAGAAAACAACATCAAAGCCGAATGACTGAAAAAAGGATTGCCATTGCAGGCGCGGGCATTGCAGGCTTAACAACTGCACTGTCCTTGCTGCAAATGGGTTGGAAGGTCGATGTTTATGAGCAGGCCTCCCACTTAGCCGAGGTGGGTGCAGGCTTGCAAATTTCACCCAACGGCACACGTGTGCTTCAAAGCTTGGGTTTAGAGCCAGTACTGCAATCTGTCGTGTGCCAGGCCCAAGGCAAAGAAATTCGCATGTGGAATACCGGCCAGCGCTGGAAGTTGTTTGACCTGGGCGATGATTGTCTGTCACGTTTTGGTGCACCCTACTGGATGGTGCACCGAGGCGATTTGCACAAAATTTTGTTAGATGCGTTCAACGCTCAATCAGATGCGCCAGTCAGACTCAATTCGAGAGTGGTATCTGCTCAAAGCACTTCCACTGGCGCAAGCTTTGTGTTGCAAGATGGCAGTCACCACAGTGCCCATGGATTGATTGCAGCCGATGGTGTTCATTCCATTTTGCGTGAAAAATTATTGGGCGAGGACAAAGCGCAATTTACAGGCCTACTGGCGTGGCGCGGGCTCGTACCTGTGCACACTATTTCTGCACATTTACAAGCGCAAGTAGGCACCAATTGGGTGGGGCCAGGCGCGCATGTCATTACTTACCCAGTGCGCGGTGGGGCATTGATGAATGTGGTGGGCATCATTGAAAAAGACGGTTGGCTTGGGGAATCGTGGACAGAGCGAGGAACACACGAAGAGTTGCTCCAAGATTTTGGTCATTGGCATGCCGATGTGGGCGAGCTCATGCGCAAAATTGACCAGCCTTTTAAATGGGCTTTGCTGGGCCGATCGCCCCAAAAAGGCTGGGCACAAGGTGCTATTTGTTTGGTGGGCGATTCAGCGCATCCCACATTGCCTTTTCTAGCGCAAGGCGCCAACATGGCCATTGAAGACGCTGCCGTCATGGCGCGTTGCCTGACAGCCTACAGCACTGCCGAAAAAGCCTTTGCAGAATTTGAAAATTTACGTTGGCAACGAACAGCCGATATCGTGAACCGATCGAGCGACAACGCCAAACGCTTTCACAACCCGCAACTCTCCGACGCTGCCAAGGCTATTGACTATGTCAGTACTGAATGGGAGCCAGAAAAAGTTAGAAGACGCTACGACTGGATGTTTGAGTACGATGCCCTGAAGATGGTCTTATGACTGCAAGCGTACAAGTCCAAGCGCCCGTTCTCATCGTTGGTGGTGGTCCTGTGGGCATGACCATGGCCCTGTGCTTGGCCAAGCGTGGCATTGCCAGTTACTTGGTGGAGTTGCGATCAGCAAATACCTTGCCTGATGTCAAGTGCAATCATATTTCAGCCAGGAGCATGGAGCTCTTTCGGTCTTTGGGTGTTTCGCAAGACTTGCGTGCAGCGGGCCTGCCCGATCACTATCCGCACGATGTGTCTTATCGCACCAGCACTTTGGGAGAAGAGATTGCAAGAATTCACATACCGGGCAGAAACACGCGTCTAAGCGATCACTCAGGGCCAGATGGCAATTGGCCCACACCAGAGCCACCTCACAGAATCAACCAAAGGTACATTGAGCCCATCTTAAGAAGGCATGTCGATAAGCACAGCTTGATTACATGTTTGTACCGACATCAAATGGTCTCGTTCTCTCAAGATGAGCATCAGGTCACTGCGCAAATTCAAAATTTAGAATTACCTGATTCTTCGATCTTGACCTTGAAGGCCACTTACATGGTGGGTTGTGATGGGGGCCGTTCGATGGTTCGAAAAGGCATTGGTGCCCAATTGGTGGGTGACGAAGTGGTGCAACGTGTGCAGAGCACTTGCATACGCGCGCCACATTTAATTGCGCAGATGACAGCACCCCCTGCATGGGCCATGTTCACAGTCAACCCACGCAGAAGCGGCAATATTTACGCCATCGATGGCAAAGAAGTTTGGCTTATTCACAATTACTTGCGCGATCACGAAGCCGATTTTGAATCGGTCGATCGCGATGGGGCCATTCGAACCATTCTGGGTGTTGATGCTGATTTCGAATACGAAGTGATGAGCAAAGAAGATTGGTTTGGACGCCGTTTGGTCAGCGACAAATTACAGCAAGGTCGCGTGTTTGTAGCCGGTGATGCTGCGCATTTATGGGTGCCCTATGCAGGCTATGGTATGAATGCAGGGCTGGCAGATGCGGCCAATTTAGCTTGGCATTTGTCAGCACAAATCGAGTTGTGGGCAGCGCCACTTGCTTTGAATGCCTATGAAAAAGAGCGGCATCCCATTACAGAACAGGTCTCTCGTTTTGCCATGAACCACGCGCATGAAATGAGCAAACGGCGGCAAGAAATTCCACCTTGTTTAGAAGAAAAATCGGTAGAGGGTGCTGCAGCCAGAGCAGCTTTTGGCCAAGATCTTTACAATTTAAATGTCCAGCAATATTGCTGTGCAGGTTTAAATTTCGGCTATTTTTACGATCAATCGCCAGTCATGGTCTATGACGAAGAGAAAGCACCTGACTACAGCATGGGCAGTTATAGCGCTTCTTCGGTGCCAGGTTGCAGGGCACCGCATTTCTGGCTAGAAGCCGGACAATCTTTGTACGATGCCTTGGGGCCCGCTTACACACTGCTCTGCTTTAAGCCTGAATTCAGGGCAGACGCAAGGGTCATTGAAGAGGCCGCAATCAAAGCAAATATGCCTCTCAAAATATTGGACGTCAGTGGGCATCATGACATCCCACTTGAATACCGCCATCATTTTGCAATCGTCAGAGCGGATGCGCACACAGTCTGGCGAGGTGATCAAGTCAATGCAGAAAGCGCTAAGCAAATGATTGCTAAGCTCTGCGGATATGGCTAAGCCTCCCAATGAGCGACGCTTGCTTTATTTGAGAGTACGTGCAAACAAGCTAAACAAGCGCTCCCAATGGCGTTCTGCTGCTTGGGCGTTGTACATGCCAACTCGAAGCGGAAACACAAAGCCATGTTCTACCTTGGGGTACCACTCAATTCGATAATTTGACTTGGCCATCATCAGTGAAGCTTCCAACTTTTGGATGTCTTCAGGGGGTGCCCACTTGTCAATTTCTGCACAAGCAAAGTAGCTTTCACATTTAATTTGGGACGCCATCAGGTGAGGTGAATCGGGCGCGTCAGTGGCCATGTTGGCCCCATGAATTGATGCAATGCTTTGGAATCGATCGGGAAATTGAGCGGCAATCCACATCACAATAGGCCCACTCATACAGTAACCCACAGCACCGATTCGATTCTGATCAGCCATGGCATGTGTGTCTACAAACTTCAACAAGGCTTGCGTGTCTGTTTGACTGGTTTGAGCATTCAGTGTGGCCATGTGTCCAAACATGACTTCCATGGCTTCTGGCGTTCGCTCTTTCAGGTAAAAGTCTCGGCTGCGTCGATAGTAGAGGTTGGGCAAAACAACAAAATAACCAACACTGGCCAAACGCCTGGCCATGTCGTGCAATTCCTCCCGCTTGCCAGGTGCGTCCATGTAAAAGAAAACAACAGGATGAGGCCCATTTTCTTCAGGGAAAACCACGAAGGTGTTCATCGAACCATTTGAGGTTTGAATATCAATGTTCTCTTCGATCATTTCATTCCTTCAGAGTTAACTCTCACACCCAGCACCCTGAGTAGTGCCGTTCTAAATTAGCTAATACGTCCGATAGCGCAGCTGACAAAAGATTTGGCATTGGTAATGCCAGCAGCAAGGCCAGCCAAAGAGCCTTTTTCGGGGTAGCCCATCGATTTGAGCTTGTCGATGACGAGCTGCTTGATGGACTCTTCACCCGAAAAGCTGACCAATTGCTTTTCGCGATCAATGACCAGGTTGGTGACTTGGGCAACACTGTTGATGCCCTTCACGATGGAGTTTTCGCAGCCACCGCATTTGATGTTCTCTACTTCGACTTGGAAAGCTTGTGACATATGGAGGTCCTTTGGTGTTGCCGCTAAGTCAAAATTAGGGCTATAAACAGCTAGTATCTTCCTATTCAGATGATTATCATATGATTTAAATCAAGGGGCGCAATAGGTCCAAATGAAAGAAAAGCCTACTTTTTTAGCAAAGAAGCTAGCGCGCTTAGAATTTCACCACTTACCCGTTTTTTTGAACTAACCTGTCAAGCCAATGAGCCTCAAAATCCTTGTTTATTCCAAATCAGCCTGCCCCCAATGCGAATCAGCCAAAATGATTCTCAAGTCAAAATCTTTGACGTTCGAAGAAATCAAAATTGACGACGAAGCCGAGCGCATGGCTTTTTATGAAAAATGTGGGCCATCGGTGCGCCAAATGCCGCAAATCTTCATCAATGACCAGCGTGTAGGTGGATTGGCTGGTTTGCAAGCAGCCTTGGCTCAATTGGGTTAACAGATCATGGATGCAACGCAAATCCAAAATATTCTGGTGCTCAGCATGATTCTGGGATTTGCGGCCACGGAACTCATTAGCCGAAGATATCAAAACACGGTGACGGCCACGTCCAACGATACCAAGCTAGAAGTGTTCATGTTCCTAAGTTTGGTGGCGATCACCCAACCCTTGGCCATGCTGAGTACTGCCAAATTAGGCACTTGGCTAGCGCCAGAATACAAAGATGTGCTGACTGATTGGCCTTGGTGGGCCATGGTCGGCGTTTTGCTTTTGTGCGATGACCTGACTCAGTATCTGTGGCATCGTTTGTCGCATTCACCTTTTTTGTGGCCCTTGCACCGTGCGCACCATTCTGCGGCCTACATGAGTATTCGCATTACCTATCGAAACAATTTCTTTTATTACCTCATGATGCCCGGCCTTTGGTTTGCTGGCATTTTCCTTTACTTAGGGCTCAGTGGCATGGTGTATGCCTTGTATGTGGTCGTCAAACTTGGCGTCATCATGGGCGCTCACTGTGCTTGGCGTTGGGATGAACCACTCTACAAAATTCGAGCCTTAAGGCCCTTGATGTGGGTTCTTGAAAGAACTATTTCTACACCTGCTACCCATTGGGCACATCATGCCATTTCGCAAAAAGATGGGGTTGGTCACTACAAGGGCAATTTCGGCAACTTGCTGTTCATTTGGGATATTATTTTTGGTACAGCGCACATCACACGCAAGTATCCCAAGCAGGTGGGCTTGAAAGACGATCAGTTGTTTGGACAAGAACACTGGTATCACCAAATGTTTTACCCTGTACTGAGATCTAAGCGCGAATATTCGGCCTTGAAGTTGGGTGGAAAAATTTACTCAGAAGATGAATGAGGAGCGAAGCGCGTCACAAGCGCTTCGCTTTTTTCTGCTTCAGTCTTTTTTCTGAAGCTTGTCTTGTGTCTGCAATTCAAAATCACTTGCGTCATGGCGCTCGTGCAACTGCATTTCCAATGGCCCCATCACCCGGTTCACCATGCGGCCTCGCTTAACGGCAGGGCGTGCCTCAATTTCATCTGCCCAACGAATCACATGGGTGTATTCGTGAACCTGCAAAAATTCGCCTGAATCGTAGCGTTCGCCTTTGGCCAAACTGCCATACCAAGGCCAAATGGCCATGTCGGCAATGGTGTAATCGTCACCGCCCACAAATCGGTTGTTGGCAAGTCTTTGGTTTAGGACATCAAGTTCGCGCTTGACTTCCATTGCAAAGCGATCAATGGCGTATTCAATCTTGGTGGGGGCATAAGCGTAGAAGTGACCAAAGCCACCCCCCAGGTATGGCGCGCTGCCCATTTGCCAAAACAGCCAAGACATGCACTCTGTGCGTTTGACCAAGTCAGTTGGTAAAAAGGCATTGAATTTCTCAGCCAAATAGAAAAGGATGGCGCCCGACTCAAAAACACGTTGCGCTTGTGGTGTGCTGTAGTCAAGCAGGGCTGGAATTTTGGAGTTGGGGTTGACATCGACAAAGCCGCTGCTGAATTGCATGCCTTCATTGATGCGAATGAGCCAAGCGTCATATTCGGCGCCCTGATGTCCTAGGGCTAACAACTCCTCTAGCATGACAGTGACTTTGATGCCATTGGGTGTGCCCAAGGAATAAAGTTGAAGCGGATGCTTGCCGCGTGGAAGTTCTTTCTCATGGGTGGCGCCAGCCACCGGGCGATTGATATTGGCAAAACGCCCACCACTTGGCTGTGTCCAAGTCCAAATTTTGGGTGGGCTGTAGGGTGTGTCTGACATGAAAATACCTCCTAAAACAAGTCAGTGAGCCTACACGAGATTGGCTTCACTTGAAACATGGAAAACACGGTTGAAAGCATGGGCGTGAAAGCCATGACAAGTTGTCTTGCGCATTGCTAATTTGCGAGATGGCAACAGCTGCAGAGTGAATTTCTGCAAAGCCTACCAAAATGACCCTCAATGGCTCTTTGGCTTTGTTCGCCACATAGGCCACGGTTTCTTTCAATAGATTCAGGCTTTGTAATAGACAAGCTGATGGCTGGTTGCCAAAAGTTGTTGTTGGTCACTCCAAATTTCAGCAGATTGATCGTGATAGCCCATGCCAAACCTAGAGGCACGGGCCATACCCAACACATGCTTTGCGCCTTGTGCAAGCAAGATTTCTGAGTTGGCATGAAAGTGGGTGGTGAGTGAAATGGTGCCAGCTGGAAATCTGCCCTGACGCCTTACAAAAATTCTGGGCACAAAAGAGTCGCAAATTGAAGCCAGCGATAAAAAGTCTAATGGCCTGGGCGGGTCATCTTGAACCCAAAACTCTGTCTCTGCGTCGGGTTCATGCTTTGGCAGTTGCCCATCAATCATCAAACCTTTGTGGGGGCGTATGTCGTATCTGCGAGTCCACTCGGGCGCTCTTGATGTATCTGCGCGCTTCAATTCAAGCGCCGGCGTACGCTTTGGAAAGGCTAACTCGGTAGACTCCCAGGATTGACGGCGAATGGCGAATACAGCGCTCGCAGTGGTGGCCAGTTCGCCGTTGTGTTGAAACAAGTTCAAAGACCAATGTTGCGTTGAGCGATTGGTTCGAACAGCCTTGGCCTCGATTGTAAAAGGCCCGTCTTCGATTGGGCCGGCAAAGTTGACAGTGAGTGAAATGGGGTCACCAATGCGCGCCTTATCTTTGAGGATGGCGTTGAGCAAAACGGCTGATGTCACGCCACCAAAAGGCCCCACCATGTTGCCATAGGCTGGGTCTGTGTGGCCCTGCCAAATTCCATCAGTTTGGTGGCGAAGCTTGACTGCGTGATCAAATGGGTGAACAGTGATTGACATAAGATAAACATGAAGAAATCAGAAGTCGAAGGCTAACAGTCATATTTTCATTCAATATGAATACTGGTGACAGCCTCAAGAGACCATTTGCTGATGACTAGGCTTCACTGCGCCTGCGAGCATGGCTTTGCAAGACTGGCCTGCTGTGATGGGCATCGAAGAAGACTGTTATTTCAAGCCAGATGCAGGCCAGTTGTTTGGCTTGCCCCCCAAAGTAACTTTTTCTAGAAAATCTAAGAAGTACATCCTTTCGAGGGTTTGTCATTCCAATATTTGAAGAAGTGCTTGTCACAAATATTTCATGTTTTTGAAATGTAAGCGACACCGACTGACGACATCATCAACTTCCAAGTTAATACAACTTGGAGACCATGATGAAAGAACTGCCAAACCCCACATTTCCCATTTCGCAAATCGCTTTACCACGGGGGTCACTTCATCAAAGCCCTCAAAATCAAGATGCAGCCAGCAGCACAAAAATTTCGAAGTCTCCCATCGAAGTTAGCTGGGCTCAACATCAGGACGAAGTAAGAGAAGCCCAAAGACTTCGTTTTCAAGTATTTGCAAATGAGATGGGCGCCAGGTTGCCCAATACCTTGGCCGAGCACGATATTGATTTATTTGACGATTATTGCGAACACCTGTTGGTTCGCGATGGCGATACAAGAGCCGTTATTGGCACCTACCGGGTATTGACACCGGCTCAAGCTAAACGGGTCGGTGGCACCTACACAGACACTGAATTTGATCTGACACGCCTGCGCTTCATGCGCGAGCGTATGGTGGAGTTAGGCAGAAGCTGCGTGCATGCGGATCATCGCCATGGTGGCGTTATATTGGCACTTTGGGGAGCATTGTTCGAGTTTATGTCGCGCAATCAGTTGGACACCATGATTGGCTGCGCAAGCATTCCTATGCTACACAACGGCATTGTCAGTGGCGATGCTGCTGCAAGTATGTGGAAACAACTTTCCAAAACAAACTTGGCATCTATTGAGTTTCATGCCCGCCCACGTTTGCCACTTCCCATAGAGGAGTTAGATTCAGATATGTTGGTTGAGCCGCCTGCGCTCATCAAGGGTTATTTAAGACTAGGTGCCAAAATTTTAGGCGCACCCGCCTGGGATCCAGATTTCAATACAGCTGATTTACCAATGATGATGCAAGTCAAAGATCTCCCTCTTCGATATCGCAAGCATTTTGTAGGTGCATGATGATGTTCAAAGATGTTCAGGAATTTATGCCAGGCGAGAGCCAAACAACTAGACACTACCGTGCCATCTTTATTTCTGATTTGCATCTTGGAACACCCGGTTGTCAAGCTGAGGCATTGCTTGAGTTTTTAAGAACACACACCTGCGATACCTTGTATCTCGTGGGCGACATTATTGATGGTTGGCAACTAAGGAGAAAGTGGTTTTGGCCACAAGCTCACAACGATGTCGTTCAAAAACTCCTCCGAAAGGCTCGCAAAGGCTGCCGTGTCGTTTACGTACCAGGCAATCACGATGAATTTGCGAGAGACTTTCTAGGTCATTCATTTGGCGGCGTAGAGGTGTTGGAGCATGCGGTCCATGTGACGGCAGATGGCAAAAAACTGTGGGTGATCCATGGCGACTATTTTGACGGAGTGATACAGTTTGCAAAATGGCTTGCATATTTGGGAGACACCCTGTATGACTGGGCGCTGAAGGCAAATCGCCACTTGAATTACATGAGAGGGCGACTCGGTTTGCCGTATTGGTCGCTCTCTGCTTACTTAAAGTTCAAAGTTAAAAAAGCTGTCAATTTCATATCAGATTTTGAAGTGGCTGTTGCAAACGAAGCCAAAAAATTGGGTTATGACGGGGTTGTTTGCGGGCATATCCACCATGCAGAAATTCGCAACATAGACGGTGTTTTATACTGCAACGATGGCGACTGGGTAGAAAGTTTGAGCACTTTGGTAGAGCATCAGGATGGCCGTTTAGAAATCCTGACCTTCGACCCCAATTCAGATCAAAAAGTTGCCATCAAGGCCAATGACTTGGTCAATGCATGAGTTTTTTGGGGTAGCCGATAGACGGCTGTCCGAACTCAATGGCGTGGCAAACATTTGCTTGACGTTTGACTAACGCGTAGACGGTGCCACCAATCTTTGGAGGTCGGCTTCAGAAATTGTCTCAAACACTTTGACAACTTTTTGAATGCCTGATATCTGACTGGTGCTGACCAAATCAGTCACACGTTGAGACTCTGCTGCTGTCAATCGGCCCATTAAATAGACAATACCTCTTTCGGTCACAATGTGTACTGCTGATGAATGAATGTCTTTGGCTTGAATGATGAGAGCGCGTACTTGACCAGTGATGACTTTGTCCTTTGCACGTTGAGTCAAAGAACTCTCAGGGCTGACTGCCAAATCATTGACGACCGATTTGACATTGTCTTGACTCTTCACAAATCGTTCAGCCAAGCTACGTTCGTTTTCACTGGAAACTTCTCCACTGAGCAGGACCATTCGGTTGTAGCTACTGACACGAACATGAGCACTTTTTGGAAGTTGGCCTCGGAGTCCAGACTCTGAACGAAATTCAATGGCTTCGTCTTCGAGTTGAATGCCTGCGGTTCGACGATCTAAAGCCACTTTGCCAGCCAAAGCCGCACCACCTAATACAAGGGGGGCACAGCCAGTTAATTGAGTTGCCCAACAAATGATCAACACGGAAATCAACAAAGGCATCGAAAAGTGAAAAGGGACTCTTTTTTGATCTAATGACATATTGAAAATCCTGACTCAGATTCAAGTTGAAGAAAAGATGAATTTCGGTAAGCCCATGACCAGAAAGGGAAACCAAGAAATGATGACTGTGCCAATGAAGATGGCCAGCAACGCTGGCAATACAGATTGAATAACCTCCTTGAGCGGCTTCTTAAAGACAGCGCT
>CAJCDH010000173.1 GCA_903961095.1 uncultured Burkholderiales bacterium | reverse complement strand
TGACATGGGTCGCATCGATGAAGAAGGCTATTTCTTCATGACCGATCGATTGAAACGCATGATCAACGCAAGTGGCTTCAAAGTTTGGCCTGCTGAAGTAGAGGCTTTGATGTTCAAACATCCCGCCATTCAAGAGGCCTGCATCATTTCTACCAAAGATGCGTACCGCGGCGAATCCGTCAAGGCTGTGGTGGTGTTGCGCAGCACGCACAAAGGCCAAGTGAGCGAACAAGACATCATCGATTGGTGCAGAGACACCATGTCGGTCTACAAAGTTCCGCGGGTGGTTGAGTTCATTGATGCGCTGCCTAAAAGTGGCAGTGGTAAGGTGATGTGGCGAGCATTGCAAGAAGCAGAAATGGCAAAAGCTGGATGAACAATTTGTTGATATTGATTGAGATTCAAACATGAGTCTCAAGCTTTCTGTCTTAGACCAATCTGTAGCCATGTCGGGTCGGGGTCAAGACGAGTCTATTCGTCAAACCTTGGCGCTTTCAAAGTTGGCTGAGGCTTTGGGCTATTCTCGTTTTTGGGTTAGCGAGCATCATGCACATCCAAGCATTGTGGGTACTGCACCTGAAATTTTGATGGCGGCCATTGCCACTCAAACACACACCATACGCATTGGCAGTGCGGGTGTCATGTTGCCGCACTATGCTGCACTGAAGGTGGCAGAGCAGTTCAGGGTTCTTGATGCCTTGGCGCCTGGCCGCATTGACTTGGGCGTGGGGCGTGCACCCGGTAGTGATGGCAAAACTGCACAGTTGTTAAACCCCGACCGGTACGCAAGTGAAAACTTCCCTCAGCAAGTGATGGAACTTCAAGCGTGGGTCAAAGGTCAGCCATTGCCGCCAGGACATCCTGGCCACGGTGTTTTTGCATACCCCCAGTCAGCGACATCGCCAGATCTTTGGATCTTGGGTAGCTCTGACTATGGCGCTCAATTGGCAGCTCATTTGGGCCTACCCTATGCATTTGCTTGGTTCATTACCGACGGGCAGGGCGCCGATCAGGCCCTGCAAATTTACCGCGAAGCATTCAAACCCAGTGCAGCTTTAGATCGGCCCAATGCCACCCTCTGTGTTTGGGCCTTGGCCGCAGATACCGATGAAGAAGCTTGGCATCTTTTCAAAAGCCGAGCGCGTTGGAAGATGGACCGCAATCAAGGTCGCATTGGCCCCATGTTGCCCCCCGACCAGGCCAATCGGACGTATTCTCAATCTGAGCAACTGGCGCTTCAAGACATGATGGCCAATGCATTTGTTGGAAGTGCCCAAACAGTGGCAGACAAGTTAAGAGCGGTGGCAACGCGGCTTGAACTCGATGAACTGGTCATCATCACTTGGACCTATGACGCCAAGGCTCAAGCTCGCTCATACGAATTGTTGGCGCAAGAATTTAATTTGAAACCCTAAATATTTTCAGGAGAAGTGATATGTTTGAAACCGCAATTGCAGGCAGTCTGCCTAAACCCGAATGGCTGGCTGAGACCAACAAGCTTTGGCCTAAATGGATGGCCGAGGGCGATAGTCTAAAACAAGCCAAAGCCGATGCCACCTTGCTCTGGATCAAGGCGCAAGAAGATGCTGGCCTTGATGTGGTGGGTGATGGTGAGCAATCACGCCAACACTTTGTTCACGGCTTCTTGGAGCAAGTCGAAGGCATCGACTTTGAAAACAAAGTGACCATGGGCATTCGCAACAATCGCTATGACGCGCAAGTGCCGCAAGTGGTGGCCCCATTGCGCTTGAAAGGC
>CAJCDH010000172.1 GCA_903961095.1 uncultured Burkholderiales bacterium | reverse complement strand
AGATATCGTCGGAACGATTATGGCGGGCTACGATGGACACCGTGGTTGGTTGTATTCTGTCGCAGTAGATTCAAACAAACGACTCAGTGGCTTGGGCAGCTCACTCGTTCATCACGCTGAAATAGCACTTGCTGATTTGGGTTGTATGAAAGTCAATCTCCAATTGCTTGATACAAATGAAGCAACTGCCGCTTTTTACAAGTCTATTGGCTACTCAGTTGAACCGCGCTTGAGCATGGGAAAAGTTTTGTAAGCCGAGCGCTGCCTTGGCGAGCCACTGAGCGTGCCGGGAATCGCTGGGTGAAAATCATTGGCCGCAGTTTCTCGTTATTGATGCTGGCAATTGCTATGTTGAGCCTAGCGTGAGTAACGGTTAAAGATTTCAACCGACTACGAGAGCCAAAACCAATCTCAAGCAATCAACTTAAAAGGGAATCTAAATTGTCCAACCTGCGAATTACTGAAATCAAAGCCTTTGTGCCATCCAAGAACTTTGAACTTAGCAAACAGTTCTATCAGGATTTAGGTTTTACGATGGGTTCTGACGATGATGGTATTGCCTACTTCCATTTTGAGAACGTCAGCTTCCTACTTCAGGACTATTGTGTAGAAGCCCTTGCTGAAAATTTTATGATGCACATCCTAGTTGAGGATGTTGACGCTTGGTGGGGACAAGTTCTTAACAGTGGAGTCGTAGAAAAGTATGGCGTCCGAATTACACCCATAGAACTTCAAGTCTGGCAAATGCGTGATTTCTGTCTTTTCGATCCTTCTGGCGTTTTGTGGCGCATTGGTCAAAACCTTGAGTGAAGTTCATGTAGAGATTGCCACTCACACCAGTAGATTGGGACCTGGCGCACCGCTAATTTCTCTTGTGAACGGCGCATTTTGGCAGTGGATCGGCCAAGCACGGCCTGACTGCGGGAGCGTTGCGGGTTTCTACGTGGGTTGAGTACTCGTACAAGGGTCGATAATTGACTTCATACGGTTGAAATGCTAATCCGTTAATGTTAATTAAGTTCAATTAATTTGAAGTTCTGTAGCACAGACTTCAATTTGCAATCAACAAGTTGTGATGAACTATGAATGAAGCCATATGGGCCACCTGGTACGATTTACCTGACGAAGACCGCGAGGCAAGCCTAGCTTGGCTGCATGCGCATTACCTGCCATTTCTGACCCAGCAACCTGGCTACGCTTGGGCAGCGCATTACCGCAATGTGGGTCCGGGGCCGTCACTTGCCTCGTACCATGACTTTGCCGGACATACGCCCGACTCCGAGGGTGTGGAGACGGGAAGCCAGTATGTGATCCTTGTCGGTGCGGCTTCCACCCATACCTTTCTCAAGCCGGTGTTCACCGAACTGGCGATGCCCCTCAATTTTGCCCCCATGTTGGCCAAGCGAATGAACTTGCGCCAAGTGATTTTTGCAGAGGAAGCCCGTGTCAATGGCCCAGCCAGTGAAGGTCGATTGCCTGGCTCTACGCCGTCGCCGGCAATTCAGTTCGGTACCTATCGCATACGCTCGTTCGAGGAAGAGTTGAGCTTGAACATGTGGTACGCACACGAGCGCTTTCCTTTGATGAGTCGCATGCCGGGGAGTGTGCTCACCCGCAAATTCGTTTCGATGTTGGGTTGGGCAAAGCATGGGGTCCTGTATGAATTCGATTCTCTGGAGTCCCGTACGCTCCATTTTGAAGAGCCGCACGAGTCACGTATCGTCGACCCCAAGGCCTGGGTTGGCAAAGTAGTGCGATCCACTCTGCACACGCCCGGCTCGCCTGTGGTGGGTGAGCGCATCTGGCCGCCGGTGACTCCTATTAAAGATTGAGTACGGCCTGGCACGCGCCAAGAATAAAACGGATTTACCCAGGGACAAAATGAAACAGAGGCAAATCACATGATCAAAACTAAATTTTTTGGGCGTCAATTCATCCTTGGCGGAATAGCCATTCTCTTGAGCCTTGGCATGCTGAACTCGAATCCAGCTTGGGCCCAAACCTACCCTGACAAAACCATTACCTTGCTCGTTCCACTTCAAGCCGGCAGCGCCGGCGACACCGTGCTGCGTGTGGTGGCTCAGAAGATGGCAGAAAACATGAAGCAGGCGATCGTGGTTGAGAATCAGGCTGGCGTATCGGGACTGCTGGGTGCTGAGCGCGTATCTCGCGCAGCACCGGATGGCTACTTCATTGGCGGCATCAGCGACAGCGTGCTCAATTTCGCCGCAAACCTCGTGGAGAAAGCGAACTTTGACTCGGTTGGCGGCTTCGAGCCAATCTCATTGGTTGCCAATGTAAGCTGGGTCTTGGTGGCCAACCCTGCTCTGGGGGCCAAGTCTATCGCTGACCTGATGGCCTTGGCGCGCGCCAAGCCGGGTATGCTCGACTATGCGTCGGCCGGCACGGGAAGCCCTCACCATATCGCGATGGAAATGCTCACGCGACCGCAGCGTGTCACGATGAAGCATATTCCCTACAAGGGCGCATCGCAAAGCCTGATCGATGTGGTATCGGGACAGGTACCCGTCATGTTCTCTGCAACTTCGGTCGCCTTGCCTTTTATCAAGCAAGGCAAACTCATTGCTTTGGGTGTGCCAGCAGAAAAGCGCTCGCCGCTTTTGCCCGAAGTGCCGACTTTTGCTGAAGGTGGTGTTGCTGGTTTCAATTTTGCGACCTGGGTGGCGATGTATGCTCCTAAGGGAACGCCGGCAATAATTGTCAATCGATTGAATGCAGAGGCACGCAAAGCGCTGGAAGATCCGGCTGTTAGGGAAAAACTACTTTCACTGGGTCTGGAGCCGGCGCCAACCACGCCAGCACAGCTGGCAAAGATGACTGCTGATGGCAACGCAGCGGTCAAGAAAATCATCAGGGACGCAGGCATCAAGGCCGAGTGATGGGCCCAGGGCCTCTGCTGGGGTTTTTAAAATAGTTTGGCGCTGGACGCTGAGACGGCTAATCAATCTTGATTCCCTTATCGGCAATCACCTTTTTATTGACCCCATCCTCGGCGCGGGTGAGGCGTGCCTGTTGCCGCCGACGTCAAATTGACCACACCTACGTGATTTCATTAATAACCAAAACAAGCCGATCGCACTGATCTAGCACTGAAGCCGAACCTGACGCAATGATTTGTGTGCACAGGTTGTCGTTTTGAAGGGCAAGCCTAAAGTTTGCATTTATTTCAAGTTCGCAGACAACCACTGATTCAAAATTGTGAATACCTTTTCCTTATCGGGATCGTTCAAAATTTCGTGGTACATCTCTTTAAAACAATGCGCCTCCACCAGATGAGAAGGTGCTTGCTCGGAAAATAAATCACTCGATTTTGAACGAACCAATTTGTCGTTGCCCGAATACAAAAGCAAGGTAGGAACTTGCCAAGACTCAGCTTCCCTCACTACTTTCTCGCCAGTTCTAAGTATCCAAGAAGCCAAGCGAGCGGATATTTTTCGGTGCACCAAATGATCATTTTTATATTCTTTGACCACCCTTTCGTCTCGGGCAAGCCATTGACTTTTCACACCATTGTCTACACGCACGTTGGGAAGCAACGCAGGCAACAAAAAGAGTAGTAATTTTTGTACAGAATTCGTATCAGCGCCCAAGGCGGGCGAGGTCATGACCAACAAATCAATACCTTGTTTATTTTGAAATGCAGTTTCAGCCGCAATCAATCCCCCCATGCTATGTCCTACCAAAACCAGTGGACCTGGGTTCTGACGCCGAACATATTCAATGACAAAGCGAAGGTCGTCGACCAATTGGTTGTCTGCAATCAGGCTGCCTTTCACTCCAGACGACATGCCATGACCATGGTTGTCATAGCCAAACACTGCGTAGCCAGCTGCTTGTAAATAATTTGCAACATGTGTGTATCGCCCCATATGCTCACCCAAACCATGCACCAGCAATACCGTTGCCTTGGGTTTTAAAGGCATTCCAACCCATTTATAGAAAGCCAAGAGTCGATCTTGATGGCTGAGATGGGTGACTACAGGTTGAATGGCTTGCGGGAGAATCATACTCACTCCGTTGAAGTTTGTAGGATTTTGATTCAAGTTCTCAACAATAACCAGAGGGTCAGTCAATATGCCCCTCGCCGGATACCATGGCTCATCTCAACTCTATTTCTCTTGACAAATTGATAGACAACACCTCCAACTGTCGTGTAAAAAGACACTTGATGACCAGTTCACCCCAAAAGCACGGTAGACCCGCAGAAGCCGAACCTGACTCAACGATTTGTACGCAGAGAAAAAATGGGTGGCATCTTTCTACACCCCAAACTTTGTTCAAAAGTTTTTAGAATCTGATAACAATCAACTAAAAAAGTTGAGCGATCCATTCAACCAAAGTAAAAAGTAAAAGGAAAATTTCTATGTTCGATTGGATTTCAAAAATTTTCAATTCAAAGCCCAACGAAACAGTAGCACCTTCCGATGAAGAAAAAAAGCGATCAAGTGATGACTTTGTAACGTCAGCGCTAATATTTCCAAGTGCCAATCAAGCACTTAATCCCAATGACTCATCTGATAGTTCTGATGCGGGTAGTAGCGATGGCGGAGGTTCTGCTGGTGATTGAAGGAAGCGGAGCGCCGACAACATCCGCATATGGGTAAGACACAGCAGTTTTAGATCGCTACAATTCGTACAGGGTCAACAGTTCACCCAGGCGTTGCCGGAGCCTCTTGCTCACGCTAAACCTGCTATCAATTAAGCAAGCACTTGATATGTTCTGTGTGCCTACGCTGCAAGCGGCAACCCCAGCACTCGTATTCGAGCCCAAGGCGCACGAGGAATATAAATGACACGACTGCTTGTTCCTTTTTCTACGCCTGATGTTTCGGCCTTCACCAAAACACTCAAGAGTTTCCTTGACGAACGCCACGCCGAGGGGAAAGCACCACCATCGCACGTCGAACTCCTGAATTTACTTGCTAGAGCAGCTGGCATGCGCAACTTCGCAACACTCAAGAAGGTCGTCCAAGCTGCGCCACCTTCAGACAAAGTACAGCCAACAAGGATTACTTCCGAAAACAAAGAAGCTGTAAATGCTGTGAATCTGGCGTTGATGTCGGCTACTGTTCGCAAGGCACTTATCCAGTTTGATGACGCCGGTCGGCTGGTTCGGCTTCCCAACAAGCTATCGGTTCAGCAAATGACCATGTGGGCTTTGTGGACCAAGTTCGCAGCGAATCGAAAATACACCGAGAAGGAAGTTAACGCCATCGCCAATGGTTTTCACACGTTTGGCGACCAAGCGACGTTGCGTCGTGAGTTAGTTAATATGAAATTGCTTGGGCGCAAGTCCGACTGCAGTGAGTATTGGAAAGAGCCGCATCGCCCCAATGAGGAAGTGCAGGATTTCCTTCGCGCTTGGCGTGCTGGTCTGAGGTAGGTATTTCTGCTGTCGATTAATCGATATATTTAATTGAATTTCTGCTAAGGGAGTTCATTACTTTGATCGATCTCGTATTTGAAACCAAGCGCCTTTTGGTAAGGCGCTGGCGCGATTCTGACTTGCCTTACCTTATGGCGGTTTACGGCGATGAAGATGCGATGAAATGGGTAGGTGACGGCAAACCCCTCAACGAGACGGCGTGTGCAGAGTGGCTTAATGTCACGAACCGAAACTACACGATCTATGGTTATGGCATGTTCGCTGTGGAGTTGAAGTATGAATCAGGTGTGATTGGGTTCTGCGGTATTGTGCATCCAGGCGGGCAAGAAGAAGCTGAATGCAAATATGCCTACCTACGGCGATTTTGGGGGCAAGGTATTGCAAGTGAGGCTTTGGTCGGTCTCATCGGCTACGGCGTCACGAGACACAGCATTCCCTTCATGATCGCAACTACCGCGCCAGAGAATATTGCTTCGCATCGAGTTCTCGTTAATGCCGGAATGGTTAAAGGTGAATTTCGTAACAACGAAGATGGCAGCTATACGCAGGTCTTCGAATACACAGCCCCAAGCCAAGGTAGTCAAAACTAATCCAAGGTCCCACACTTCATTAAAAAGTTCTGAGAATCTAAGCATCAATCTTAAAGTTTTCGCCCCAAACGTTTTTCCACTTGATCTTTCTCCCACTTGGATCCAAACAAGCTAAACCGCTCGGAAATCTGAAGCCAATGAAAGAACACACCAACACCCCAACCCATAACGACCCATTGAACCCACCAGTGGTTAGGAGTTGTTAGCGCATTGATGACCGCAAGTAGCGCAACGACCAACACATACTGCGCCAAGTGAATGTAGAAACCTTTGAGTTTTCTAACTTGATTGAAAGCCAAAATCTCCTCTGCGCTTTGACTTTCACTGATGACTTTGTCCATAGCTTGCTCCTTGAGTGTTGAAAATTCCACATTGAACACGGCAGCCAAAGATTTCAAAGATTCCACACTTGGCTCTTGCCCTTTTTCAATACGCTGTATGGTGCGGACATTCAATCCACTCAGTTCAGCCAACTGCTGTTGAGACCATCCACGCTGTAGTCTTAGTTTTTGAACTAGCATTGATCACTCCTTTTGCCGTGCTTTGAACTCTAATGGCAAGGTGTTTCATTGTGTACGACAAAGGGGCGACTTGGACACGACATAGGCACGGCACGATGCTGACAATTATTAGACTTTGATGGTCAGACTCTGTGGCAAGGTCTGGGAAGGTCTGGTAAAGGCCCAAAATTTAATCAAAAGTACTAATAATCTAAGTTTACGTTGTCTATGCCAAAATTCAGGATACTTCATTTTATCTATGCAGATTCAAACCACAGACCAATTGCGTGCCCTTTACAAAGCACCAAGTGAGCGTGCCGTTCTGAAAGAATTGACGCACATTGATTCGCACCTAAAGAGGTTCATCTCTTTGTCGCCATTTTTAGTGATTAGCAGCGGCGATCAAACTAAGAGTAAGGGTCCAGTGGAATCCCGTGAAGAAATGCTGAAACGCTATACGCCTGATCTTTAAACTTCCCTCTCACCACATCTAATGAAAGCGGTTCAAGACGAGCTTTTACAGCAATTGGGGAGATCATGCTAACTCAATAAAGTAATTTTTCAGTTCATTTGAACCAGACTAAGGAATCTACGATGAAATTATTATTTTTAACATTACTGTGGCTGTTAACCCCGCTGGTCAATGCAGAAGCCCCTTCAAATAAAAATATCATCGTATTGAATGAATCAAGTCCCATCAAAACTAATAAAGGGCTTATTTGGCGCGATGATTCCGAGAATGCGACGATTGATCAAGTCATCAAAAGATTAGAAGAATTCAAACCAGTCTCTGAACTTTTAAATTCAAAAAATGAAAATAAATCAGGCACCTATTGGGTACTTGCTACTTTCAGAAATGATCTGAATCACGATTATCTGATGCGGCTTGGTGCGTTAGACAAAGATTCCTCTGTCTACATAGTTGAGCAAGACGGGAAAATAACCCCGGTCAAAATACAACCAAATAGAAAATACAATGATTTTGCTGACATCAATCCTGAGATTGATCATGAGATAAGTTCAGTGAGTAGATTCACTTTGACTCAAATAAGCAAGGGCAGGCAAACCACTATAATTTCCAAACACATTGATTACACTATTCGTAAAAATGATTTCCCGATTGCGTATTGGGATCATGTTAAGTTTCTGGAATGGTCACGATTCAATGTTTATTTTCAAGGTGTTTTGCTGGGATTATTTATAGCTCTTTCAGTGTTTACATTTTATTATGCATATATAAACAAAGACTCAGCAAGCTTTGTTTACGCTTTGTGGTTATTGCTTGCTGTTATAGGAATTTTAATTACACAACTTTATGGAGGAGATAAATTAAGTGAATTCTTTATAAATGACAAAGATATTAATTCAAGTGATTTATTTGTTAGTTTTTTGCAATATAACTTGGGACTTCTATCAAGCTACTTATTTTTGATATTTGGAATAATCTCATTAAACATCATAAATAATTTTCCAACGATATATAAAATATTAGTGGGATTAATAATTTACTCGGTGTTCTTAGATGCAACAATTTTTGTAATTGATTTAAATAATTACGAGTTCATTAAATACATAGCCGAATATATTTGGTATATTTCTACAGCGCCAAATTTGATTATGCACATTACTTTTATTATTACGAGTTTAATATTAATGAGTCGTGGTTTTAAATTGGCTTTTCCATTATTTATAGCTGCCCTTGTACATGCCAGCGCATATGTAATTCCTGCTTTATATTCTGAAGAAGTTGTGAACGCTTTACCTCGAGGTCTCAGCTTTCTTTATCCAGAACTGCTTCCTTATCTATGCTCTTCAGTGCAAGCCCTGATCATGGCTTGCAGCATCGTCACTCGCATTCGATATATGCAAGACCAACTGAATTTGAAAACTGAAGCACACAGGGTTTTCGTCGAAAACCAAAATAGAGTCTTAGAAGAAACCGTCGCCGAGCGTACACAAGATTTGAAGCTAGAAGCTCAAAAGTCCGAGCGCCTGATGCTCAACATCTTGCCCCAATCCATTGCCACTCGATTGAAAGCTGGCGATGAAGGCATATCTGACAGCTATCAAAATGCAACCATCTTGTTCAGTGACTTGGTTGGCTTCACCAAGATGTCTTCTAGCAAAACTGCCGAGGAGCTGGTCTTTTTGCTCAATGACTTGTTCAAGCGATTTGATACCAGAGCAACGTCGCTCGGACTAGAAAAAATCAAAACAATCGGGGATGCCTACATGGTCGCTGGTGGCTTGCCTACTCAAGACGAGTCACATGCTATCCAAGTCACCAAGATGGCGCTTGGGATGTATGAGGACTTGGATGCTTTTAATAAAGAGCATGGCATGGAACTTGGTATGCGCATTGGTATCAACTCTGGTCCTGTCGTAGCAGGCGTAATTGGACACAGCAAGTTCTCTTACGACCTTTGGGGCAACACGGTAAACACAGCAAGCCGTATGGAGTCAACTTGCTTGCCAGGCAAAGTGCAAGTCTCTCCTAGTACATATGATCAGATTAAAGGACACTTTGATGTTCAAGAGAACCAAATCATTGAGTGCAAGGGCTTGGGTCAAATCATGACGTACTTTGTTAAATGAAAAGCCGCACACCAACCGTCGTATCAAACGACACTTGCAGACCAATAGAAACCGAAAGCACGGTAGACCCGCTGAAACTAATTATCTCTAAATAGAAACGCCATGTTGAAAAAATTTATCATCTTCGTCATAGACGATTTGTCTGAATCGGGCACCCCAGCAGAAATGCTTGCTATCGATGCCTTCAATGATTCTTTGAGAGCCAAAGGACATTGGATTTTTGCTGGTGGTTTAGCAGCCCCAGTCCATGCCAGCGTGATCGACAACAGAAACGACACCAACTTTGCAACAGGGAAACCTCTTTTCGATACCAAAGAAAATTACAGTGGATTTTGGCTAATCCAATCGAACGACCATGAAACAGCAAAAAGACTAGCTCTTGAAGGGTCAAAGGCTTGTCATCGCAAGGTTGAATTAAGACCTCTGCTTGGCTGATCTTTGCTACCCTCTAATACCAACTGGCGTGTAACACGACACTACAAAACAAGATCAATTCAAAAGCACGGTAGCCCCGCTGTAATCAAATCTGACTCAACGACTTGTGCGACCAGCCCAAACTATAGTTTGGGTAAACCCCAATGAATCTTTTAATTAAAGCCATTT
>CAJCDH010000171.1 GCA_903961095.1 uncultured Burkholderiales bacterium | reverse complement strand
GCAGCTATTTTTGTGTGGCCGAAGATGGCGAGAAGTTTGATGTCGACATTCCTATGTTTGTGCTGGATGCTCTTAGCAATGAGTCGGGCAAACGAAATTTGCACTGAATTTTGACAAGCCAAATAGCACCTTTTACCTTGCTATCAGGTAGCTCAAGATGGCAATTTCATGGCCAATTCATACCATGATCTGAACACATGGGTGCTAGGTCCCCAATGAGTCACTTTCACATTGAAAATTGAGCCCATCGATCTTATGACATAGAAATTGAGCCGCATGCTAATTACAGAATCTAGGCGTCACGAAAATTTAATGGGAATTGCCTGGATGATTGCATCAATGGCTGCTTTTGCCATTGAAGATGCATTTCTCAAAATAGTGACCAAGCAGGTCCCCGTAGGGCAAGTTTTGATGATGTTTGGGCTGGGCGGTTTGTGTGTCTTCGCGATCCTGGCAAGGCGTGCCAAGGCTCATCTTTTTCAACCTCAAGTGTTCACACGGAGCATGTTGTTCAGAGCCGTTTTTGAGTTCTTTGGCCGCTTGTTTTACATCTTGGCCATTGCACTCACGCCCATGTCTTCCGCGACTGCCATCTTGCAGGCCGCACCTTTGTTTGTCGCTCTGGGAGCCCGCATTTTTCTGAATGAAAAAGTAGATGCCAAAACTTGGTTGGCAATATGGGTGGGCCTGTTGGGCGTGCTCATTATTCTGCGTCCTTCTGCAGACGATTTTTCTGCACTGTCGTTACTGGCACTGATAGGAACCTTAGGCTTTGTGGGTCGTGATTTGTTCACACGCGCCGCACCGCCTGTTTTAACCAAAGAAGTGCTTGGTTTTTATGGCTTTACCACTACGGTGATAGCAGGCGCATGCTTTGCACTGTGGGACGGCAAGGGCTTTGTCGCACTGCAAACGATGCAGGTCTTGATGCTTGTTCTTGCCCTGACAGCGGGTGTGTTTGCTTACACCGCCCTCATGACAGCCATGCGCACAGGCTCTATTGCAGCAGTGACGCCTTACCGATACACGCGGCTACTGTTTGGCATTTCCATTGGCGTTGTTGCCTTTGATGAGCAGTTAGATGCGCCCATGCTATTGGGTTGCGCCGTCGTGATAGGCGCTGGCCTGTTTATCGGCTGGCAAAACCAGCGTCGTCAACCCGCTCAATGATCACAGGGTCGTTTTCTGGGCGAATGACTCGCACGCCATGCTTGCTCAAAATCTCAACATAGGCAGAAGCAGCGCCTTGTTTGGCAAGTGCGTCTAGGCCTTCAACGACGGCACTCACTTTGACCACCTCTGCCGATTCTGCTGTGAGGCCCACTTTGCAATCAAAGTCCCAAAAATCTACATCTTTGGGTAAGGCGCGATTGCGTTCGCGTTTGAAGTATTTTCGAATTTCGTGTTTGACGGCTTCCAACACACGGTCGGAGTTTTTGCCTTCAATGAGCAGTGGGAAGTTTTTTTTCATCTGAAGATCCTAAAGGGGTTAGCGCCCATTCAGGACGTTCATGCAATGATTGATTATCGCTCAGGCATGTTTGCCGAAGCGTTTGCCAAGCGCTTGAAATCGACGACCCCATACTTCTCTCGACAATTCAATGCTGTCGTAAAAACTAGGAATCACCAAGAGGGTGAGAATAGTAGAGGTGATGGTGCCACCAATGATGGCCACAGCCATGGGTCTGTAAAACTCACCGCCTTCGCCCACACCAATGGCGACAGGCAACATGCCAGCAATCAAGGCGAAGGTGGTCATGATGATGGGACGCAAGCGTTTGCGACCCGCAGTCATCAAAGCCTCTTCTCGGTCGACCCCTTGCTCTTCTAAGCTGCGGGCCGCGTCCAATAAGAGAATGGCATTTTTGGCCACCAAGCCCATTAGCATGATCACGCCAATGAGGCTCATCAGGTTCAAGGTGCTGCCCGTTAACAGCAAGGCAATGACCACGCCAATGAGTGACAAGGGCAACGAGAACATCACGGCCAAGGGCGCAGTGAAGGAGCTAAATTGCATGACCAAAATGAAGTACATGAGACCAATGCCTGAGACTAGCGCAATCCCCATTTCAGTGAAAACTTCCTTTTGGTCTTTGGATGCCCCATCCAATTCAATGCCATAGCCTTCTGGAAAGTTGATGCTTTTGGCCAACTTCACAGCGTCTGCAGTCACTTCACCTGAAGATCGACCTTGTACGTTGGCTGAAACGCCAATGGTTCTTTTGCCGTCAGAGTGTTCGATTTTGGAGGGCGCTTTGCCCATAGAAACTTTGGCAATTTGCGACAAAGGTACCACGGTATTCATGCCGCTCACTGTAATGGGCAGGCGTTCAATGTGCGAAGCACTCATTCGGTCTTCAGGCGCCAATCGAATGGCGACATCGCGCGACTCACCAGTGGGGTCTACCCAGTCGCCGACTTCAATGCCAGCAAATGCCACACGCAATGCATTGGCAGTGTCAGTGACAGAGATACCCAGTGAATTGGCCAGACCGCGGTCCAATTCGATTTGCAATTCGTTTTGTGGATCTTGTTGAGACAAGCCAACATCTACTGCACCCGGAACTTGACTTAACTGCGTCATGAAATCGCTGGTGATGGCCAACAATTTGCGTGAATCGGTGCCACTGAATCGAATTTGGACAGGCTTTGATGCGCCATTCGATAAGTCGTCTAAAACCGTGTATTCGGCACCCACCAATTGAGATGTACGTTTGCGCAATTCAATGGCGATATCTTGAGCAGAGCGTTTGCGTTGTGTGCTCTCGCCAATGTCAACATAAATGCGACCTCCAGTGGGGTTGACATAACTGTTCGTGGCTTTGGTCTCAGGCAAAGTGCGCGCCATGACTGCCGCTGCTTCGAGCTTTATTCGGGAATATTCCAAATTGCTGCTTGCTGGGGAGCGCACATCAATGGCCAAAGTTTTGCCATCTGCCTTGGGTAAGAAACTAGAGCCACCAAACTTCACTTGCAAAAAGATAGCAGCAAAAAAACTGACAATGGCAAATGTAATCATCCAACGTCTGTGGTGAAGCGCCCAAGCAATCACGTTGCCGTAACGATCAGCTTGATGGTCGAACCAGTCGTTGAATTGTTTGAGCTTGAGGCTAATCCCTTTTTTGGGTTGGAGGTGATGATCGGGTGGGTCGCCCCAGTAGGCAGACAGCATCGGGTCAAGCGTGAATGAAATTAACAAGCTGACCAACACCGAGGCAACCACCGTCAGGCCAAATGGTCGAAACCACTCGCCCGATACGCCAGGCATGAACCCCACCGGAATAAACACTGCCACGATAGAGAAGGTGGTGCCAGCCACAGCCAAACCAATTTCAGATGTGCCATTTAAAGCAGCTGTGCGCCTGTCTGAGCCTCGCTCCATGTGTCGAACAATATTTTCTCGAACCACAATGGCATCGTCAATGAGCACACCAATGGCCAAGGAAAGGCCCAGCAGACTCATGAAGTTGAGTGTGAATCCGCACAACCATACTGCAATGAATGAAGCAATGACAGATGTCGGCAATGAAAGCGCTGTGATCAGGGTAGAGCGCCATGAATTTAAGAACACATAAACCACAAAGATGGTGAGTCCTGCACCAAACACAAGTGCATGAACCACATTGTTCAAGCTGTTTTGAGCTTCTACGCCACCATCTTGTGTGATCTCAATTTGGGTGCCTTCTGGCAATGTTTTATTAATTTCTGCCACGATGTCGCGAATGTTGTTGGCCACGCTAACCGTTGATGCATCGCGTGAACGGGTAATGGCCAAGCCCACATTGGGTTTGCCACTTCTGACACTCAGGGAAGAAAGATCGGCAAAGCCGTCTGAAACAGTAGCCACTTGACCAAGACGTATGAGGTCATTGCCGTTTCGCTTAATCACAATCTGATTGAATTCGGCTGGCGATTCAATTCGCCCGAGCAATCGAATACTTTGATCTTCTAACTCACCACGGATCTTGCCTACAGGCGCTGCGGCATTTTGTGTGCGAAGCGCATTCACCACTTCTGTAACCGATAGATTGACTTCACGCAGTTTTTGCGCATGCAACAAAACGCTAAGTTCGCGTTTTAGCGCGCCATTGACATTGACCTGAGCAACCCCTTGCACACCTCTTAATTTATCTGCAATTTGGTCTTCAGCAATGCGCGAAATTTCGGCATGACTTTGACTGCGTGACGAAAGTGCAAGCTGCATGATGGGTTGCGCCGAAGGGTCGATGCGCAAAATGACTGGCTCGCGAATTTCATTGGGTAATTTGTAGCGCACTCGGCCAATGGCATTTCTAACTTCGTCTGTGGCCTCAACCATGTTCTTTTTAAATTCAAAGAACACCAAGATGCTGGCAAAGCCTTCGTTGGCTGTACCGCGCAAATCTTCGATGCCATTGACCGACTGAAGGGCCTTTTCAACACGATTCAGAACTTCACGCTCTACGGTATCGGGGGAGGCGCCCGGATAGTTGATGTCAACAACCAACAAAGGCATGTCGACATCTGGAATTTGATTAACTTTGAGCTTCTTCAATGCCAATAGCCCTACGGCCATTAGCATCAGTAAAATAACGATGGTGACAACCGGTTTCTTAACGCTGAAATTGGACAAGAACATGGTTTATTGACCCACCTTGGTCGATGTGTCTACCCGCAGTGTAAATTGCTGTCCGTCTTTCAAAGAACTGCTGGCACTGCGCAAAACTTTTTCACCTGCAGTCAGTCCCCCTTTGACCACCCATGCGCCCAAGCGTGTATCGCGGTCGCCCAATTGAATGCCACGCTTGACTATTTTGTTGCTATCTAGCACCCATACAAAAACTTTGTCACCTTCGCGGCGCAAGCTACTTTCAGAGATCATGACTGCAGGTTTGGTGAGTGTTTCAATGACCCCTTCTGCAAACAGGCCCGCCACAGGAGGCCGATCCTTGGCGTTGATGGCCACAATGACAGACACTTGCCGAGTCACTGGGTTGGCAGCACCATCAATGCGTTTGACGATGCCTTGACTGCCCAACTGATCACCAGTTTGGGCCACACCATTGATACGAAAATTAACGCGCTGTCCTATCTTCACCACCCCCATTTGATCGGCAGAGACTTGGCCTTCAAATCGCATGCTACTGGGATCAATCACTTGAATCAGTTCTTTGCCAATTTGTGCGGTGTCGCCTGCGGATGCTTTGCGAGCACTTACCACGCCTTGAAAAGGCGCACGTACTTCAGTGCGGTCAAGTTGCTGTTTGGCCGCTGCCACACGGGCTTTCACAGCTACAAATTCGCTTTGTGCGGCATTGCGCTTGATTTCTGACTCTTCAAGCCCTTGCGTGGACACCATGCCTTGGGCTTGAAGCGATTTGATTCGCTGGAATTGCCGTTCAGCGCCATCAAGTGATTGAGCTGCTGCGCGAAGAGACTCCTCAGCCGAGCTGAGGTTGTCGCGAAGCACGGCGTTGTCCAAGGTGACCAATAAATCGCCTTTGCGAACCATCTCACCATTTTCTTTGTGTACTTTGAGGACAACAGCGCTGACCTCAGCTCTTAAGTCTGCGCGAATTTCTGGCTGCAAAGAGCCTGAGATAACGGGGCCTGTGCCATGCTCTGATGTCCCTATTTGCAAGATGTCTTCGTTGCCAAGAATCAGCTCAACAGATTCAGCGGTTTTTTCAGCCTCTGTTGCTGGCTTTTGGCATCCTGTCAGCATGCCAAGGCTGAAAATCAAGATGACAGAAAAGGCAATCGAAAATCTGTCCAAACAAAGGGAACGCAACATGAGAACTCCGGCTAGCAAAAAGTTTTCGAATTACATCATGAATTCAGCACAACCGACCCTTATAAGCTTGTTCTGAGAGACCAAATTTCAGGGAATAAAACCACATCAAGCATCTTGCGGAGGTAACTGACGCCGCCCGTACCGCCAGTACCGCGCTTGAAACCGATGATGCGCTCTACAGTGGTGAGGTGCCTGAAGCGCCAAAGTCGAAAGGCATCTTCCAAATCTGCTAGCTCTTCACCCAATTGGTACAGGTCCCAGTAGTCCTTGTGATGTCTGTAAACAATTAGCCAAGCCTCTTCTACTTGTGCACTGGCTACGTAGGGCAGCCGCCAGTCTCTGTTTAAGTATTTTTCGGGAACAGGCAGACCCCGGCGAGCCAGCAGTTGAAGACTACTGTCATAGAGAGAGGGTGCTGTGTAGCTAGTTTCTACGATGGCATGCAAATCGGGTCGGTGTGAGTGCGGCATGAGCATGGCTGGATTTTTATTGCCCATGGCAAACTCAATACACCGGTATTGCCAACTTTGAAATCCGCTGGATTGGGCCAAATAAGGGCGTATGGCACTGTATTCAGGCGGCGTCATGGTGGCCAACACATCCCATGCATGCACCAATTGCGCCATGATTTGGGACACACGTGCCAACATTTTGAAGGCGTCTGGCAGTTCATCCGCATTCATGTGCGCCATGGCGGCCTTCAATTCATGGCGCATGAGCTTCATCCACAACTCGCTGGTTTGATGCTGAATGATGAAGAGCATTTCATTGTGGTCGGGTGACAATGTCTTTTGTGCATTCAAGATAGCATCGAGTTGCAGGTAGTCGCCGTAGCTCATGGACTGACTGAAATCCAATTGTGCTGTTTCGTCATGCACAATTTGCGCGCTACCTCTAGCGCCAGATCCATTTGCATGGGGCTCTGATAGCGGCACGTTTGCGCTTTGGTTGAAGGGACATCCAGACATCCAAATTCCTTCTCAGTTTAGGTCACGGCTTTTTTTTGTGAGAAGCGAGCTTTTTGCCATTCCCCCGAGTCCATGACCTCTTTCAAGTGACGTATGGCATGCCATACGTCGGTATATCTCACATACAAAGGGGTGAGTCCAAATCGCAAAATATCAGGCAGCTGTTGGCCGTCTCCAGCTCGGTAGTCGCCAATCACGCCGCGGGCAATGAGAGCTTGCACAATGGCATAGGCGCCTTCTGAGCGTGTCAAACTAACTTGCGAGCCACGAAGCTCTGTTTGTTCTGGCGTAGCGATACCAAATCCATAAGCGCTTAATTGGGTGTTCACCAAATGCATCATCAGGCCCGTTAGGGCAAGTGACTTTTGTCTGAGTGCCTGCATGCCACCCAGTTTTTCAGCTTCTAAAAAAGCATCCAAGCCTGTGTCTAGAGCCGTCAAACTCAAAATGGGCTGCGTACCGCATTGGTAGCGGGCAATACCAGAAGCTGGCTTGTAATTTGGTGTGAATTCAAAAGGTGCGGCGTGCCCCCACCACCCGCTAAGGGGTTGCCAGAAGCGATCGGTGTGCTTGGGGTTGACCCAGACAAAAGCTGGCGCGCCAGGTCCTCCATTGAGGTATTTGTAGCCGCAACCAACCGAAAAGTCAGCGTTTGCGCCATTTAAATCAACCGGAACTGCGCCTGCACTGTGTGCCAAATCCCAAACTGTCAATGCACCCACCGCGTGAGCGGCTGCCGTCATGACTTTCATGTTGTGCATTGCACCGGTTCGGTAATTGACGTGAGTCAACATCAAGACAGCAATGTCTTGGCTCAGGCTGCCTAGAATTTCTTCAGCAGCAACCAATTTCAAAGTCAAACCACGCTCCTTGCACAATGCTTCTGCAATGTAGAGATCGGTTGGAAAGTTGGTCTGCTCACTGAGTATGATTTTTTTCTCAGGATGATCTGCTTGCGCAATCGACAGTGCAGCACTCAACACTTTGAACAAATTGATGGAGGTGCTGTCAGCCGCAATCACTTCACCGCCTTGGGCCCCAATCAGTCTTGCAATTTTGTTGCCCACTTGTTGTGGCAACTGAAACCAATCTGCCGTATTCCAGCTTTTAATCAGGTCTTGCCCCCACTCGTTGGCAACTGCATTGGCCACTCGCGCAGGTGTGGCTTTGGGTAGAACACCAAGTGAGTTGCCGTCCAAGTAGATCACGCCTTCTGGCAGTTGAAACAACTCACGCAATGATCGAAGATCATCGTGTCGATCTAGCGCCTCACATTCAGAAAGTGTGTTGGCATGCGTGTTGGTTAAGGCTGCGGTGTTCACAAGGTGCATCAAAGTTCTCTCAGAATGGCTCGCACTGGGCTGGCGTCAGCGCTCATGAGTTTGAGGGGCAGGGCAATCAACTCGTAGTCGCCTTCGTCGATCTGATCAAGTTGCAGGTTTTCCAGCACGCGCATATTGCGTTCCCGTATGAGTTGATGGCTTTCCAAAGATTTGCTGTCTGCAGGGTCGATGCTAGCGCTGTCGATACCGATCAACTTAACGCCGAGTTCTGCCAAAGCCAGAAGCGTTTCAGGCGCAAGTGCAATGAGATTGTTGTCAAATTCTTGTGCGGGAAAGTTGGCGTAGGTCCTGACCAAAATGCGTTCAGGTAAATTTTCAAGTTGGTGCGCTAAATCTGCCAAGCGCACCAGGGGGCCTTTGCCAATGGCGTGAATCACGCGGCACGGTCCAATGAAAGTTTGTAAATCAAGCGCACCAATGGCCGCACCTGCAGGGTCGTAATGCAGGGGTGCATCGGCATGGGATCCCACATGCGGCGATAGCGTGATGGCGCTGACGTTCACAGGGCATTGTGCTGAGATTTGCGCCGTCCAAGCCAACTGAAATGGCGTGTCGCCCGGAAAAACAGGGCTGCTGGCGTCGATGGGTGGGGAAATGTCCCAAATCTTTTTCATGAGGCGCAAAGATAGCGCCCTGAGGAGTTTGTGGTGTCGGTTATATCCAACAGATTGATAAATTAATGGCGCAAATGCTTTGTCCTGCTTCGTCGTAAACTTAGGTGCATGAATTTAACGCCCGATTCTTGGCAAGCCATTCAGTTAACTTTGGAACTGGCTACGCTGACCACTGTTCTGCTGCTGATCTTGGCAACGCCGCTAGCATGGTGGCTGTCGCAAACTCATTCTGCATGGCGCGCACCCATTCACGCCCTGGTGACATTGCCACTTGTTTTACCCCCTTCTGTTTTGGGCTTTTATTTGCTCATTGTCATGGGGCCACAAGGTCCGTTGGGACAGTTTACGCAAGCAATGGGCTGGGGTGTTTTGTCATTTACTTTCACCGGCCTCTTGATTGGCTCTATTTTCTTTTCACTGCCTTTTGCAGTGCAGCCTTTGCAGCATGCATTTGAAGCCATGGGGCCTCGTCCAATGGAGGTGGCCGCAACCTTGCGAGCCAGCCCCTTAGATGCTTTTTTCACTGTTGCTTTGCCTTTGGCAAAGCCCGGCATGATCACTGCAGCCATCTTGAGTTTTGCCCACACGGTGGGTGAGTTTGGCGTCGTACTCATGATTGGCGGCAACATTCCTGGTCAAACGCGTGTGGTTTCAACAGAAATTTATGGCCATGTGGAGGCCATGGAATACGGGCAAGCCCATCTTTTGGCCGCTGGCATGCTGGCCTTCTCATTTGTGGTGCTCATGGTACTTGCATTGCTCAACCGTCGCCAACGTCAGGTGCTTTGAACATGATTCACTTGCAAGTTAAGTTGAACCGCGCAGCGTTTCAAATGGACCTGAATGTTCAGTTGCCAGGGCAGGGCATTAGCGCTATTTTTGGTGTCTCAGGCTCGGGCAAAACGAGTTTGTTGCGTGTTGTGGCCGGCTTAGAGGCCAACCAAGAAGGCCGAATACAAGTGGGCCAGCAAATTTGGCAAGACACCCAGCAAAAAACTTGTTTACCGACGTGGCAAAGACCCTTGGGTTATGTATTTCAAGAGTCCAGTTTGCTACCGCACCTTGATGTTCAACAAAATTTGAACTTTGGTTTGAAGCGCGCATTGAAACCATCAGGGAGTACGCATTTCAATACTGCACAGTCTTTGCAAGCATCCATTGAATTATTGGGTATCGAGGCATTGTTGCAACGCATGCCAGACCAGTTGTCCGGCGGTGAGCGTCAACGTGTCGCCATTGCAAGGGCCATTGCAATGCAGCCGCAATTGCTGTTGATGGACGAGCCCTTGGCCTCCTTGGATGCAGCCCGCCGTCAAGAAATTTTTCCCTGGCTCGCCAGACTGCGAGATGAACTCAAGATGCCTATGCTGTATGTCACACATTCAGCAGAAGAACTCACACGTTTGGCAGATCACCTGGTGGTTTTGGACAAAGGGAAAGTGAAAGCGCAAGGCCCTGTGAGCGCTGTGCTGACGCAAGTGGTGACGCCTGTTGTGGTGGGTGAGGATGCTGGCGCGTTGATGACCGGACACATTGGTGCGGTGGATGTGCAGTGGCATTTGTCACGGGTTGATTTCGAAGGTGGCTGCGTTTGGATGCGCGATGCAGGCCTGCCCGTCGGCAAAGCAGTTCGCCTTCGCATCCTGGCGCGCGACGTCAGTTTGGCCACGTCCGAGCCTCAAAACACCAGCATTCAAAACCAAGTGCAAGGCCGCATTCAAAGTATCACGCCCGATGTGCATCCATCCCAAGTGATGGTGGTTTTGAAGTGCGGTGCTGAAGAGGTGTTGGCCCGTGTCACCAAGCGTGCAGTTGAAGAACTTGGCCTTCAAGTGGGCATGCCTGTCTGGGCGCAAGTGAAGTCTGTAGCTTTAGTGGCCTGATCAAACATTCAAGTTGCCTCAAGCCAAAAGCCCACATGCTGCCGCGGCAAGCACGTTTTATATGCCTTTTTTGTATAAACAAACAACAAATGATTCGTTTGAGTTTTGAAGGAGTCCTTTCACAATCGCATCCTTACTCTTTTGAGATGCACCATGTACAAGATCAAATCCATTGCCGCTGCCACTTTATTGGCCGTATCAGGCCTCAATGTATCCGCCCAAACCTTGCTAAACGCCTCCTACGACGTCGCTCGCGAGTTTTACAAAGAGTACAACGTCGCCTTCGTTGCCAATTACAAAAAGACCACTGGCAAAGAAGTCAAGATTGACCAAGCCCATGGCGGCTCCAGCGCGCAAGCGCGGGCAGTCAACGACGGACTCGATGCCGATGTGGTCACCATGAACACCACCACCGATATCGACTTTTTGGCCAGCAAAGGCATCGTGGCAGCCGATTGGACTAAACGCTTTTCACACAACGCATCACCCACCAGCTCCACCATGCTGTTTTTAACGCGCAACGGCAATCCGAAAAACATCAAAGACTGGGACGACCTGATCAAGCCGGGTATTCAAGTGATTGTGGTCAATCCTAAAACAGGTGGGAACGGCCGGATGGCTTACTTGGCTGCTTGGGGTTATGTGCGCAAAAAAGGCGGTAGCGAAGCCGATGCCGCCGCCTTCGTGGCCAAGCTTTACAAAAATGTGCCTGTGTTGGCCAAGGGTGGGCGAGACGCCACCACCATCTTCTTGCAACGCAACATTGGCGATGTATTGGTCACGTTTGAATCAGAAGTGATATCTGTTGACAACGAGTTTGGAGCAGGGAAGGTGGACGCAGTTCATCCCTCCATTAGCATCGTTGCAGAAAATCCAGTGGCCGTTGTAGAGCGCACGGCGGCCAAAAAAGGTACTGGTGATCTGGCCAAAGCATATTTGAATTATTTGTATTCAGATGAAGCTCAAGAAATTGCAGCCAAGCACGCACTGCGCCCCAGCAACCCTGCCATTTTGAAAAAATACAGCAAGACCTTCAAGCCCTTGCAGTTGTTCACTGTGAACGAAGTGTTTGGCTCATTCGCTGAGGCGCAAAAAGTGCACTTCAACGATGGTGGCAATTTCGACAAGCTGTACACCGTTAAATAATTCATGCTTTCAAGTTCCGCTGCGGCAGCACCTGTCAAGCGCAGGGCGCCCGCCCGGGTGTTACCCGGTTTCAAAATCACCTTGGGGTACACCTTGATGTACCTCTGTTTGATTGTGCTCATTCCTTTATCAGCACTCGTGTTCAAGACATTCACTCTCACGTGGGATCAGTTTTGGACGGCCGTCACAGGGCCACGTGTGATGGCTTCGTATCGCCTCACATTTGGTGCTTCCTTGATTGCAGCCTTGGTCAATGTGGTGTTTGGTTTGTTAGTGGCTTGGGTGCTGGTACGCTATCAGTTCTTTGGCAAAAAAGTGGTGGATGCATTGGTGGATTTGCCCTTTGCATTGCCCACTGCGGTGGCCGGTATTTCTTTGACGGCCTTGTTGGCCGGCAACGGTTGGGTGGGGCAGTACCTTGAGCCTCTGGGAATTCAACTCGCCTTCAACCCCAACGGCATTGTGATTGCACTCATCTTCATTGGCTTGCCCTTTGTGGTTCGCACGGTTCAGCCGGTGTTGGAAGATGCTGAAAAAGAATTAGAAGAAGCGGCCACTTGCTTGGGCGCATCTCGGTGGCAAACTTTTGCACACGTTATTTTTCCTTCTATTGCGCCTGCCTTGCTCACAGGTTTTGCCATGGCTTTTGCGCGAGCCATTGGTGAATATGGATCGGTTATTTTCATTGCAGGCAATATGCCTATGATTTCTGAAATCACACCGCTCATCATCATTGGCAAGTTAGAGCAATACGATTATGCCGGGGCCACTGCCGTAGCCACCGTCATGTTGGGCATCTCCTTCATCTTGCTCTTGGTCATCAATGGCCTTCAAACCTGGCAGCGCCGGCACTCTGGAGCGCCTGTATGAGCACTCAAATTATTCGCCGCGAAGAAGCTGGCACCACTGAAGCCGCGTGGGTTCGCTACACCCTCATTGGGATATCGCTGGCCTTCTTATTTTTGTTTTTGGTCTTGCCTTTGGCCGCTGTTTTTGCAGAAGCATTTCGCAAAGGCTTTGATGCTTATTGGGAAGCACTCAAAGAACCCGATGCATGGTCGGCCATTCGCCTCACACTCATCACCGCTTTGATTGCAGTTCCTTTGAATTTGGTATTTGGCATTGCCGCCGCTTGGTGCATTGCCAAGTATGAGTTCAAGGGCAAATCGGTGCTAACCACTTTGGTGGATTTGCCGTTTTCTGTATCGCCCGTGGTGGCAGGATTGGTTTATGTCTTGATGTTTGGTGCGCAAGGCTGGTTCGGACCTTGGCTGCAAGAACACGATATCAAAATTATTTTTGCAATACCGGGCATCGTGCTGGCCACCATCTTTGTCACCTTTCCTTTCATTGCCCGCGAACTCATTCCGCTCATGCAAGCGCAAGGCAACGAGGAAGAGCAGGCCGCCATCGTGCTGGGTGCCACTGGCTGGCAAACCTTTTGGTACGTTACGCTGCCCAACATCAAATGGGGTCTGATCTACGGCGTGATTTTGTGCAACGCCCGCGCCATGGGTGAGTTTGGAGCAGTGTCGGTGGTATCGGGGCACATTCGTGGCCAGACCAACACCATGCCTTTGCATGTCGAACTATTGTACAACGAGTATCAATCGGTGGCTGCTTTTGCGGTGGCATCTTTGTTGGCCTTGCTGGCGCTGGTCACT
>CAJCDH010000170.1 GCA_903961095.1 uncultured Burkholderiales bacterium | reverse complement strand
GGCGCATGAACAAGTCGGGAATCCAGTTGGCCGTGTTCATGTCGTGCGTGCGGCGGCGGTCGTCACCCGTGTTTTTGCGCAACTCCAGGAACTCTTCAATGTCGAGGTGCCATGTTTCAAGGTAGGTGCAGACGGCGCCTTTGCGCTTGCCGCCTTGGTTCACCGCCACAGCGGTGTCGTTGACCACTTTGAGGAACGGCACCACGCCTTGTGATTCGCCGTTGGTGCCCTTGATGTGGCTGCCCAAAGCGCGAACGCGTGTCCAGTCGTTGCCCAAGCCGCCAGCAAATTTAGACAGCAAAGCATTTTCTTTGATGGACTCGTAAATGCCATCAAGGTCGTCGGGCACGGTGGTCAGGTAGCAGCTGGACAGCTGTGACCGCAATCCGGCACTGTTAAAGAGTGTGGGTGTGCTGGACATGAAGTCGAAAGAAGACAAGACTTCATAGAACTCGATGGCGCGTGCTTCGCGGTCGGCTTCGTTCAGTGACAGGCCCATGGCCACACGCATGAAGAAGGACTGGGGCAACTCAATGCGTGTTTTGCGCACGTGCAAGAAGTAGCGGTCGTAAAGCGTTTGCAGGCCGAGGTAATCAAATTGCAAATCGCGATCGGCTTTAAGGGCTGCACCCAATTTATGCAAGTCGAATTGCAGGAGTTTTTCATCAAGCAAGCCATTTTCTACGCCTTTTTTGACATAGCCTGGAAAATAGTCGACGTAATGAGCGGCCATGTCTTTCAAGAGCACTTCTTTGCCCAAGACTTCTTTGGCAATGGTGTGCATCAAAAGGCGCGCAGTGACGTAGGTGTAGTCGGGGTCTTTCTCGATCAGGGTGCGCGATGCCAAGATAGAGGCCTTGTAAACCTCTTCCATGGGCACGCCGTCGTAGAGGTTGCGCATGGTTTCGGCCACGATGGGGTCGGGCTGCACGTCTTGACCCAAACCTTGGCAAGCATTGACGATGAGGCCTTGTAAATAGTTGAGGTCGAGTGGTACGCGCTGACCGCCATCTATAACGTGCAATGTGGGATGGGCGCTGACCGCTGCTTTTTCCTCTTTGATGAGGGCGCGCTCTTGGGTGCGACGTTCGCGGTAGAGCACATAGGCCCGGGCTACTTCATGGGTGCTGCTGCGCATCAGGCCCAGTTCAACCTGATCTTGCACGTCTTCTATGTGAAACGTGCCACCGCCAGGACGTGAGCGCACCAAGGCGCGAACCACGGCTTGGGTAAGACTGTCGACCACTTCGCGCACGCTGGCAGACGCAGCACCTTGTGTGCCGTGAACCGCCAAGAAGGCTTTCATCAAGGCAACAGCAATTTTGTTGGGTTCAAAAGGCACCACCGCGCCATTGCGTCGAATGATTTGGTAATTGGCCAAAGCATGCGCCGCGGTTGGCGATGATGGGTTGGGACTTGGGTTGCTCAATAAGCTGGTGTTTGTAGGTGTTTGATTTAGCTCAATTTGCATGGCGTTCTCGGTGGTCAAATGCGTTTCGGTTTTAATTAATTTTGGGGCAGCAAAGGGGTGGATTTCTTGATTTTCAAACGACCGTGCCTTTGGCTTGGGGACACTATATCTGGGGTCTGAGTTGAATACAAGCCACTAGGGGTAGTGTACAGGCGGATTGTGGGGCTTGTAAGACAGTGGCCATTTGATGCGCCTTTGACAAGCTGTGATCTGTGCAGTTTCGAGGCCTAAAAAGCATGCCTTGAAACAGGCGTGAAATCTGCACATTTTGAAAGAACATTAGAACTGGTGCGCTCTAGCTTGCATTTACCCTCGCAAAGCCTTGCAAATACATACTTTGTGGAGAACCTCCCTAAAACAGGTGAGTCATTTGCGTGCTCATTCGGTGCCTGAATGAAGCCTGAAAAAATCAAAAATATTTTTTCATTTTTTTGAAAAATTTTCAAAACTCGGGAAAATACTGAGGTGGCCACGCAACATTTTTTTGGAGCAAAGCCCAATCGAAACCTGGGCCAGGGTCTTTTTTTCGACCGGGTGCAATGTGCTCGTGCCCGGCTATGTGTTGGATGGGATAAGCCTTGGCCAGTGCAACACAAAGCTGACCTAAGATTTCATATTGCACGGCTTCAAAAGAGTCGCCTTCCAAGCCTTCCAGCTCAATGCCGATGGCGTCATCGTTGCAGTTGCTGCGGCCCCGATAGCTAGAGACGCCCGCATGCCACGCGCGCTGGTCGCAACTGACGAACTGCCAAACTTTGCCCGTGCGTTCTATGAAAAAGTGAGCTGAGACTTGCAGGCCCCGAATAGACTGAAAATAGGGATGGGCTTCCCAATCGAGTTGATTGCCAAAGAGTTGCTGAACGGCACCGGTGCCAAACTCTCCGGGTGGTAGGCTGATGGCGTGAATCACAATCAGGTCGATGTGGGCGGCTGTAGGGCGCTCGCCAAAATTGGGCGACGCGCATTTTTCTGCTGCCTGACACCAGCCCTGTTGCCAAACACTGAAGCTGGTGGGTTGGGGCGCTGCGTTGAGGCTCATTTGGGGCGACACAGCAACAGGGCGCTTGTGGTTCAGGCCGCTTGATCGCCAGCAGCTTGGCGATGTGCCTCGGAGCAATAAGTGCCGTTCAGACCTTTCAGCATATCGGACTCAGGCATGTGCAGGCCGCAGTGTTTGCAAGCCTGCATGGGACTGGGCTCGAGAGATGTCTGGCCTTGCGTGCCTTGCGGTCTAGGGCTGGACGTGTTGTCAGCTTGTTTTTTTTGTTTTTCCTTGAGCGCATTCAAACGATTTTTGCGCCATAGCCAAACGCCAAACAAAACAACCAGTAAAAAGATCAGGAATTTCAAAGATTGCGCCCCAAAACAACCTCAAGCACAAAGCGTGAACCGGCATAAGAGAACAACAAAAGAGCGGACCCGGTGTAAAGCACCCGAACAGCTCGGCGACCGCGCCAACCGAATTGCAAGCGTCCTACCAAAAGAGCACCAAAGGTGAGCCAAGACATGATGGAGAAGACCGTTTTGTGATCCCACTTCCAGTGTGCGCCTGCAGCGCCATAAAGCTCTTCACCAAAAACAATGCCGGCAATGAGGGTGAAGGTGAGCAAGATAAAGCCAAGCATCACGAACCTGAACATCAGGCGTTCTAAGGTGAGCAATGGCAAACCACTTTGGTTTTCGTTGCCCTTGCGAATTTCAATTTCGGCACTGGTCATGAGTGCGGCATGGACGACAGCAGCTGCAAACATGCCGTAAGAAGCAATGCCCAAAGCCCAGTGCAAGGGAAGCCAAAGGGAGGCTGACACTTGAAGCGTTTTTCCAGGGAAGTACCAAGCCAATGCAACAGCTGCACTGCCCAGAGCGGCCATGGCCCAACGTGCTCTGAGCTGGGGAAAGTATTGGCTTTCAACTGCGTAAGCCGTTAAAACCCACCAAACCGTGACTGACAAGGCGGGTGCAAAACCAAAGCGTGGTGATTCGCCCCACAAGCCCATAGCGAGGGTGAAACCGTGCAAAACCCAAGCCAGCCAGAGGTATCGACGGGCCAAGTTGGGGCCCATGCGGCTCGCCACAAAAGCGGGAATGGCATAGGCGACTGCAGTTAAAAGTGCTAACCACATCGCCAATTCGGGTTGACTGGCTAAAATCATGCTTACTAGTTTAGCGTTTTGGGCCGCTGCAATCTGGCAATGGGCTCAAAAGCTAGCGGTTTATGGAAAATTTTCTTTATGGCCTCCGCCCTCACCGACAAACTCTCGCAACTTGTTAAGCAAATCAGCGGACAAGCACGGATCACTGAATCTAATGTGTCTGACATGCTGCGCGAGGTGCGCATGGCGCTTTTAGAAGCCGACGTAGCGCTGCCTGTCGTGCGCGACTTCATAGCGCGGGTGAAAGACAAAGCCTTGGGTCAAGAGGTCTTGGGATCTTTAAAGCCGGGCCAAGCCTTGGTGGCTATCGTCAACCGAGAGTTGGCCGCCACCATGGGCGATGGTGTAGCCGATATCAATCTGGCGGCGCAACCCCCTGCCGTCATTTTGATGGCAGGTTTGCAGGGTGCTGGTAAAACCACCACCACCGCCAAGTTGGCCAAGCACCTGATTGAAAAACGCAAGAAAAAAGTCCTCACCGTTTCGGGCGACGTTTATCGCCCCGCCGCCATTGAGCAATTGAAAACCGTGACGGCCCAAGCTGGCGCTGAATGGTTTCCCAGTTCACCCGATCAAAAACCATTGGACAGTGCACGCGCAGCCATTGATTACGCGCGCAAACATTTCTTCGATGTGTTGCTTGTAGATACTGCTGGTCGCTTGGCCATTGACGAAGCCTTGATGGCCGAAATTCGCGAACTGCACGCGGTCTTAAAGCCTGTAGAAACCTTGTTTGTGGTCGATGCCATGCAGGGTCAAGATGCTGCCAACACCGCCAAGGCTTTCAAAGACGCTCTGCCCATCACGGGCATTGTGCTGACCAAGATGGATGGCGATTCGCGTGGTGGTGCGGCTTTGTCAGTGCGTCAAATCACGGGCGCACCCATCAAGTTTGCCGGTACCAGCGAAAAAATTGACGGCCTTGAAGTGTTTGATGCCGAGCGTCATGCCGGCCGTATTTTGGGCATGGGTGATATCTTGGCCTTGGTTGAGCAAGTCACGGCAGGCATCGACATGGAGGCCGCCCAAAAAATGGCGGCCAAAGTCAAAAGCGGCGTTGGTTTTGATTTGAATGACTTCTTGGCACAAATTCAACAAATGAAACAGATGGGGGGCTTGTCGAGTTTGATGGACAAGTTACCCAGCCAATTGGCCGCCAAGGCGGGCAACATGGATTTGGGCAAAGCTGAAAAAGACATTGCTCGCAAGCAAGGCATCATTCACAGCATGACGCTCAAAGAGCGCAGCAAACCCGAACTGATCAAGGCCACGCGCAAGCGCCGAATTGCCATGGGCGCTGGTGTTCAAGTGCAAGACGTGAACCGCTTGCTCAAAGAGTTTGAGCAGATGCAAGACATGATGAAAAAAATGTCGGGTGGCGGCATGATGAAAATGATGAAGCGCTTGGGTGGCATGAAGGGCATGGGCGGTTTTGGTGGCATGGGCGGCGGGGGTGGCTTTCCCGGTATGAAGCGCTAAGTGCCGATGGCCTAAGGTGCCCAGATCCTGTAGGCCGGGCCTGCCTTAAATGCGGCTGAAATACTCGCGCCGCTGAAATTCAACTGGATCTTCTGCGGCATTGAAACGTGTTTGCTCTGACTGTTTGATGCGCTGGTAGTAGCGCACAAAATCTCTGCCTAAGCCTGCATTCAAAACGGTGTTTGTACTTAAATGCGTCAGGGCTTCACCCAAGGTGGACGGCAGGCGCAAGCCGCCTTCGGCATAGGGCGTTTCTGTGGCTTCGGGTGCGCTCAAAGAATTTTCAATGCCATCTAAGCCAGCCAAAATTTGTGCGGCCATGTAGAGGTAGGGGTTGGCGGCAGGCTCACCCAATCTGTTTTCAATGCGAGTGGCAGCGTCGCCAGCGCCACCCACCACTCTGAGCATGGCACCCCGGTTGTCACGACCCCACAAAATGGCTTGCGGTGCGAGTGCGTTGGGTTTGAAGCGGCCAAAGCCATTCACGGTGGTGGTGCACAAAGACGTGATGCCTTGGCCATGCGCCAACAAACCTGCCAAATAATGTGCGCCCATGTTGGACAGCGTGTGACGTGCATTGTTGGACTGAAGCGTTTGGGCTTCTTGAATGTCTTGTGGCGATGTCCGTGCAAAAAGATTGTGCCCAGCCGACAAGTCATATAGAGATTGGTGCAAGTGCCAACCGCTGCTCATGATGTTGTCAAAGGGGGGGCGGCACATGAAGGTGGCGTGATAACCGGCGCGCCGCAAGGCTTGTTTGACTGCGCTTCTAAACAACACCATGTTGTCGGCAGCTGTCATGGCATCGGTGGCTTTGAAGACGGCTTCTACTTGGCTGGGGCCAAGTTCAATTTCGAGAGACAACAAAGGCAAGCCCAAATCTTGTGCGGTTTGTTTCACGATGCGAAGTGCAGGCTCTGCGCGGTCAAACCACAACTCGTTCAGTAAGTTGTAGCCTGGGTGAATCAGGCTGACTTGAGGTGCAGGGCCTGGCCATGCTGCTTGTGCAGGATCGGCATCGTGGTCATGCTCTAAATTCTTGAGTTTGTAAATGTGAAACTCAACTTCAAGGCCGCATTTCATGCCCCAGCCATGGGTTGCCAACTTTGCAAGTGCGCTCTGCAAAATGCGGCGCGAGTCATAAGCGACAGCTTGGCCATTGGGAAACCAGGGTTGGCACAGCAACCATCCGGTTTTTTCGGCCCACGGCAGAATTTTGAAGGTGCTGGGGTCGGGCAGCAACATGACATTGCTGGCACCTTCAAATCCTGGCAACTCGCTTTTGACATCGGCCTCAAACACCTTGTACACCGTGCGATCAGAAGTGTCTTTCAGAAGCAGGGTGCTGACCAGGCCCATGCCATCTTTGAAAGCGCTGGCCAACTCTGAGGTAACCCATGTTTTGCCGCGCAAGCTGCCGTGCACATCGCACCATGCCAAACGAATCCATTCAAGGCCTGAGGCCTGTGCCAAGTCCAGAACGCGCTGAACCTCTGCTTGTCTGGCGGGCGTATGGATGCCGCACTGTTCAGCAAAACTCTCAAAGGTGGAGGTCGTCACGACTTGATGCCTTCAATTTGCAATCAGTATTGACGCATTCCAAGGTGCGCCATCGCGTTTGGCTTGCATGGTTTGCTGCGACCAAGCTTGCCAATCTTGAGCAGGTGCAATGCCATCCACAGTGTCGGGGCCAAAGCGTGTGGAAGCAATTTCTTTGTGAGCAAAGCCCGGTGGCAATGCGCCGGCTGCTGCATCGTCAATGGCTTTGGCCAGCATGCGGCGATTGGCAATGATGACCTTGTCGGATGTGCCCAGATGTTCGCGCGTGCGATTTTGAATGGCACCCATGCTTTCACAGGCCCACTGATCATGTACATTGATATCGTCTTCGCCCATGCCTAAAAATGTCCGCGTCATTTGTTCCTCGGGGTTAAAGCCCCAATGGTTGTGTTGGCCAGATTTGGGAACGTAATCGGGCAAACTCACCGCCTCTAGACGCTGGTTGCGCATGGTTTCTTTGTCGACGGGCTTGGCAAAACTGGTGAACACTGCATACCAGTAGGTGTGCGTGTCGTCGACGGGCACATGCATTTGCGTGATGGTCATGGTTTCTGACAATGGAATCACAAAGGTGTTGGGAAACATGGCATTGGTCACTCTGACATGTGTGAGTTTCTCGTTCAGCGGCCTGAGTGTGGTGAGTTGCAAGCCATAGGGCATTTCTGTGTAAGCAATATCGGGTTTGTCAAACTCGCGCATC
>CAJCDH010000169.1 GCA_903961095.1 uncultured Burkholderiales bacterium | reverse complement strand
CCTCAGCCTCAGCCTCTGACCTCATTTAAATTTCAAATTTTTCCACTCACGATCATGGCGCTACCGATCACGGTCATGACACCGCCCCACCAAGCACCTGCGGCAGGTTTACGGCGATAGACGGCCCATAAAAGAGGCAGTAGCAACACAGGTGCAATCGACGAAAAGATAGCGACTAAATTGGCTTGTCCTGTCTTCAACGCCTGCAAAATCAAGGTCATCCCTATGACCATTGAGACACCGGCACTGAAGGCAGTATTGCGCAAATTGTCCCAATTGAGTGGGCTCTTCAACTTAGCCAAGCCCAAGCCAAACCACAACAACAAGACGTGCGCTGCAAAACTGGCTGTGGCGCGCACCGCCGATGCAGCTACGGCATCGATACCAGTACTCATCAGGGGCTTGATCATGAGCGTTGCTACTGCTTGCCCTAGCGCCGCCAACAAACCCATGGCAACCCCAATCCAAAGCATGCCCTTGGTGTTTTCCCATGCGTGCGTTTCTTCCTCGCGTCGACCCCAGACAATTGCGACCATCACGCCTGAGACCAACACACCACTGCCCATCAGGGTCATGCCCCACAGCGTTTCACCTAAAAACAGCCAAGCAAAGAGCGCTGAAAAAAGTGCATGCGTGGCAAACAGAACTCCCGAGCGACGCGGGCCCAATCGGTTCATACAAACAAAAAGCGCAGTGTCACCAACCAAAATGCCAACCCAACTGGAGACAGACAACCAAGCAATACTCTCGAAGCTAAGCTCTGACCAGCGTCCGACATAAACGGCGGCTATCCACAACATGCACATGGCAAAGAACAGTCGCCAACGTGTGAAAGCAAAAGCACCCATTTCTGCAGAAGCTTTTGCAGAAAATAAAGCCCCGACAGCCCAGCACCCGGAAGCAAGGGCTGCCAGCAGCTCAGGTGCAAGCATTAAGAACCTGCAATTTTCATCCGATTGATCAACACAGAACCGATGGTTTTTGCACCATAGTTGTAGGTATCTGCACCGACGGCTTCAATGCCTTTGAACATGGTTTTCAAATTGCCAGCGATGGTAATTTCGTGCACAGGGAAAGCGATCTCACCATTTTCAACCCAAAAGCCAGATGCACCTCGCGAGTAGTCACCTGTCACGTAATTCACGCCCTGCCCCATGAGTTCAATCACAAACAAACCTGTGCCCAGTTTTTGGAGCATGGCTTGAAGGTCATCGTCTGAACGCGTCAACTTTGAAGACAAAATCAAATTGTGAGAGCCGCCAGCATTGCCCGTTGTCTTCATGCCCAATTTGCGCGCTGAATAGGTACTCAGAAAATAGCCTTCAACCCGACCACCTGAAACCACTTTGCGCTTTAATCCGCGCACGCCTTCGTCGTCAAAAGGCGAACTGCCTTTGCCGCGCAACACATGCGGATCCTCCGAAATATCAATGTGCTTGGGGAAAATTGGCTTGCCCATTGAATCTAACAAGAAGCTGCTCTTGCGGTACAAAGAGCCACCACTGACAGCCTGCACAAAGCCACCCAACAAACCAGCAGCCAGGGGTGATTCAAACAAAACTGGACATTGAGTGGTTGGAATTTTTCGACTTCCCAAACGGCTTAAAGCGCGCTCGGCGGCATAGCGCCCAACCGCTTCAGGCGAGGCCATTTCGTCTGCTGCACGCATGGATGTGTACCAAGCATCGCGTTGCATTTCTGCATTTTTGCCAGGCAATGATGCGATGGGTGCAACCGACATGCTGTGACGTGAACTGGCATACCCACCCCGAAATCCGTGAGTATGTGCACTGAAAAAATGACTCTGCTGCGCAGACACACCAGCCCCTTCGCTGTTGGTAATGCGGCGGCTGGTTTTGAGTGCAGCCTCCTCGCAAGCCAGCGCCAGTTTGGCGGCCCCTTCGCTGTTAATGGACCAAGGATGAAACAGGTCTAATTCGGGATGATGTTTGGCAATATCGTCCTCGTCTGGCAAACCCGCAGTTGGATCGGCAGCCGTAAAGCGGGCGATGTCAAATGCAGCTTTCACCGTTTGTTGAATGGCTGCCAAAGAAAAATCCGAGGTACTGGCATTACCGCGTCGGTGCCCCACATACACCGTGACCCCCAAAGACTTGTCACGATTGCGTTCAACTGTTTCCAATTCTCCCTTGCGCACACTCACACTTAAACCACAGCCCTCTGAAGCTTCTGCACCTGCGTCGGTCGCGCCAATTTTTTTGGCGTGTTTCAAGGCAGAATCAACCAATCCTTCAAAAAAGTCACGGCTGTAGCTAAAACCGTCATGCGGATGTGCGTTTTGGGATGCGGAAGCTGCATTTGCAGCTTGATGCTTGATTTTTTTGATCATTTGCGTCGAGTTTGTCTAAACAGTTTATTTTTTTAGAATTCACAGTGACGGCTATGATACTTCGTCCCGATAAAAGGCTTTAGCGCTCCCATGTCCCGTAAATTCAAAAAAGGTTATTTCGTTCAAGGTCAATTTGTTGCCGAAGGCAGCGAGCTCGACTTGGAACTCAAACGTGAGCTCAAAGGGGGCGATGAACCCAGCCGCACTGACCTGAAAAAAGAGAGCGATGAACTGCAAAAGTTAGGCGAAAGTCTATTGGATTTACGTACCGAACTCATGGCCAAAGTTGACCTCCCCGAAAAGTTGGTGGACGCCGTGGCGGACGCCAAGCGAATTACCAACTTTGAAGGCAAACGCAGGCAAATGCAGTTCATCGGCAAACTCATGCGCAAATTGGACGATGATGTGATTGATGGCATCAAAGCAGCACTTCTCGAACAAAGCCAAGGCTCAGCGCAAGAAACTCTGCAGCTACATTTGGCCGAACAGTGGCGCGACAGACTGATCAGTGAAGACGAAGCCTGCGGCGAGTGGCTCCAAAGCTTTCCAAGCACTGACAGCCAACAGCTTCGCGCGCTCATTCGTCAGGCCCGCAAGGACGCCCCAAGCATCACAGCGGCTAACGTGTCGCAAGGCTTGGCACCCCGACAAAGTCGCGCTTACCGAGAGATCTTTCAATTGGTCCGGTCAGAAATGAGCCTCAGTTCCAAAGTGAACGACAACGGTCTGCACGAAGAAGACGTCTAAACACATTGATTTCACATGACGGATACACCCATTCAACCAAGTTCAGTGCACGACCATGTCAAAATTGGCATCGTCTCCATCAGCGATCGAGCCAGCACAGGCGTCTACGAAGACAAGGGTTTGCCAGCCCTCCAAGCATGGTTAAGCACTGCCCTGAAAAACCCATTGCAGTTTGAAGCTCGTCTCATTCCAGATGAACAACAACTGATCAGCGCCACGCTTATCGAGTTGGTTGATGCCGGCTGCAATTTGATACTCACGACAGGCGGCACGGGACCTGCCATTCGAGACGTCACCCCAGAAGCCACTCTGGCAGTGGCCGACAAAGAAATGCCTGGATTTGGCGAACAAATGCGTCAGATCAGTTTGAAATTTGTGCCAACTGCCATTCTTTCAAGACAAGTGGCGGTCATACGCGGACAAAGCTTGATCATCAACCTACCGGGTCAGCCCAAATCAATTGCAGAAACTTTAGAAGGCTTGAAAGACAGCCAGGGACAGAGCGTGGTGCACGGTATTTTTGCTGCAGTCCCCTACTGCATTGATTTGATTGGGGGGCCTTACTTGGAAACTCAAGACGAAGTGTGCAAAGCCTTCAGACCCAAGACAGCCATTCGAGCGCCAAAAACCTGAGATTTACTTACCAACCAACTGGTTGAGTTTTTCTGCTTCAAAGGTTTCACGTTTGGCTGCATCACCTGGCATTTGAATGGCATGTGCATTGCCAGAATTGGTATTCATTTTTTCCAACGCTTGCCAAAGCATGGCAATTTGGCGCTCTTGGCTGGCTGCGTTGTCAATCAAGCCGCGCATGGCTTGCGACAAAGGGTCGTCGTTTTGCGTCACGCCATAAGCTGAAAACCCCATCTTTGAGGCTGTGGCTTCGCGCTGCACATCAGCATCTTCCTGAATGATGCGAGCAGGATTACCAACAGCGGTAGCGCCAGCAGGTACAGGCTTGGTGACGACAGCATTGGAGCCCACTTTGGCGCCATCACCCACCACAAAGCCCCCCAACACTTTGGCCCCAGCACCCACCACCACATCCCGACCCAAAGTGGGGTGACGTTTGGCGCCTTTGTACAAAGAAGTTCCACCCAAAGTGACACCGTGATAAATGGTGCAGCCATCTCCAATTTCAGCGGTTTCGCCGATCACAATACCCATGCCATGGTCAAAGAAAACACGTTCGCCCAACTTAGCGCCAGGGTGAATTTCGATGCCAGTGATCCAACGGGAAAAATTCGAAATGAAGCGACCCAGCCATTTAAAACCTGAACGCCAGCAAGCGTTGGCCCAACGGTGCAGCACAACCGCATGCAAACCGGGATAACACGTGAGTACCTCCCATGCACTGCGCGCAGCAGGGTCACGGTCGAGGATGCATTGGATGTCGGAATGTAAACGTGCAAACATAGGCTTCTTTTCAATGCACCAAGTCTAGCGTTTTGCCTGTGCCGTTTGAATCATGGCTTTAGCAACACCTCGCAGAATATGGATTTCTTCTGGCGTCAGGTCTGCGCGGTTGAACAGTTGGTTCAAGCGGGGCATGAGTTTTTTAGGCGCCAAGGGGTCTAAAAATCCAATCTCAACCAGCGCCTGTTCCCAGTGGCCCAACAAGCCTGCAACCTGGGCTGCGTCGGCCAAAGTGACCTCCGCGAACGGCGTTGTCAATGGAAATCCACCCAATGCCAAGCGCCACTCATAGGCCACCAGTTGTATGGCAGCGGCTAAATTCAAAGAGCCAAACTGAGGATTGGTAGGGATGGACAAGGCCACATGGCATTTGTAAACATCTTCGTTTTTCATGCCAAATCGTTCTGAGCCAAATACGAAACCTATTGAGGAAATGGGCTCAGCCACAGCGGCCATCTGAGTAGCATCAAGCGAAGCCGGCGCAGAGGCTCGACTTTGGCCCAAACCGAGCAAGCCCTCAAAGTGCTCTCTGGGAGCGCGGGTGGGTGGGCCAAAGTCTCTTGGTGTCATGGCCGTGGCACACAGGTGTGAAATACCCTCTACGGCCTCCTCCCAGGTATTCACTGTGCGCGTTTTGTCCAGAACATCATTGGCGCCACTGGCCCTTTGAATAGTTTCTTCCTTGCGCAAAACATTGGCATAACGCGGTGCCACCAACACCATTTCATCAAAGCCCATGACTTTGAGTGCACGAGCGGCCGCCCCCACATTGCCGGGGTGGCTGGTTTCCATCAAGATAAATCGAGTTCGCATAGGCGACATTGTCCCAGTTCCTGTCAACTCAAATTGGCCAAAAACAAGCTCGTTCAATGCCGAGCCGTCTAAATTCGTGGGAAAATGCGCCATTCGCCCCTGTCATCGCACAGCGGACTTCCGGTTTTGCTCTTAAAAATTCATGTCGACCAATCTCCACCCCATGCTCAACGTAGCCGTTAAGGCTGCACGCGCCGCCGGCGCCATCATCAACCGCGCCGCCTTGGATGTGGAGGCTGTTCGAATTTCGCAAAAACAAGTCAATGACTTTGTGACCGAAGTCGATTTGGCCAGCGAAAACACCATCATCGAAACCCTGCTCACCGCCTACCCTCACCACGGCATCTTGGCCGAAGAGTCTGGCAAAACGCATGGCAATGCCAATGCCGATCATGTTTGGATCATCGATCCGCTTGATGGCACCACCAATTTCATTCACGGCTTTCCCGTTTATTGCGTCAGCATTGCTCTGACCGTACATGGCAAGGTAGAGCAAGCTGTGGTGTATGACCCCTCACGCAACGATTTATTCACGGCGACCAAAGGTCGTGGCGCTTATATGAACGATCGTCGTTTGCGCACCAGCAAACGCACTCAAATGCATGAGTGCCTTATTTCAACAGGCTTTCCTTTTCGCCCAGGCGACAACTTCAACCAATACCTGCGCATGATGGGCGAAGTGATGCAGCGCACCGAGGGCCTGCGCAGGCCCGGTGCTGCAGCGCTGGACTTGGCTTATGTGGCTGCAGGCTTTACAGATGCTTTTTTTGAAACTGGACTTCAGCCCTGGGATGTTGCAGCAGGCTCTTTGTTGGTCACTGAAGCAGGTGGCTTGGTCGGTAACTTCACAGGTGAGGCCGACTTCCTGGAACAAAAAGAATGCTTGGCAGGCACGCCTAAAATTTACGGCCAACTGGTTCCAATCCTCAGCAAGTACAGCAAATTTGCCAGTGCTGGCGAAAAAGCTGCTATGCGTGCGGCCGACATCAAGGATACGGAAGCGCGTCGTCCATTAACAGACAGCCCACTCTAAGCCATGACTGACGCGCTCGACTTGAGTGCCCACACCCCCATGATGCAGCAGTATCTGCGCATCAAGGCGGAGTTTCCTGACACCCTGGTTTTTTACCGGATGGGCGATTTTTACGAAATGTTCTTTGAAGACGCCGAGCGAGCAGCCGGCCTCATGGACATCACCCTGACCCATCGCGGACAAACAGCGGGCAAGCCCATTGCCATGGCCGGTGTCCCGTTTCATTCTGTTGAAAACTATTTAGCCAAACTCATCAAGCTGGGCGAGTCAGTGGCCATTTGCGAACAAGTGGGCGATGTTGCCACCAGCAAAGGCCCCGTTGAGCGCAAAGTGGTTCGCGTTGTCACGCCAGGCACGCTCACAGACACAGAGTTACTGTCAGACAAAAGCGAAGCCATCTTATTGTCTTTGCACATTGCACCGCGCAATGCGTGCGGCATGGCTTGGCTCAGCGTCACACAAGGTGTGTTGCATTTGGCCGAATGCACACACAATGAGCTAGCTGATTGGCTAGAAAGAATTGCACCCAGTGAACTGCTGGTCAGTGCCAGCATCACATCCAAGTGGGAGCAGCAACTTCAATCGATGCGTTTGGGCCAACGCGGTATGCCTTTGTCGCTCACACTTCGTCCCGATTTTCAATACGATGCGGGACTGGGTCACAACAAGTTGACCAAACAACTCAATGCTGGAAGTTTGGCTGCATGGGACGCCGATAAGCTCAGCCAAGCCCATGCTGCAGCAGGTGCCTTACTCACCTATGCAGAGCACACTCAAGGCAGAACTCTGCCCCATGTGACACAGCTGAAGGTGCAGAAGGCCAATGACCTCATTGACCTGCCCACCAGCACGCGACGTAATTTAGAGCTCACACAAACTTTGCGCGGCGAGGACTCTCCCACCCTCTTCTCTTTGCTTGACACCTGCATGACGGGCATGGGCAGCCGTCAACTTAAACACTGGTTGCTTAACCCACCACGCGACAGACAAGTTGCAGTTGAACGCTTGGCCGCCATCGATCAATTGAACAACAACAGCGCTGTGGCACAAAGCGGCCTGGCCATTTGGGCCAAATTACGCAATCAACTTAAAGGCGCAAGTGACGTGGAGCGCATCACAGCCAGAATTGCGCTCAAGCAAGTACGGCCCCGCGAACTGGTAGCGCTTAAAAATGCCCTCATCCGTTCTGCATCTTTGGCGCAACATTTGCAAGAAACATTGGGGCACTTGTCACCCACCAAGTTGTTGCACGACATCCACTTAGATTTGCAGCCCCCTGCTGGCCTCACCGAAATTTTGCAGCATGCTCTGTTAGAAGAACCCGCCAATTTGATTCGCGATGGCGGCGTCATGGCGCATGGTCTAGATTCAGAGCTTGATGAATTGCGCGCCATCCAAACCAATTGCGACGACTTCTTGCTTGAATTAGAAACGCGCGAAAAAGCTCGGACTGGCATTGCCAACTTGCGTGTGCAGTACAACAAGGTTCATGGCTTCTACATTGAAGTGACGCAAGGTCAAATTGACAAAGTGCCTGACGACTACCGCCGCCGGCAAACCTTGAAAAATGCAGAGCGCTTCATCACACCAGAGCTCAAAAGCTTTGAAGACAAAGCCCTGTCAGCTCAAGAGCGTGCATTGGCACGCGAAAAATACCTGTATGAGCTTTTGCTCGAACAATTGCAAACACACATTCAAGCACTCAGCAAACTGGCGCAGGCCATGGCGCAGTTGGATGCTCTTTGCACAATGACAGAGCGCGCCAACACCCTTCATTGGTGCGCACCACAATTTGCCAAAGAGCCCTGTATAGAAATTCGCCAAGGTCGGCACCCGGTGGTTGAAGCGCGCTTGGCTGAAACCTCAGGCGGAAGTTTCATTGCCAACGATTGCCTCATGCACGCTAAGCAACGTTTGCAAATCATCACGGGTCCCAACATGGGCGGCAAGTCAACCTACATGCGACAGGTGGCTTTAATTGTGCTGTTGGCCAGCATTGGTAGCCATGTGCCCGCCGGCAGTTGCAGACTCGGCCCTATTGACGCCATTCACACTCGAATTGGCGCTGCCGATGACTTGGCCAATGCCCAATCAACCTTCATGCTGGAGATGACTGAAGCCGCGCAAATTTTGCACAGCGCCACACCATTGTCTTTGGTCCTCATGGACGAAATAGGCCGCGGCACGTCCACCTTTGATGGCTTGGCTTTGGCCAGTGGCATTGCGACCCACCTGCACGACAAGACTCAGGCCTTCACCCTGTTTGCCACGCATTACTTTGAACTGACCGAGTTTCCTGCCACTCACCATGCGGCTTTGAACATGCACGTGGGTGCCACGGAGTCTGGCAATGACATTGTGTTTTTGCATGAGCTTCAAGCAGGCCCAGCCAGCAAAAGTTATGGGGTTCAGGTGGCCAGGCTAGCGGGCATGCCCACTGGCGTTTTGAACCATGCCCGTCACACGCTGTCTGCATTGGAAGCAAGTGCCAACGAAAACCGAATTCAGGTTGACCTTTTTGCGCCACCAGCCGAAGCCGCACATGCGGGCCCCTCCGCTTTAGAAGCAGCGCTGAGCCAAATTGATCCCGATACTTTAAGCCCTCGCGAAGCCTTAGAAGCTCTTTACAGCTTGCAACGTGTCTTAAAGCGTTCTGAAAATTAACAATTTTGGTCAAGGACATCTGATGACTTATTGCGTTGCCATCAAAACCCGTGCAGGTTTGGTTTTTTTATCCGACTCTCGCACCAACGCCGGACTCGACATGATCAGCACTTATCGCAAAATGATCATTTATGAAAAAAAAGGCGACCGCTTCATGGTCTTGTTGTCTGCTGGCAACCTGAGCATCTCTCAATCGGTTCGCGAAATGCTGCAAGTTGAAAAAATTGTCGATCATCCTGGTGCAGAACCCATCACCATTTGGAATGCCCAAAGCATGTTCGATGCAACTCGCGTTTTAGGTGCTGCAGTCAGGCATGTCCATGAGCGCGACGCTGCAGCTTTGAAAGCTGGCGGCGTTGACTTCAATGTATCGATGATATTTGGCGGGCAAATTAAAGGCGAAGGCATGCGCCTTTACCAAATTTACTCCCCCGGTAACTTCATTGAGGCCACTGCCGAAACACCTTATTTCCAAATTGGCGAATCCAAATACGGAAAACCAGTTTTGGACCGCGTGATCACGCCTCTGACCCCACTTGATGAAGCAGCCAAATGCGCCTTGGTGTCCATGGACTCCACTTTGAAATCCAATTTGTCAGTAGGTTTGCCGCTCGACATGGTGGTGTATGAAGCAGACAAACTTGAAAGCGACCGCGTTGTTTGCATTGATGAGCAAAACCCCTACTTCAACATGCTGCGAGACAACTGGGGGAAAAAACTCAGGGAAATGTTTGACAGCTTGGAAGATCCCGTCTGGAATGGCGAAGCCACTCACATTCCACTCAAAAAATCTGGCAAGCACACGCCCCTCAAGAAAATTTCGACGCCTGAAGAAAAATTGATTTGATGAACAACATCATTTTTTCGCACGGCAATGGTTTTCCTGCCAGCACTTATCGCAGCTTCACAAACGATTTGAATCGACGTGGCTTCAAAGTCACCTCCATTGAAAAGTTTGGCCATGATGAGCGTTACCCAGTTACCAGCAATTGGCCTTTCTTGGTTCAAGAGTTGGCTGATTTTGCAAAAAGTCTAGTCCATGAAACAGGAGAAAAGCCCTTCCTAATTGGCCATTCCTTAGGCGGACTTCTCAGCTTGATGTGCGCCTCCAAGCACCCACATCTCACTGCAGGTGTCGTGCTTCTTGACTCGCCAGTGGTGGGGGGCTGGAAAGCCAGTGCATTGCAGCTGGCCAAAAAAACCAACTGGATTGGCTCGGTCAGTCCGGGGCGCATCAGCAAGTCACGCCGTCAACACTGGCCCCATGTTGAAGCGGTCATTGAGCACTTTAAGCACAAACGTGCGTTTGCCCATTGGCATCCCGATGCACTCAAAGACTATGCCGAATTCGGAACTGTTGAAGAAATGGGCGAGCGAGTATTGAGCTTTGATCGTGAGATTGAGACAGCCATTTACAACACGCTGCCCCACAACCTGCCATCGATGCTCAAGCGTCACCCACTCAAGTGCACAGTTTCATTTATTGGTGGCACTCACTCTCGTGAGATGCGCGTCGCCGGTACCGAATTAACCGACAAGGTTTCCAAAGGCAGAGTGACATGGCTTGATGGATCTCACCTTTTCCCAATGGAAAAACCTATCGCAACAGCAGCCGCCGTAGAGGCTGCATTGCGAAATATTGGCGCATTATTAAGTTAAGGCACCCAAGAGACCAGCCCAGTCCAAGCTGTGATCAGCACCACCAGCCCAAAAGCGATGCGGTACCAAGCAAAAATTTCAAAGCTATGGCTGGCAATGTACTTGAGAAGCCAACGCACACAAATCCAAGCACTGACGAAGGAAACCACCAAGCCTGTGGCAAACATTGGAATATCTTCTACAGACAAAAGCGCACGCTCTTTGTAAAGACTGTAGGCGCCAGCGCCTATGAGAGTTGGGATGGCCAAGAAGAATGAGAAATCAGTGGCTGCTTTGCGTGACAAGCCCAGCAACATTCCGCCAATGATGGTAGCGCCACTGCGGCTGGTGCCTGGAATCATGGCAAGGCACTGAACCAGGCCCACCATCAAGGCATCACGGCCCCGCATATCCTCCACTGCGCGAATTCTGACTGTAGAAGGCGGTCTTCTCTCTGCCCACAAAATAATGAACCCACCCACAATGAAGGTGGTGGCCACAACCCAAGGGGTGAAGAGGTTTTCTTTGATGAGTTTGCCAAACAGCAATCCCAAAATAACGGCGGGAAAGAATCCAATAAAAACATTGAGCACAAAACGCTGGGCTTCGGCTTGATAAGGCAAGGCCTTGACGGTTGAGGATATTTTTTCCCAATAAACCAAAATAACAGCAAAAATAGCGCCTGTTTGAATGGCAATGTCAAAAACCTTGGCCTTGGCGTCGTCAAAGCCAAGCAAAGCCCCCGCCAAAATGAGGTGGCCTGTTGATGAGATGGGTAAAAATTCGGTCAAGCCCTCAACCACACCCATGACAGCGGCTTTGGCTAACAACATTAAATCCACCGAGACTCCTTGAATATCCCTCGATTATCGCTCTTGAATGGCTCTAAAATCGTGCCATGAGTACAGCCAACGTCAAAGACAAATCCACGGGCATCCCAGAAGATGCCCACAAGGTCAGTAATTTTTTGCGTCAAATCATCGAATCCGATTTGGCACAAGGCACTTACGCTCAAAGAAAGTGGGCTGGAACTCCCGGAGATGCTTCGCACCACGCAAGTGGTCAGCCCGATCCCGCCAAAATTCGCACTCGCTTCCCCCCCGAGCCTAATGGCTATTTGCACATCGGTCATGCCAAAAGCATTTGTCTCAATTTTGGTTTGGCACGCGACTATGGTGGCGTGTGTCACATGCGCTTTGACGATACCAACCCCGAAAAAGAAGACACGGAATACGTCAATTCCATTTTGGATGCCGTGCAATGGCTAGGCTTCAATTGGGATGCTCACGGCACCTCGCACCTTTATCAAGCCAGTGACTACTTTGACTTTATGTACCGCGCGGCTGAGTTTCTCATTCAAGCCAATCTTGCCTATGTTGATGAGCAATCAGCTGACGACATACGGACCCACCGCGGAGATTTCAACACACCAGGCACAGACAGCCCATTCCGTGCACGAACAGCAGCAGAAAATTTAATCCGATTTCGCGAAATGCGAGATGGCAAACTGGCCGACGGCGCGGCCATATTGCGCGCCAAAATTGACATGGCTTCGCCCAACATCAATTTGCGCGACCCGGCCATCTATCGCATTCGCAAGGCCACCCATCACAACACGGGTGACACATGGTGCATCTATCCGATGTACACATTTGCGCACCCCATTGAGGATGCCCTTGAGCAAATTACGCACAGTATTTGCACGCTTGAATTTGAAGATCAACGACCGTTTTACGACTGGCTCATGGCTCGCTTGAGCGAAACGCATGCGCTGCAAGATGGCTCTCTCATGCCCGCACTTTTGGCCCATCCCAGCCCAAAGCAATATGAGTTCGCCCGACTCAATCTCACCTATGTGATCACCAGCAAACGCAAGCTCGCGCAACTGGTCAATGAAGGCAAAGTCCATGGCTGGGACGATCCCCGCATGCCTACCATTGTGGGTTTGCGCAGACGCGGCTACACACCCCAGAGCCTGCAACTTTTTGCAGAGCGAATTGGCGTGACCAAAAGTGATTCATGGATTGACTACAGCACCCTTGAAGGCTGCTTGCGCGACGATCTTGATCCCAAGGCTGCACGCGCCATGGCGGTTCTTGATCCGGTTCAACTCACCATCACCAATTGGGATGAGTTGATGGGTGCAGGCCATCTAGACGATTGTCATGCACCTGTCCACCCCCACCATCCCGAGCTGGGGCAGCGGCACTTTAAATTTGGAAAATTGCTTTGGATCGAGCGGTCCGACTATGAGGAAACACCTCAAAAAGGCTTTTTCCGTTTATTTCCTGGCAACAAAGTACGACTGAAATACGGCCATGTCATTGAATGCACAGGCGCCAATCAAGATGCTGGTGGCAAGGTCACTGAAGTTTTGGCGCAACTCATACCCGATACCAAAAGTGGCACGCCTGGCTCTGACAGCGTCAAAGTCAAAGGCGTGATTACTTGGGTCTCTCAAACCGATGCGGTCGCTGCCGAAGTTCGTTTGTACGATCGTTTGTTCTCTGAGGCCAACCCAGATGCGGGTGGAAAAGACTTTTTGACTAGCCTCAACCCAGACAGCCTCAAAGTGATTCAAGCTTACGTAGAACCAACACTAGCAGGTAGTTCGCCTGACGCCAAGTTTCAATTTGAGCGCCACGGCTACTTTGTAGCAGACCTTCTAGATTACAAAAGTGACAAGCCTGTGTTCAATAGATGCACGGGCTTGAAAGACACTTGGAGTAAGTAATCTGGGTGCATAAAGCTTAAGTGCCCATGCTACCCATGCTGGCGATGTATAGACCCACCGAGCAAATCACGCCAACAAGCCACGCTATAGAGCGCAACTTATCTTGATCGCTGATGTACAAAGCGACATATGCCACTCGTGCCGCCACAAACAAGCTGGCATACAAGTCAATTTCTTCTTGCGGCACTTCGGTATAAAGGGCTAGCAAAATGCCCACTGCATAAATAGGAAATGCTTCAAAGCAATTGCCTTGGGCCGCATTGGCTCTGGCACGGTATCCCGTTTGCTTGGCCAACCATTCACGAGGGTTATGGTTGTCATAGTTTTTTTGTCCTGCTTTGGCAATGATGGCGCAAATCCATGGCATTGCGCCAGCAAGCAAAAGGGAAGCAATGACCAAATTCATATATTTCTTTCTAGCATTAGATGATGTTCAAGCTCAATCTCAGCAGAGGATCAAGGGTCTCAAAGCCTGATTCCTTAGCCCTCCAAGGGAATGTACACTTGCAGGAAGTCAGAAGAGGGTTTGACTTGCCCTTGTGCCATTCTAGGCGTTGCACAGCCAAACCCAGTCTGCTCACTTAGAATTTGGGGTCTAACCGGTTCCGCTCAGGAAAAACTCATGTCTTTGCATTCAATTCGCATCACTTTGCTGGCCTTGGCTTCAGCCATTATTTTGGCCGCTTGCGGTGGTAGCTCTTCCTCGACGCCTCAGCCGCCCGAGGGTGGCCTCATCATCACGCCTGGCGACAGTCAGGTCACCATCAGCTGGAAACAAACGCCTGGCGTTGAATACTGGATTTTTGCAGCACCCAATAGACCCTCGCTGAATTTGGACAACTGGCTTGAATCGGCCGGTTCAACTTACCGACTGAATGTGACTTCTCCTTATGTCGTGACAGGCTTAGCAAATGGCACGCCCTACTCCTTCTTCATGACAGGACGAACCAACAAAGGCCCTGGCAGTGTTGGCACCCCCACAGTCACGTCAACCCCTCGCCCTGCAGGCATCGAATGGGCACCAGGTACCACTCTCAATACAGGCAAGCAAGTTGGATTGAGCTTTGGCAGCTATATCGATACGGCTAGCAACACCTACAAGTATTTGTACTTGGCCGTTGGCAATGGCGGCCGTATGTTCAAAGCTGCCAGCATTGACGCATGGACAGCCATTACGCCGGTGGTCACGACCAACCTCAACAGTGCCACTTTTGGTTTTGCAAAATACATGGCTGCTGGTGATGCCGGGCAGATCATTTACAGCTCAGACACCCAAACTTGGTCTAAAGCAAATAGCGTGACGACACAAAATTTGAATGCCATTGCAACAAATGGCAGTCTCGCCATTGCTGTAGGCAACAATGGCACCATTCTGACCAGCAAAGACGGCATCACATGGACGGCTGCGAGCAGCATACCAACCGCAGCCCACTTGTATGGTGTCAATTACACCTTATTGGGCACTTGGATTGCTGTGGGTGCCAACGGCAGCATTTTGACCAGCACTGATGGTTCTACCTGGACGGCACAAACATCCAATGTGACTGCTGATTTAAAAGCTGCTGGCTCATTGGTGAACATCTCCATTAGCGCCACCGAATACGTTTATGTGGTGGTTGGAAACAACGGTACTGTGTTAAGCAGTACGGATGGCATTACTTGGACAGCCAGGAACGCCAACACAAGGTCCAACTTGAATGACCTCGCTTCGATCAATCAGTTCACTGCGGTGGGCACTGACGGCACCATCATTTCAAGCACAGATGGCATTGCTTGGACCAGTCAAATTAGCAACACCAACACAGAACTCATCAAGATCCTAAGAGCAGAAAATCAACTGATTGCGGTCAATAGCTCTGGGGGTATTTTTAGCTCCAAATAATCTAGAGCTATAGATGCTGTGCTAAATGACGCAGATCTAAATGACTTAGCAAAAAGGCCTTCATCAGAAGGCCTTTTGCATCCGCGAAGAATTAGCCCTCAATCTTGAGCTCTTGAATTTTCCGGGTGATGGTATTTCTGCCAATACCTAATTTCACAGCAGCTTCAATTCGTCGACCGCGAGTGCTTGCAAGTGCGGCCTGAATTAGCAGCGATTCAAAGCGCCGCGTCAATACATCCCACACATCCTGCCGGTCAGTTCCTAGAAGTTGGAGAGCTTCTACTTCCAATGCACTTTCCCATCCTGCATGTGCGCCTAAGTTCACCAAGGTAGTGGTTGAAGCAGATGCGTTGGTCGCCGCAGTATCTGGCTGATGTACTTTATCGATCACAAGGATGGGCTGAGGTCCCAATGGCAAGCTCGAGCTGGCAGGTAACAAAACATCGGGTGGCAAATCTTTGGCTTCAATCATTTGAGCAGGGGCCATCACTGTGAGCCAATGACAAATATTTTCCAATTGACGAACATTGCCAGGGAAATTGAAATGGCTCAAAATTTCAAGTGCTTGGTCTGAAATTCGCTTGTGCTCTACACCGAGTTGTTGCGCACTTTGCAACAAGAAGTGCTTAGTCAAAACTTGAACGTCCTCCCTGCGTTCGCGCAGTGCAGGCAAACGCAAACGAATCACATTCAAACGATGGAACAAGTCTTCGCGGAAAACACCTTCTTTGACACGTTGTTCCAAATCTTGATGGGTCGCGGCTATGACACGCACATTGGCCTTCACCGCACTGTGTCCTCCAACTCTGTAAAAATGACCATCTGACAAGACGCGCAGCAAGCGGGTCTGAAGATCAAAAGGCATATCGCCAATTTCGTCTAAAAACAGGGTTCCGCCTTCAGCTTGTTCGAACCTTCCACGGCGTGATGTCTGAGCGCCAGTGAAAGCACCGCGCTCATGTCCAAAGAGCTCACTTTCCAAAAGATCTTTGGGAATGGCTGCCGTATTGATCGCAACGAAAGGGCCGCTTTCTCTTGGCGAATGTTTGTGCAATGCACGCGCAACAAGTTCTTTACCAGATCCAGACTCACCAGTGATCATGACCGTCACATTGCTTTGTGAAAGTCTGCCAATGGCTCTAAAGACATCCTGCATGGCTGGCGCTTGCCCCAGCATTTCTGGCGTTTCCGCCATGAGTTCCTCAGCCACTTCCTCACGCTGACTTTCTTCAAGAGCGCGTCGAATCAGTTCGATGGCCTTAGGCAAATCAAAAGGTTTAGGCAAGTATTCAAAAGCACCATTTTGAAAAGCCGAAACAGCACTGTCCAAATCAGAAAAGGCCGTCATGATGATGACAGGCAAAGCAGGCAGTTGCTTCTTGACCTGCGTCAGCAAATCTAGACCCGATCCTCCAGGCATTCGAATATCACTGACCAACACCTGAGGGCCCTCACTGCCGTTCTCTGTGGCCAACGCGACAAGAACTTCACGAGGATTGGTAAAGCTCCTGGTACTCAAGCCTTCGCGAAGGAGTGCCTTCTCTAAGACGAATCGAATGGATTGGTCATCGTCTACGATCCAGATAGGCTTCATGTGACTTAACTTTCTCTAAAAGTATGCACTGCCTGCAATCAGGTTAGGGCAACGGAATCAAAATTTTGAAATCTGTTCGACCTGGCGTACTGTCACACTCAATCATGCCGTGGTGCTGCTGAACAAAGGTCTGCGCCAAAGTGAGACCTAAACCAGAGCCACCTTCTCTTCCAGAAATCAATGGGAAGAAAATTCGGTCTTTGATCGAGTCTGGAACACCAGGCCCGTTGTCAATCACATGCAATTCCAATGCCAGTCGATAACGTTGTTTGCCAAAGGTCACCTGCCGTGTAATTCGAGTCTTAAACGTCAACTGCGCGTCGCCCTCGTTTACCCGATCAGACAAGGCAAGAGCCGCGTTGTGTGCGATGTTCAAGACAGCCTGAATAAGTTGTTCCTTGTCACCTCTGAATTCGGGGATGGAGGTGTCATAGTCTCTAATCACACGCAAGCCGATTGGGAACTCAGCCACTATGAGGGAGCGCACTCGCTCACAAACCTCATGGATATTGACATCTCCCACCATGTGGGGTCGGCGATGTGGTGCCAATAACCTATCCACCAAAATTTGTAAGCGATCTGCTTCTCTGATAATGACCTGGGTGTATTCCGTTAGCTCTTTGGAATCCAACTCCATTTCAAGGAGTTGCGCGGCACCTCGAATGCCACCCAAAGGATTCTTAATTTCGTGCGCTAAATTTCGAATGAGCTCCTTGTTGGCATGTGCTTGATCAATAAGACGCTCTTCTCTGTCTTGCCTCGTTTGCTGCTGAATGGGCAACAACTCAATGATGACTTGGCCCGCATAATCAAATTGCGCCACAATCACATGAACAGGAAGCACCTCCTCTGGTTTGATGCGAAGCAATTCGGCGTCGTATCGCAAAGCCGCAAATTCATTGGCCTTCGCCCCAGTCAAGGCATGCAACAAAGGCTGTGAGTCTGCAAAGAAGTTCAGAAATGACTGCCCCTCTAAACTTCTGCGAGACTGCCCAATCACATCCTCCAACTCTGAATTGACAAAGACCACAGTGCCGTTGCTTTCCAATACTGCAATAGGGGTTGCCAACCAATCAAAGGCTTGGAAACGTCCATTGTGTGAAGCATCAGCCGCATTGAGCTTGATGCCCCCTGAACCAAGCAGTTGATCCGCAATCCGTTGAGGGTGATTTAAATTGCGAGCCATCTTAAACTCATTGTGTTTTGACATTAGCCAAGTTGGGGGCGTAACGCGCCAACTCTCTGTTCAAAGCCAAAATGTCTCTTGACATGCGCTCAATTTGAACTTGCATGTCTGCTGTTCTGCGTTTGTATTGAGGATTTTGCGAAGTCTCACCAACTAACAAGGCTGGCTGCCCTCCATTGAAGTTGCGCACCATTTCAGCATAACGATCACTTAATTTTTGCCACTCGTCCTCCAAAATGGTGCGAGCTTGTGCATTTCGCTGAAGACTGTCTTGAGCTTGGCTGGACGGATTGACTGGTCGCTCAACGGCAGCCACAGAGGCCGAATTCAAAGGCTTTGAAGCTTGACCCATTTGAACTCGCGTTCCCTCAATTTGAGTCGGACTAGATATGAGCAATTTCTGGCACCGAGTGGGGTCACTGGGTTGATTGGTAATTTCTTGGCCGCACTTGTAAACAGCTTGATCAGCCGATGAAAAGCCCACGCTCAATGTGCTTGCAATGATCAGCAGTTGCCAAGTTTTTTTCATCGATTGCATGCCCACACTCATCATTCAATATTCTTTCCTGAAAAAAAAGGACGGCCTGAGCCGTCCTTTTGAGGGTCGGGCTCAGCTGCCCCAACTCGCTTCGAATTACAGTGAATAGTACATCTCGTATTCGATG
>CAJCDH010000168.1 GCA_903961095.1 uncultured Burkholderiales bacterium | reverse complement strand
TCGCATGAGGGCTTTTTATTGTCAAAAAAGCTCAACTTGAAGGCACAATAGAGCTTTAGCCCCGGTGGTGAAATTGGTAGACACATCGGACTTAAAATCCGCCGCTTTCGTGCATAACGGGCGTGCCGGTTCGATTCCGGCTCGGGGCACCACTGACCTTAAGTAGACAGACATGACATCTTTCAGCACACCCTTTGAAATTCATGTTCATGGTGAAGTCTCCTTGCGAGATGATGTCGATTTCAAAGCGCTTCAAGAAGCCACCAAGCCGCTCTGGAAATATGCAGGTGCCAGGTCACTGACAGAAGGCGCTCAAAGTCTTTACGAAGAAGAGCCGGGCATTCGGTTTGAAGCTGCCGATCACAAGTTGCAACTGTGCTGGACCGTGCGAGGCAATGACGACTTTCGGCAAGTGCTTGACGACCTTTGCATGAACATCAATGAAGTTTCGGCGGCTGGCGCGCAGCTCGAAATCACTTTTTACGACACCGAGTTTGAAGACGATGAAGAATCGCGCGGTACTGAGTCGCGCGATGATTTCCTCATTGTTTTTGTTGGCCCCGATCCTGCCGCCATCATGCAAGCGCAACGCGATTTGCTGGTTCAAGACGTTGTGGGTCTCATGGAGCGTCACTTTGATGGCTCTGAGCTTAGCGGTGTTGTTCAAGAAATCGACAAACTTTTTTCTGAGCGCTTTAAAGATTTGGTCAGCTCACTTGAGTTAGGCAAGCCGCCCAGAGGCAGCGGTGGCGGTCCGCAAGGCGGTCATGGCGGCGGTAGAAGACCTCGCCATTTGCATTAAGCTTTCAATCAAGCGCTAAGCTAAATTTCAAGCTAGGTTACCAACTCATTTTTTCTGAATCATGGCTTTCCACGACATGCTCAATCCAGGCGTCAAGCGCAGAGAAGTGTTTGGTTGGGCCATGTACGACTTTGCCAATTCAGGCTACACCACTGTCGTGATCACTGCCGTCTTTGCGGCTTACTTTGTGGGGGCTGTCGCAGACAAGGCGCAGTGGGCTACTCTCGCTTGGACCAGCGCACTCAGCTTGTCTTATGCTGTTGTCATGCTCACCATGCCGGCCTTGGGAGCCTGGGCTGATCGCCATGCTGCCAAGAAAAAACTTCTCATGCTCGTCACGGCAGCTTGTGTTGTCAGCACAGCGGCCTTGTCTTGGGTGGGCCCAGGGCAAGTCGCTTTGGCAATCGTATGCATTGTCATTTCCAATACCTTTTATTCTTATGGTGAGTCTCTAACAGCAGCTTTTCTGCCAGAGTTGGCCAAACCTGAAGCCATGGGGCGCATCAGTGGCTGGGGGTGGGCGTGGGGCTACTTGGGCGGCATGCTGAGCTTGGGTATTTGCTTGGCTTACGTGTTGTGGGCACAAGGCCAGGGGCAAACGGCGGGGCAATTTGTACCTGTCACCATGTGGGTCACAGCGGGCATTTACGCCTTAGCAGCATCTCTGACATTTGTGTTTCTCAAAGAGCACGCACAGCCCCAGTTAACCCGAGCGCAAGCCCCCAGCCAATGGCAGCAATTGCGCCAAACATTTCAGGAAGCCAAAGCCTACAAAGACTTCATGCAGTTGATGGCTTGCGCGGTGGCTTATCAAGGCGGTGTGGCGGTGGCCATTACTTTGGCAGCCATCTATGCTGAACAAGTGATTGGCTTTCAACCTCAAGAAACCATGGTGCTCATTTTTGTACTCAACATTGCAGCTTTTGTGGGTGCCTTGGTGTTTGGTTACGCACAAGACAAGATCGGCCATAAACTGGCTTTGTCCTTGACTTTGGTGGGTTGGAGCATCACTTGCGTCATGGCGGCCCTTACCAGTAGCAAAGAGGTGTTTTGGTGGGCGGCGGCTTTGGCTGGTGTTTGTATGGGTTCTAGTCAGTCAACTGGCAGAGCCATGGCTGGCATGCTTATTCCTCCAAATCGCTTGGCTGAATTCTTTGGTCTGTGGACCTTTGCCATTCGGTTGGCCAGCATTGTGGGTCCCTTGGGCTATGGATTGATCACATGGCTTACAGACGGCAATCAGCGATTGGCCATTGCCAGCACCACTGTGTTGTTCGTGGTGGGATGGCTCTTGTTGTTGCCTGTCAATGTGCAACGGGGGCAACGCAAGGCTTCAGGTCAGTTGTGAGCACGTCCTTCAAATATTTGCAGGCTTATCCTGAAGCATTGTTGCAGCAGGTCAAAAAAATCATTGAAGGCCCAGGCCTCAGTGCTTGGTTGATTTCAAGACATCCACTGGCACATGGTATGCGCACCGACTCTGCGCTCTACGCCTATGTGATGGATTTAAAGAATGAATTTCTAAGACAGGCCGAGCCTATCAATAAGGTGACCTTTGACAGCAAGTTGCACATCATTCAACACGCACTTGGCTTGCACACCACGACGTCGCGCGTTCAAGGCAGCAAGCTGAAGTCAAAGCGGGACATCAAAGTGGCAGCATTGTTCAAGGACACGCCGTTGGCCTTTTTGCAAATGATTGCTGTGCACGAGTTAGCGCATTTAAAAGTGCGCGAACACGACAAAGCCTTTTACAAACTGTGCCACCACATGGCCCCCGACTACGCACAATCAGAGTTTGAACTGCGCGTCTACCTCACCCACCTTGATGCCGGTGGCGAGCGATTGTGGGCATCAATTTAGGGCGTCAATTTAGGGCCTCAATTTAGGACTTTTGAGCTCTCGGTTTGAACGAGAAGACAGTGTTCAGAAGAAAGATCAAGCCAACGACTGGCGGCTGCTTGAAGTGCTTGCAGTGAACCATTGGTCCAAAGCTGAATGTTGTTTGACATGTCTGCATTTTCCGCATTGGGAGGTAAAGGAACAATCAGCCGCTTGGTTTGCTTGGCTACAGCTTCTCCTGTCGAAATGATATTGACTTGAGGGCCAACCAGCTGGCGCAAAATGTCTTGCACAAAGACATAGTGTGTACAGCCTAAAACCAAGGTGTCTATTTGACCTGGAGCTAGGCCAAAACTGCCCATGCTCGCAACATAATGTGCACACAAAGCATCTATTGCTTGAGTGTCATTCAATGATTTCTCAGTTTGCTGCTCAATGGCAATTGCCAAACCTTTGCATGACTGAAGTACAAATTCACAAGATTGAGACGATGCTTCATTTAAAACAGATTGAAGCAATTTTTCAAATCGCAGGCTGCGTAGAGTGCCTTGTGTGCCCATCACGCCAACGCGCAGAGTTTTTGTTTGTGCCAGGGCAGGCTTGAGGGCAGGCTCTACGCCAATAAAGGGCAAACTTGGAAAGGTGGCACGCAGGCTTTCAATGGCAACAGCAGTAGCGGTGTTACACGCCACCACCAAAGCCTTCATAGGGCCTTGGGCAATGAGTTGCTGTGTAATGAAGTGTGATCGTTCAATCACAAACTGTTCGCTTCGTTCGCCGTAAGGGGCAAAGTCGCTGTCTGCCCAATAGACAAAACGCTCTTGCGGCATTTCTGCACGCAAGGCTTGCAACACACTCAAGCCTCCAATGCCGCTGTCAAAAACGCCAATGAAGCCTGACTTGCTGGGCTCAATTGGCGCCAACTTTGATGCCTTTGAACTCGCCTGTGGCAATTCGCTTTTGCCATTCAGCAGGCCCCGTCATGTGGGCGCTGGTGCCGCCAGAATCTACCGCCACAGTCACGGGCATATCGACCACATCAAATTCGTAAATGGCTTCCATGCCCAGGTCGGCAAAGCCTACCACCTTGGATTGCTTAATGGCTTTGGAGACCAAATAAGCGGCACCACCCACAGCCATGAGGTAGGCCGACTTGTGTTTTTGGATGGCTGCAATGGCCTCGGGTCCACGCTCGGCTTTGCCCACCATGGCAATGAGACCTGTTTGGGCTAACATCATCTCGGTGAATTTGTCCATGCGGGTCGAGGTGGTGGGGCCTGCAGGGCCGACAGCTTCGCCTTTGATAGGGTCAACGGGACCAACGTAGTAAATGATGCGATTGGTGAAATCGACGGGCAACTTTTCGCCCTTGGCAAGCATGTCTTGAATGCGTTTGTGGGCAGCATCGCGACCTGTCAGCATCTTGCCGTTCAATAGCAATGTTTGACCAGGTTTCCAGCTGGCCACTTCGGCAGGGGTCAGTGCATTCAAATCGACTCGTTTGCTCTTTTCTGTATTGGGCGTCCAGTTCACATCAGGCCACAGATCGAGAGAAGGCACATCCAAGTAAACGGGGCCAGAGCCGTCCATCACAAAATGGGCATGGCGCGTTGCAGCGCAGTTTGGAATCATTGCAACAGGTTTGCTGGCTGCGTGGGTGGGATACATTTTAATTTTGACGTCGAGCACGGTTGTGAGTCCGCCCAAACCTTGCGCACCAATACCTAAGGCATTGACCTTTTCGTAAATTTCTAAGCGCATGTTTTCAACTTGCGTCAGCTTCTCGCCATTGCTTGATTTCTCTAACAATTGGTACATGTCCAAGTCGTCCATCAAACTTTCTTTGGCCATGAGCACAGCCTTTTCGGCAGTGCCCCCAATGCCAATGCCGAGCATGCCGGGAGGGCACCAACCCGCACCCATGGTGGGCACTGTTTTCAAGACCCAGTCGACAACGCTGTCGCTGGGGTTGAGCATGACCAATTTAGATTTATTTTCGCTACCACCACCTTTGGCCGCCACGGTGATGTCTATCTTGTTGCCAGGTACCAGTTGGGTGAAGATGACGGCGGGGGAATTGTCTTGTGTATTTTTGCGCGCAAATTCTGGGTCAGAAACGATCGATGCGCGCAACATGTTGTCTGAGTAGTTGTAGCCCCGACGCACGCCTTCGTTGATGGCATCTTCCAAGCCGCCCTTGAAGTTGTCGAACTTGATGTCCATACCAACTTTTAAAAACACATTGACGATGCCGGTGTCTTGACACATAGGGCGATGGCCAATCGCACTCATTTTGCTGTTGGTCAAAATTTGAGCTAAGGCGTCTTTGGCCGCAAGACTTTGTTCGCGGTGATAGGCGCTCGCTAAATGCGAAATGAAATCGGCGGGGTGGTAATAGCTGATGTACTGCAAGGCAGCAGCAATCGATTCAATCAGGTCTTCTTCTTTGATCAGAGTCGTCATCTCATACTTTCACTGGGTCTTGTTTAAATTTTCAGAATTCAGATGCTGAAAACTGCGTGTTCATTGCTTTCAATGGTTGTTGTGGTGTGACATCAGTTTGTCGGTGTAGGCAATGGCCAAAGCACTGAGGAGGAAGGTGACGTGAATGATGGTTTGCCACATCAGCACTTGCTCGGTGTAGTTGGCTGCATTGATAAAAGTTTTAAGCAAATGAATAGAGCTGATGCCGATGATGGCAGTGCCTAATTTCACTTTCAAAACAGACGCATTCACATGACTCAGCCATTCTGGTTGGTCGGGGTGGTTTTCCAAATCCATGCGCGACACAAATGTTTCGTAGCCACCCACAATGACCATGATGAGCAGGTTGGA
>CAJCDH010000167.1 GCA_903961095.1 uncultured Burkholderiales bacterium | reverse complement strand
GTCAAATTTGTCGCCGCCCACACGCACGCTACCTTTGTAGACCATGCCGCCTAAAGAAATAACGCCCACCTCGGTGGTGCCGCCGCCAATGTCGACCACCATGGAGCCGGAGGCTTCTGAAACAGGTAAACCTGCGCCAATGGCCGCGGCCATTGGCTCTTCAATGAGGTACACCTCGGAGGCGCCAGCGCCTAGCGCTGATTCTCGAATGGCACGCCGCTCAACTTGGGTCGAACCACAGGGTACGCAAATGATGATGCGGGGGCTGGGCCGGAAGGTGCTGCGGGGGTGCACCATGCGAATGAACTGCTTGAGCATTTGTTCTGTGACCGTGAAGTCGGCAATCACACCATCTTTCATGGGGCGAATGGCTTCAATGTTGCCGGGCACTTTGCCCAACATCGACTTGGCTTCGTGGCCCACGGCTTGCAAGACTTTTTTACCCTGGGGTCCACCTTCGTGTCGGATGGCCACGACAGACGGCTCGTCAAGAACAATGCCCTTGTCCCGCACAAAAATCAGGGTGTTGGCAGTGCCCAAATCAATGGCCAAATCGGTAGAAAAATAACGGCGAAACGAACTGAACATAACAAATCCTAGTCAACTGAGGGCTTCATCTTGCAAGCCTGCAGTTTGGGGGCATTGAAGGGTGTAAATTGTGGGCTTGAACTGGCTTTTTTGAAGAGCTAGCAAGGAACACACGATAATAACCTATCACTTGAAAAAAAATGCGAATTGAGACCCCTAAATTGTGGGGTTCGAGGCGCCTGTCACGAGTCAATTATTTATGTCCTTAACGTCCCAAGACATCGACCGAATTGCCAATTTGGCCCGGTTAGAGCTCCAACCAGAGGAGGGCCAACGCATGTTGGACCAAATCAATGGCTTTTTCAGCATTGTGCAAGCCATGCGCGCCGTCGATACATCGGGCGTTCAGCCCCTGCCGCACCCCATAGCTACCATCCAAGAGGTGGCTTTGCGCTTGCGCGACGACCTGGCCAGTGAGCCCAATCAGCGTGAAGCCAACCAACAAAGCGCCCCCGCTGTAGAACGCGGCCTGTTTTTGGTTCCCAAAGTGATTGAGTAAGGGGTCCATATGACTGCTTTACATGACATGACCGTTGCTGAGTTGGCTGCCCAGCTTCGCGCTAAAAAGCTCAGCGCCACAGAGCTTGCAAAACACTTTCTGGCACGCAGCCAGGCCGATACATCTGGCGCTTTTTTAAGCTTCAACCCTGAAGCCACCATGGCCCAAGCCAAAGAAGCCGACGCTCAATTGGCCGCGGGCACAGCTGGCACGCTGGCCGGCGTGCCCATGGCACACAAAGACATTTTTGTGACGGCAGACTTTCCCACGACGGCGGGCTCCAAGATGCTAGAGGGCTATCGCTCACCATTTGACGCCACTGTGGTGCGCAAACTGGGCGTGCAAGCTGGCGGTGCGGGCATGGTTAACGTGGGCAAGCTCAATTGCGACGAATTTGCCATGGGCTCGTCCAACGAAAACTCGGCTTACAAGTCGGTTTCCAACCCTTGGGATACCGCCCGAGTTCCTGGTGGCTCATCGGGCGGAAGCTCGGCGGCTGTGGCTGCTCGCTTGGTGCCGGCTGCAACAGGCACTGATACCGGTGGTTCGATTCGCCAACCGGCCAGCTTTTGCGGGATCACAGGCATCAAGCCCACCTATGGCCGCGCTTCTCGCTACGGCATGATTGCCTATGCATCTAGCTTGGACCAAGCTGGCCCCATGGCGCGTAACGCAGAAGATTGCGCACTCATGTTGTCTGCCATGTGCGGACCAGATCTTGACCGCGACTCCACCTCGCTCGATGTGCCCGCAGAAAATTTTGCACGCGACTTGAATGCGTCTTTAGAGGGTTTGCGCATTGGCATTCCTCAAGAATTTTTTGGCGAAGGCTTGGCGCCAGGTGTGCGCGCAGCGGTAGAGGCCGCATTGAAAGAATACGAAAAGCTTGGCGCAAAATTAGTACCCATCAGCTTGCCTCGCACGGAGCTTTCTATTCCTGTTTATTACATCATTGCCCCTGCAGAAGCGTCTAGCAATTTGAGCCGCTTTGATGGCGTCAAGTTTGGTCATCGGACCAAGGACTACACCGACCTGGTGTCGATGTACAAGCGCTCGCGCGCTGAAGGTTTTGGCGAAGAAGTGAAGCGCCGCATCATGACCGGTGCGTATGTTTTGTCGCACGGTTATTACGATGCTTACTATTTGCAAGCGCAAAAAATTCGCCGCATGATCTCAGATGATTTCCAGCAAGCCTTCAAGGTGTGCGACGTCATTGCGGGCCCTGTAGCGCCCACAGTGGCTTGGAAATTGGGCGAGAAAGCCGACGATCCTGTGGCCAATTATTTGGCTGATATTTTCACTTTGCCTGCTTCGCTCGCAGGCTTGCCTGGCATGAGTGTGCCTGCAGGCTTTGGCGAAGAGGGCATGCCTGTTGGCTTGCAGCTCATTGGCAATTATTTCAAAGAAGCGCAGCTACTCAATGTCGCGCATCGCTTGCAGCAGGCCACCGACTTTCACCTCCGTCAACCTGGAGGCGCAAAATGAGCACCCACCAAAAATCTTTGCTGGTCCAAGGCTACGAGGTGGTCATTGGTTTTGAAACCCACGCCCAACTTTCGACACAAAGCAAAATTTTCAGCCGCGCACCTACGGCGTTTGGTGCTGAGCCCAACACGCAAGCTTGCGCAGTCGATTTGGCCTTGCCTGGCACCTTGCCCGTGATGAACAAAGGTGCGGTAGAGCGCGCCATTGAATTGGGTCTGGCGGTGGGCGCGCACATTGCTGAAGAAAGCATTTTTGCGCGCAAGAATTATTTCTATCCCGATCTGCCCAAGGGTTATCAAATCAGTCAGTTTGAAATTCCGGTGGTGCAAGGTGGCGAGGTGTCTTTCTTTGTCGGCGATGAAAAGAAAACCGTTCGCTTGGTGCGTGCGCACTTGGAAGAAGACGCGGGCAAATCTTTGCACGAAGACTTCATTGGCCAAAGCGGCATCGACCTCAACCGTGCAGGTACACCGCTTTTAGAAATTGTGACCGAGCCCGACATTCGCTCTAGCGAAGAGGCCGTGGCGTATGCCAAAGAGCTGCACAAAATTGTGACTTGGATTGGCATCTGCGATGGCAACATGCAAGAGGGCAGTTTCAGATGCGATGCCAACGTGTCGGTGCGCAAGCCCGGCGCCCCTTTAGGCACACGCCGTGAGATTAAAAACCTAAACAGTTTCAAGTTCATGCAGCAAGCCATCGACTTTGAAGTGCGTTGGCAAATTGAACAAATTGAAGACGGTTTAGAAATTCAACAAGCCACCGTGCTTTTTGACCCAGACACCGGCGAAACACGTTCCATGAGAACCAAAGAAGACGCGGCCGATTACCGCTACTTCCCCGATCCAGACCTGCCGCCTTTGGTCATTGGCCGCGATTGGGTCGCGCGCGTGCAATCAGAGATGACTGAGTTGCCCCGTGTCATGGCTGCACGTTTTGTGGCCGACTATGGTTTGCCTGAATACGACGCCACCACCCTCACGCAAAGCAAAGCCATGGCCGCTTATTTTGAAGCCGCCGCCAAGGCTTGCGGGCAGGCCAAGTTGGTTAGCAACTGGGTGATGGGTGAGGTGTCACGCCGTTTGAATGCCGGCGAAGCGGGCATTGAACACGCACCGGTCAGCGCCGCACAATTGGCCGCCATGATTGGCCGCATTGCCGACAGCACCATCAGCAACAGCGCTGCCAAGCAAGTGTTTGATGCGCTGTGGACCGAGGGCGGCGAAGTGGACGCCATCATCGAGGCCAAAGGCCTCAAGCAAATGAACGACACCGGTGCTTTGGAAGCCATCATTGATGAAGTGCTAGCCGCCAACCCCAAGAATGTGGAAGAGTTCAGAGCGGGCAACAGCAAAGCCTTGAACGGCTTGGTCGGCCCCATCATGAAAGCCAGCAAAGGCAAGGCCAATCCGGCGCAGGTAAATGAGCTTTTGCTGAAGAAGTTACAGGCTTAAATCAGACGCCGTATCGATCTCGGTAGGCTTGTACCTTGGGCAGGTGCTGGCCCATCTCGTTGCCGCTTTGGGTCGACAAGTAAGCCAATAAATCGGACAGTTCCGCAATGCAGCACACGCTCATTCCCAAAGTGTTGCGCACATATTGCACAGCGCTGTGGGGCACATCTTTCACCGCGCCATCCGCTTGAACTTCTGTGGCCATTTCTTGGCGGTCAAGGGCAATGGCAATGGCGTGCGCTGTGGCGCCGGCCTTTTTAATCAGCTCAATCGATTCGCGAGCGGCCGTACCAGCACTCATCACGTCATCGACAATTAACACGCGACCTTTGAGCGGCGCGCCCACCAAGGTGCCGCCTTCGCCATGGTCTTTGGCCTCTTTGCGGTTGTAGGCAAAGGGCACGGTTTTGCCCAAACGAGCCAGCTCAATCGACACGGCAGCGCCCAAAGGAATGCCTTTGTAGGCAGGCCCAAAAATCATGTCGAATTCGATCCCGCTGGCCATCAACGCTTTTGCATAGAATTGGGCGAGTTTTCCGAGTTTGGCGCCATCGTCAAACAAGCCTGCATTGAAGAAATACGGGCTCATGCGGCCTGCTTTGGTTTTGAATTCACCAAACTTCAGCACACCCGCATCGACGGAAAATTGAACAAACTCTTGCGCCAAGGCCGCTGTGTCGGTTTGGGGTGTGTGTCCAGTCACCATGGGGAAATCCTTGTTTAAATTAAGCAGCTTGAACTTGAACGGCATTCGTTCTGCGGCCACCAAAGGGGTGGAGGCCTGGATTGCTCAAAACAATCCCGATTGTATTTGCGTGCAAGAGCTTAAAGCGCAAGCACCCGATGTGGCCGGTAAATTTGAAACTTTGGCGGGGCTGAAGGGTCATTTTCATTTTGCTGAGAAAAAGGGCTACTCCGGTGTGGCTGTCTTTAGCAAGCATGAGCCGTCCGATGTGAAAGTGGGCATGGGTTCTGAAGAGTTTGATGCCGAAGGCAGGTATGTAGAGCTGCGCTTTGACACAAGCAAGCGCAAGCTGTCTGTGGTCAGCACCTACTTTCCAAGTGGCTCATCAGGCCCAGAGAGACAGGAGGCCAAGTTCCGGTTTTTAGACCATATGGGGCCGCATTTGAAGTCTTTGGGCGCTGAACGCGAGTTCATTGTGTGCAGCGACGTGAACATTGCGCATCAGCAAGCCGATTTGAAAAACTGGAAAAGCAACCAAAAGAACAGCGGATTTTTGCCAGAAGAGCGCGCATGGATGACGCACATGACCACCGAAGGCCCGTTGGTCGATGTGTACCGGCACTTGCACCCAAACACCACAGAGGAGTGTTACACCTGGTGGAGCAATCGCGGTCAAGCTTATGCGAAGAATGTGGGCTGGCGCTTAGACTATCACTTGGCCACGGCAGGCGTAGCGGCCGGTGCACAAAAAGCAGAGATCTACAAAGACACGCGCTTTAGCGATCACGCGCCCCTGACCATTGATTACAACTGGACGCTCTAGTTGCTAGCCCTGTCGTGTGAATGCGGGGCGGCAATGGCCTGCGAATTGACAAGCCTGAGTAGGCTTTCAATCGCGAGAATATGTCAGCATTCTGCCTTTGTAGGCGGCTTCGTTTTCTGTGGCTGAACTGCTCAGGCTTTCTTCGCTGAGTGCAAAGCCTTGCGAAGCCATGTTGCGGTGAAAGTGCGAGCGATTGCCTCTGTTAGGGTCAACCACCCAAACCTCTGCGTGGTCTTCGATGTGTTCATTGATGTAATGCGCTAAATCACCTCGTTCGTCGCGCTCATAAAGAATATCGCTGCCGATGATCAAGTCGAACTTGGTGTTCACGTCAGGGTCTTGAAGTTGCGCGGTGTGTTCGCCCCAGTGACCATGCTTGTAGTCCATAGGTCCCAAGTTGTTGAGACGTAAATTCTCTTTCAGAAATTCGCCAGCCAGCGGGTGACAGTCTGACGCCGTGATATTGGCGCCCCGTCGATGGCCCACCAAACTGGACAATGCCAAGCCACAACCAATTTCCAGAATTCGTTCATCGGTACTCACAGGCCTGAGAGCCATGCGCTCGGCCAATCGAGAACCTGACGGCCAGAGCAAACCAAACAAGGACCAGAAAGCGGAAGAAATGCCAAGAGACAGTGCAGCGTCTTCGGGGTCGTAAAACTGCTGTTTGTCTAGCAAAGAGCGAATGAGCAAATTGGGCACGCCTTGAATGGCGATGGACTCGTGCTTGATTTGATAGCCATGGGGGCTTTGAGGCTGCAGGACATTCAGGGCAAGTGCCTGCATCGAAGAGTTTTGTGACAGATAGGCAATCAGGCAGGCACGTGTGTGCCTGAATAAGTCGATCTTACGCGGAAGCCTCTCGCTCTGGCAAGCTGAAGTGGATTTGTCGGTCTGCGCGGGCAATGGTTTCGGGGCGGTGTGCAATGACAATGCGCGTGAGCTTGAGCTGGGACAGGGTGTTTGAAACAGCGCTTTCGTTTTGCATGTCTAGATGGCTGGTGGCCTCGTCTAGGGCCAAAACAGCAGGTTGTGCATACAAGGCGCGGGCCAACAAGATGCGCTGCTTTTGGCCGCCACTGAGGCCTGAGCCAAGCTCGCCAATGAGCGTGTGATAACCCATGGGCATGCGTGCAATGTCGGTGTGAATTTCTGCCAACTGCGCACATTCTTCAACTCTTTGAAGTTGGGGTGCTAAATCAAAAAAGGCGATGTTGTCTGCAATGCTGCCCGTTAGCAGGGCATCTTCTTGCATGACCACGCCAATTTTTTTGCGAACATTGGACATGCCCAGCTGGCTGACGGGCACGCCGCCATACAAGACGGTGCCGTGTGTTGGGGTGAGCAGACCCAAAAAAATTTTGAGTAAGGTGGTTTTGCCACAACCGCTGGCGCCCGTGATAGCCACATGCTCCCCAGCATGAATGGCAAGGTCCATGTTGTAGAGCAGCCAAGGCTCGCCTTCGCTGTAACGAAATGAAACCTTGCGAAGTTCTAGACTAGCAGGTAAGTGAGCCAAGTCGTGTGCTGCTAAGTTGCCTTCAGGTGTATCTTGCTCGGGCGGGGTGAGCACAATGTCGGCCAGTCTGTCGCGGTGCAAATTGAGCATTTTGAGTTCAATGCCTTGGTTAATCAGTGCGCTGACGCGACTTGTAAATTGAACCTTGTAGCTAATGAAGGCGAGCAACATACCGACAGTAAAAACACTGGTGCTGTGATCTTGTGTTGGCGATGGCAGAATAATTTTGGCACCTAACCAAAAGACACATAAATTTTCAAGACCAAAAATCAGTGTGCGTGCGACATTGAAGCCCATGTTCAATTTGGCTGTTTGAAAATCGCGGTTCATCACTTCTACCATGAGGCTTTGCCATCGCGCACGGCGCTCATTTTCACGTGCAAACAATTTGAGCGGCGTCATGGCGCGAAGCGTCTCAATGAAGTGGCTTTGCTCTTGACCAGACAAGACCAATCGCTCGGAGGCGGCATGTCTAAAGGGCGAGTAACTGACCCAGCGCACAAGCGCATACAAGACCGAGGCGGATAAAACCACCCAAGTGAGTGTGGGTGAGTAAATGAACATCATGACAAGGGCTGCAATGGCCATCAAGCCATCGAGCAAAGACTCGATGGTTGTTTGTGTGAGTGTTTTTTGAATGTCATGAACAGCGTTAAAGCGCGAAGAGATATCGCCCAAATGACGCTGTGAAAACCAATCTGCTGGCAGCTTGACCAAGTGCGCAAACACATTGCCAAGCCACTGAATCGAAACGCTTTGGCTTAACACCATGACCCACCAACTGCGGGCGTAGGAAAGTGCCGATTGAATGAGAAGAATGATGACAAAGCCGACCAGTAAAACAGACAGCAATTCGTGGTCACCCGAGGTTAAGACATCGTCTACCACGGCCTGGTTGAACATGGGCATGAGGATGGCAAACAGTTCGAGAACCAAGGCCAGAGCCAATATTTGAAGTGCTGATTTGCCAAAGCCTTGAAGCTTGCCAGTGAGCATGGAAAGAGGAAAAGCCTTGGGCGCAGGCGTGGTTTTGAAGTCGGCTTGCGGCGTGAGTTCTAAAGCGATGCCGGTGAAGTGTTTTGAGATTTCTGTCCGTGATACAAGCCTAATGCCCAACGCCGGATCTAGCAAAGTGAATTTCTTGCCGCTGATTTTTTGCAATACAACAAAGTGATTTAAGTCCCAATGCAAGATGCATGGTAAACAGAGTAGCTCCAACTCTTCCAATTCCAATCGAACCGGCCTGGCGTTGAAGCCCAAGACAAGGCTGTGATCAATGAGTTGCTTGAGGTTCGCGCCTTTCAGTGATTGTGGAAACTTATGCCGTAAATCCATGAGCTGCCAATGTTGACCATGTGTGTTGGCAATCATGCACAAGCATGCCAGGCCACATTCGGAAGTTTGAAGTTGCAACACGGGATTCAAGGCGGACTCATTTCTGATGTATAAAAAAAGATGCCTGCGCACCGAGAGTGCGCAGGCAATGTCAGGTCACTTTTATTCGGCAGATGTTGTGTGGTTGAAGTCACCCATTGGGTTGTAGCCACTTGCGTCTACAGGGCCATAATTGGAGGTATCGGTTTCGGTTTCTTTGGCGGCCTGGCTTGCCTTGTATGTTTCAGCTATTAGCTCACCCAATTTCTGGGCCCACTGTTTGACTAAACGGCCCCCCTGGATGTCGTTCAATTCGTCAATGTTTAAAGTTCTCATGTCATTCTCCTGGTTGTGCTGAAAAAATCGTTTCAACGGCGAAATACAAATCAAATAAGCTCAAGACGAAAATCACTGTTGCATTGAGCGCAGAGTGGATAGCGCAACTCAAAAGAAATGCCTTGCATTTGCCTATTTCCAACTTGTGCAAGTCGTATTGCTTTAAAAAAACATAGAAAAATCCAAAGAGTTCGATGGCTCGGATGGATGAGGGGAAAGGAAGGGTCTGCGGTGCTTTGAAGTGAAGCGCCGTTAAGAACAAAGGTGCCACCAAAAACAAACCCGTTCGGCTGAACAATTTCTCGTGGACTGCTGCCACCGCAATCAATAAAAAATTCTCGAACAGGGGTGCAACCAACAACATCACAAAAAAAATTTCCAACAAAGAGCTTGTGACTTCTTCATCAGGCCCGACATCTAGATTGCCAAACAACATAATCAGTGCGATGTTGATGGCTTGAAACACAGTCACACCAAGCAAAACATCGATAAAGCCATGCCGGTTGAAGCGTGAAGCTCTGACTTTTTGAATCAAGCTCATGATATTTTTTGGCGTGCATGAATGGCCAAGATGGGCTCGAAGACCCATTCCCAAATACCGCGAAGATCGTGGATGACGTCGGCTTCAAGTGTCATGCCTGGGCGCAAGGGGCGAGCCTCGCCAAATGCCATCACATGCTGGGAAGCCAACTCAACTTGGACTCTGTACAGAGGTTCGTTGCTTTGCGTGGAAGCCATGAGTGCGGTGCCCTGGCCATGCGGCAAATCTTGAGGGGCAATGGGTGTGCCGCTTACCTTGAGGACACGGCCTTTGGCCAGTCCAAACTTTTGATATGGATAGGCGGCCAAGCGAAGCCATACTTCTTGACCGGGTTGAATGAAGCCGGCGGTGCGAGTGGGCGCAAACAGCGCTGCAACCAAAGTGTGTGCCGAAGGGCCGGGCGCATCTGAATGATTTGGTGAGTTCGCGTGAGGTACCAAGCTGGCAATGGTTTGACCAGCCTGTGCCATCGCGCCTAAGCTCAAATGAACGGTACTGACCTGACCCGCCTGCGGGGCCAACACACTGCTGCTTTTGCGCGATTTGATTTCGGCTGTTTCTTGGTCGAGACTGGCCAGGTTGCGGTCGAGTTGCAACAGATCGATGCCCAGCTGCTTTTGAAGATGAACCAAATCGGCCTGCGCTGAGTTTTGTTCGCGTGCCAAGACAACACCATTGCGCCGTGTATTTTCCAAGCGCGACTGAAGGTCAATGAGCTCTTCTTGCTTGCTTTGCGCTTGAATGTCAGAGACAAAGCCTTGAACGGCCATTTGCTCAAACCGAGTAGCAGTTTTTTGCGCTAACTCAACCCTGCGCTTTGCCAATGCATGCTCTTGTGCCGCTTGCGTTGTTTCAAGGGACAAGGATCCAATGCGCTCTGCCAGGTGGGCTTCGCGTTGGCGGTTTTGTGCAACGCGCGACGCTCGTTCTGCCAAAAGGGTGCTGCGCCTTTGTGCCAAATGAGAGGTCAGCAAGCTTGCAGTGCTGCCTTCAGCCGAGATTTTGTCGGTGTTGATGACAAACAAGACTTGACCTTGCTCAACCCAGTCGCCTTCTTTGACTCTTTGCTCAAGCAGCACCCCTGAAACCGCAGCACTCAATTCCACCGTGCCCCATTCAGGCATGAGGACGCCAGGCACGCGAACTTTGCGTGCCACTTTGCCCCATGCGCCATAAGCCAGCAATGCACCTGCAAGCAACAAAGCCATACCGGCCATGATGCTGAAGCGCGGATTGTGTGCAAGGTGAATGGGACCCATCCAAGAGGCCTGCTTGGATTGGGTGACTTCTGAGCGAAATAGTGGAGCGGTCATGGTGGAGTCTGTGAACAAGACCTCACAATACGAGTTTGGCAGGCAAACTTTGTTACATTGCCTTGCAAGCGAAACCGATTGAAATACCAGCATGCTTCAGTACCAAACCATCCCTGTCACACCGTTCCAACAAAATTGCTCCTTGATTTGGGACGATCAAACTCAGCAAGCGGCAGTGATCGATCCAGGCGGCGACCTGGATTTGATCTTGTCAGAGGTACAGCAACGGGGTTTGAAACTCGAGCAAATTTGGCTCACACACGCACACATTGATCACGCGGGCGGGACGGCCCTGTTGGCTCGCAATTTGAATTTGCCCATCGTAGGGCCACACCCTGGTGATCAATTTTGGATTGATCGTTTGTCAGATCAAAGCCGCATGTTTCAGTTTCCTGACGCAGAAATATTTACACCAACGAGGTGGCTGGCAGATGGCGATACCGTCAGCTTGGGCTCACACACACTGAACGTGCGGCATTGCCCTGGCCACACACCAGGTCATGTGGTGTTTCACTCCCCTGAGATCAAACGCGCGTTTGTAGGCGATGTGTTGTTTGCCGGTAGCATTGGTCGAACTGATTTTCCGCAAGGTGACCACGATACCTTGATTGCCAGCATTACCCAGCGTTTGTGGCCCATGGGCGATGACACAGTGTTCATTCCGGGGCATGGCCCCGAAAGCACTTTTGGTCGTGAGCGGCGCAGCAACCCTTATGTGGGTGGAACCTGATTCAAAACCAGCTTGAACTTCAATTGAGCGGTGCGGGGTCTCGGCCCTGAACCGCTTGGGCGTAGAGCTGAGCTACTTTGGGCAAGTTGGCTTCAAGTTCTTGAATGCGGTTGTTGCCACTTGGGTGTGTTGATAAAAAAGCCGGTTGCCCTTTGCCGCCGCCTGTTGCACTTAGCATTTTTTTCCAAAGCTGCACACTGGCTTCAGGTTTAAAACCGCCACGCGCGGCAATTTCAAGGCCCACCAAGTCGGCTTCGGTCTCATCGTCACGGCCGTATTTCAAGGTCAGCAATTGGGTGCCTAAGTTGGCTGCGACATCGCCTAGTTGGCCCAATCCCAAGAGCTGCGAGGCCACCGACAAGCCCATGCCAGTGGCTTTTGATTTGGCCAATCGCTCGCGCGAGTGCTCGCGCAAAGCATGGGCCATTTCGTGTCCCATGATCATGGCCACTTCATCGTCGTTGAGCTTGAGTTGATCGAGGATGCCAGTATAAAAAGCAATTTTTCCACCGGGCATGCACCATGCATTGATCTGTTTGCTGCCAATCAGATTAACCTCCCATTTCCACTTGCGCGAATCGGGGTTCCATTGCGCTGTGAAGGGAATCAGTTTGGCAGCGATGGCCCGCAAGCGTTTGAGCTGTGGGTAGTCGTCTGGGGCCAAAGCTCCTTTGCTGTCGGCTTCTCCCAGGGTTTGCTGATATTGCTGCTTGGCCGACGCTTCCAGTGTTTCGGCCGGAATGAGCTTGCGTATGCCGGAGGCTTTGCCCACATCGACCTGGGCCTGCGCAGTGCCGGTCAACAGCGCTGAGAAACCCAAGCCAGCCCCGCCCAGTTGATGCAAAAAAGCGCGACGAGAAGACCCCTCGGCTTCAGGAACTGAAGCTAGCAAGGGATCGGACGCATTCAAATTTGAAAAACATCGCCAACACATCTTCGAATCATAGTGCCGGACCCACAGATTTCAAGCGCAGAGAAGCGCAAAATCCGCATTCATCCTTGGATAATGTCGACATGACAGATAAGCCCGCTTCAAATCAGCCCACTTTTTCTTGGCTTGCCTCATGGCGCGTCTATTTGGAAGCCGCCAGTTTGCGCATGCTGTTTTTAGGCTTTGCCGCAGGCTTGCCCTTGCTCTTGGTGCTGGGCACCTTGAGCTTTCGTTTGCGCGAGGCCGGCATCGACCGCAGCACCATTGGCTACCTCAGTTGGGTTGGGCTGGCGTATGGCTTTAAGTGGGTATGGGCGCCATTGGTCGATCGCATGCCAATTCCTTGGCTCACACGTTCTTTAGGCCGCAGACGCAGTTGGCTCTTGTTGGCTCAAGCCATGGTGATGTTGGGCTTGGTGGGCATGGCGCTCAGCGATCCTTCTCAAACTTTAGGCCCCGTGATTTGGTGCGCCTTGTTGGTGGCTGTGGGTTCGGCCACCCAAGACATTGCGCTCGATGCATTTCGCATTGAGTCAGCCGACCCAACTCAGCAAGCGGCATTGGCGGCCAGTTATCAAACGGGTTATCGCTTGGCCATGATTTGGGCTGGCGCAGGTGTTTTGTGGGTGGCAGCCTGGGTGCAGGGCGAAAATGCCAGCGGCTACATGCATGCGGCGTGGCAAGCCGCCTATCTGGTCATGGCTGCAAGCATGTTTGTAGGCGTGATCACGGTGCTGCGTTCGCATGAACCCAAGCCAGCCGAATTACCGCCAGCTAAAAATGTGAAGGAATGGTTGCAAAGTGCACTCATTGATCCCTTTGTCGATTTTGTCAAACGCTACAAATGGCAGGCCGCATTGATTTTGAGTTTGATTGCCGTCTACCGAATCAGCGATGTGGTGATGGGCATCATGGCCAACCCGTTTTATGTGGATATGGGGTACACCAAAACGGAAGTGGCCAGTGTCACCAAAGTGTATGGCGTGCTGATGACCCTGTTGGGCGCGTTTGTAGGGGGTGTCATGGCAATGCGTTGGGGTGTGATGCGCATTCTGATGTTGGGTGCCTTGCTCAGTGCCTTGAGCAACTTGTTGTTTGCATGGCTTGCAGGACATGGCCACGATGTGCGCGCACTCATTGCCGTTGTTTCCGCAGACAACTTGGCCAGCGGCATTGCTTCAGCCGCCTTCATTGCCTACTTGTCTTCCTTGACCAACATCAAATATTCGGCAACTCAATATGCGCTTTTGAGTTCCATGATGCTGCTGCTGCCTAAATTCATTGCAGGCTTCTCGGGTGAATTTGTCAATGCCTATGGCTATGCCGACTTCTTCAATGCCACGGCCCTATTAGGATTGCCAGTGCTTATTTTGGTGGCTTTGGCAGCGCACTATCAGTCTTCTTCCAAAGAGTGATTTACGAAACTTTACGAACGATTTAATCTTTAGCGACGCGTTACGTCTTGTCTGAGCGCATCATGTTGTCTGTGAGACAGATGAATGAAAGTATGAACGCACAAATTTTGATGATTGAAGACGACGAACGCCTTGCAAAAATGGTGGGCGACTATCTTCGTCAATCAGGTTTTGTTTTTTCGCATGCGGCAGATGGATCTGCTGGTTTGAGTGCTGTTCAAAAAGACGGCCCCAATTTGGTGATCTTGGACTTGATGTTGCCCGACATGGACGGCCTTCAGGTGTGCCAAAAAATTCGGGCCTTGCCGGGTGAGTTAGGCCGGACGCCTGTGCTCATGCTCACGGCCAAAGGCGATCCCATGGACCGCATTGTGGGTTTAGAGTTGGGGGCTGACGATTATTTGCCAAAACCCTTTGAGCCGCGCGAGTTGCTGGCCCGCATCCGCGCTATTTTGAGACGCCAAACAGATGCTGTGTCTGGCAAGAACACACGCATGCAATTTGGCAGTTTGGAAGTTGACCGCGATGCACGCACAGTGTCGGTGAAGGGCCAAGTTTGTGAACTCACATCCTACCAATTTGATTTGTTGGTGGCCATGGCCGATCGTGCGGGTCGTGTTTTATCGCGTGATCAAATCATGGAGGCGGTAAGGGGCCGCGAACTCGAAGCGTTTGATCGTTCAATTGATGTGCACATGGGCCGCATTCGCATGGCCATTGAAGAAGACCCCAAACTGCCCGAAAGAATTTTGACGGTGCGCGGCGTGGGCTATGTGTTTGCCAAACAGCAGAAGTAAATCCTGATGACTTGGCTCTCTTCTGTTTCAAAGCACCTTTACCTGCGAATTTGGCTTGCGGTGGTCTTTGGCGTTGCGGTGCTGATGTTGCTTGTTGGCTGGGCCTGGAGTTTGTCGGTTGAGCATGTGGCGCACAACGGCCCGCAGGGTGTGCGTGAATTGCAAGTGCGCAATGAGCGGGGTGAGTTGTTGGATTCAGTGCCCGGCAAGCTGCAACGCGGCGTTGGCGTGAACTTTGAAGTGACCTTGCCAGATGGTCAAAAGCTCAACCTCTTGCTGCCACGCCGTCCGCCGCCAGGTGGCCCAATGCCGGGCCCCGTCTTCGGCTCGGATGCTGCTAGAAACATCGGCCCAGGTTCTGGTGGATTCAACCGAAGCATCGGTGTTTTGCCGAGGGATTTGTCGCCTTGGTGGGCGCGACCTCCCTATGGTTTTGTGTGGATGCTTTTGTTGGTGGGTTTGGCAGTTGCGGTGGGCGTGTATCCCATCGTACGCAAACTCACCCAACGATTAGAGGCTTTGCAACAGGGAGTGCAGCGTTGGGGTGAAGGCGATCTGACAGTGCGCATGGCCGAACAGGGGCAAGATGAGGTGGCAGATTTGTCACGCAGATTCAATGCAGCCGCCGAGCGGGTGCAAAACTTGATGAGCTCACAGCAATTGTTGTTGGCATCTCAAAAGTCATTGCTGGCCAATGCTTCACACGAATTGCGCTCACCCCTGACGCGCATTCGCATGGGGCTTGAATTCATGGGAAGTGACAGTCAAGAATTGGCCAAGCAAGAAATCGCTCGGAACATTGCAGAGCTAGATCAGTTGATCGATGAAATTTTGTTGGCCAGTCGACTCGATGCGCATGAGGCAGACATGGGCATTGTGGAAGTGGTGGATGTGATCGGTTTGTGCGCCGAAGAATGCGCACGAGTGGGCGCAGTGTTTGAAGTGCAGGATGGCGTCCAACAAATTGAAACACCAGGCGTTGTGAAGTTGTTGCGTCGCTTAATTCGCAACCTGCTAGAAAACGCAAGTCGCTATGGTGCGATCAAAGGCCCCGATGATGTTCAGCTGACCGCTTCTGTGACAACGACCGAAATTGTTTTAATGGTTTGCGATCGAGGACCAGGTGTGCCAGTGGCCTATCGCACCAAAATTTTCGAACCCTTTTTTAGACTGCCCGGTGCGAGTGAGCGAGCCGGCAGTGTGGGTTTGGGATTAGCCTTGGTAAAGTCCATTGCTGAGCGCCACCAAGGTCAAGTTCGGTGCGAAGACCGAATGGGCGGCGGCGCTTGTTTTGTGGTGCTTTTGCCCAGAGGCTGAATCAGTGGCCGTGACCGACTGTTTCGCCTGCTTTAAGTTGGTACACCGTGCCGCAGTAAGGGCACTTGGCATGACCTTCACGGGCCACGTCGAGGTAAACCTTGGGGTGGGTGTTCCAGACTTTCATATCAGCTTTGGGGCTGGGACAAAAAACACCACCCTGTGGGTTTAAATCTTTGGCAAGAAGTTCTACAGCTTGGCTCATGAGCAGGATCCTTCTTTGAATTAAACGTGCGTCAACCAGTGAGCGTATTTTGGATTCTTGCCGTTCACGATGTCAAAGAAACCTGTCTGAATTTTTTCAGTGATAGGGCCGCGACTGCCTGCGCCAATTTCGATGCGATCGAGTTCGCGAATGGGCGTGACTTCGGCCGCAGTGCCTGTGAAGAAGGCTTCGTCGCAGATGTAAATTTCGTCGCGTGTGATGCGCTTTTGCACAATCTCAAGTCCCAAATCTTTGGCAATGTGGAACACCGTGTTGCGGGTGATGCCGTTCAATGCGCCAGCCGACAAGTCGGGGGTGTAGATCACGCCGTCCTTGATGACAAAAATGTTTTCGCCAGCGCCTTCAGACACAAAGCCAGAGGGGTCGAGCAACAAAGCTTCGTCGTAGCCCTCATCGACGGCTTCCATGTTGGCCAAAATGGAGTTGGTGTAGTTGCTCACCGCTTTGGCTTGTGTCATGGTGATGTTCACATGATGACGAGTGAAGCTGGAGGTTTTGACGCGGATGCCGCGCTTCAAGCCTTCTTCGCCCAAGTATGCGCCCCAAGTCCATGCGGCCACCATGAGGTGGATGGTGTTGCCTTTGGGGCTGACACCCAACTTTTCGGAACCAATCCAAGTCAGAGGCCGGATGTAACCGCTTTCCAAATTATTTTCGCGCACCACCGCTTTTTGTGCTTCGCTGACTTCTTCTTTGGTGAAGGGCAACTTCATGCGCAAAATTTTGGCGCTGTTGAAGAGGCGGTCGGTGTGCTCATGCAAACGGAAAATGGCCGTGCCATCGGCTGTTTTGTAGGCGCGAACGCCTTCAAAGGCGCCGCAGCCGTAGTGCAGGGTGTGGGTTAAGACGTGGATCTTGGCGTCGCGCCATTCGACCATCTTGCCGTCCATCCAAATTTTGCCGTCACGGTCTTCCAT
>CAJCDH010000166.1 GCA_903961095.1 uncultured Burkholderiales bacterium | reverse complement strand
TTTATCTTAGGCATTGGCCTGATTGCGGCTTATGCAGGAACCTTGAACTACACAGAAGCCTTTGCCAAAGCCAATGAGCTAAGTGCACTCACATTGCCAGGAACATCATGGATGTTGGTAACGGTCATTTGCATTTGCTTGTTCATTGGCGCTATGGGCAAGTCAGCTCAGTTCCCTTTGCATGTCTGGTTACCAGATTCCATGGAAGGCCCCACACCAATTTCCGCATTGATTCATGCAGCGACCATGGTGACGGCAGGTATCTTCATGGTGGCTCGCATGTCACCCTTGTTTGAGATGTCAGAAACAGCATTGAATTTCATCATGATCATCGGTGCGATCACTGCCTTGTTCATGGGTTTCTTGGGCATTGTCCAAAACGACATCAAGCGCGTGGTGGCTTACTCCACCTTGTCTCAGTTGGGCTATATGACTGTGGCTTTGGGTGCCTCTGCATACTCCGTGGCTGTGTTCCACCTCATGACGCACGCTTTTTTCAAAGCTTTGTTGTTCTTGGCTGCTGGCTCTGTCATCATGGGCTTGCACCACAACCAAGACATTCGCTACATGGGCGGTGTGCGCAAGTACATGCCAATCACTTGGATCACATCCTTGCTCGGCTCCTTGGCCCTCATTGGCACGCCATTTTTCTCAGGCTTTTACTCCAAGGACAGCATCATTGAGGCTGTTCACGAAAGCAACTTGGCTGCTGCTGGCTTTGCCAACTTTGCCGTGTTGGCTGGCGTGTTCGTCACCGCCTTCTACTCTTTCCGCATGTACTTCTTGGTGTTCCATGGCAAAGAGCGCTATGACCAAAACCCCGATGCTCATCATGGCCACGAAGACGCCCACCATGGCGACCCGCACAATGAACACGACAGTCACAAGCCTCACGAATCACCATGGGTTGTGACTGTGCCCCTGATCTTGCTGGCCATTCCTTCGGTGGTCATTGGCTACATGACCATTGACCCCATGTTGTATGGCGAGTTCTTCAAAGATGCTATTTTTGTAGACGCTCAAAAACACCCTGTGATGGGCCAATTGGCACAGGCATTCCACGGCCCGGTTGCCATGGCTTTGCACGCTGTTTCAACGGCACCTTTCTGGCTTGCATTGGCGGGTGTCGTGGTGTCTTGGTACATGTATTTAATCAATCCCGCAGTGCCAGCGGCCATCGGCCGCGCTCTGCGCCCCTTGGTCATCATTCTTGAGAATAAGTACTACATGGATTGGTTTAACGAAAACATTTTGGCCCGTGGTGCGCGCGCATTGGGCAATGGACTCTGGAAAGTTGGCGATCGAACCTTGATCGACGGCTTGCTTGTGAATGGCTCTTGGAAGCTGGTGGGTATGGTTTCAAACTGGACTCGCAAGCTGCAAACGGGCTATTTGTATCACTACGCATTGGTGATGATTTTGGGTATCTTTTTGCTCATGACGTACTTCGTCTGGCTCAACAAATAAGGATTTACAAAATGGGATTGTTGAGCCTTGCCATTTGGACGCCCATCGCGTTCGGCATAGTTTTATTGGCTTTGGGTCGTGACGAACAGGCTACGTCTGTGCGTTGGTTGGCGCTGGTTGGTGCTGTGATTAGTTTTTTGGTCACCTTGCCTTTGTACAGTGGCTTCCAACTCGACACTGCCGATATGCAGTTTGTTGAGAAGCTTTCCTGGATAGAACGCTTCAACGTCAACTACCACTTGGGCGTTGATGGTATTTCATTGTGGTTTGTCATTTTGACTGCGTTCATCAACGTGATCGTTGTGATAGCAGGATGGGAAGTGATCACGCGCAAAGTCAACCAGTACATGGCCGCTTTCTTAATTCTTTCAGGATTGATGATTGGCGTGTTTTCTGCCTTAGACGGCTTGTTGTTCTATGTGTTCTTCGAAGCCACTCTCATTCCAATGTACTTGATCATTGGTATCTGGGGTGGTCCTAACAAGATCTATGCGGCGTTCAAATTTTTCTTGTACACCTTGCTTGGATCTTTGTTGACATTGATCGCCCTGATCTTCTTGTACATCCAATCAGGGGGTAGTTTCGACATCGCAACTTGGCACGAACTGCCTTTGTCCGCCACTGCACAAAACTTTTTGTTCTTTGCCTTCTTTGCAGCCTTTGCTGTCAAAGTTCCCATGTGGCCAGTTCACACTTGGTTGCCCGATGTGCACGTTGAAGCCCCTACGGGTGGCTCAGCTGTGTTGGCTGCCATCATGTTGAAACTAGGCGCCTATGGCTTCTTGCGTTTCTCCATGCCCATCGCCCCCGACGCTGCACACGAGTGGGCTGGCTTCATGATTGTGTTGTCTTTGGTGGCTGTGGTCTATGTGGGCTTGGTGGCCATGGTCCAACAAGACATGAAAAAGCTGGTTGCTTATTCATCTGTTGCGCACATGGGCTTTGTCACTTTAGGTTTTTTCATCTTTAATCCGCTGGGCGTTTCTGGCGGTTTGGTGCAGATGATTGCTCACGGCTTTGTTTCAGCGGCCATGTTCTTGTCCATCGGCGTACTCTACGACCGCGTTCACTCGCGAGAAATCTCCAGCTATGGGGGCGTTGTCAACACCATGCCTAAGTTTGCTGCTTTCGCTTTGTTTTTTGCCATGGCCAATTGCGGTTTGCCCGGCACGGCTGGTTTTGTAGGTGAGTGGATGGTCATTTTGGGAGCAATCAAGTATGACTTTGTGGTGGGCATGTTGGCGGCCTCTGCCTTGATCTTCGGTGCGGCCTACACCTTGTGGATGTTCAAGCGTGTTTACCTCGGTCCTGTGGCCAACGATGATGTCAAAGAGTTGACCGACATCAACGCCCGCGAATTCACCGTCATGGCTTTGCTAGCCATCGCCGTGTTGTACATGGGTCTGTATCCAAAGCCTTTCACCGATGTAATGGAAGTCTCTGTGGCCAATTTGTTGGAGCACGTGGCGGCTACCAAATTGCCTTGATCGCTTGTGATCAGCTGAAACATAAAGAATAGAGAGAATAGACATGATTGACTCAACCAGCTGGATGACGGTGTATCCAGAAATCGTGTTGCTGGTCATGGCCTGCGTGATTGCGCTGGTCGACCTGCTGGTCACAAGCCCTAAGCGCACTGTGACTTACGTTTTGACATTGGCATCTTTGTGCGGTGTGGCTTTGCTTCACGCGTTCTACGCCGATGCAGGCCATACCTTGTATGGTTTTGGCCGTTTGGTCGTGTCCGATCCTATGGGGCATTGGCTCAAGTGTTTTTCTACCATCGCTGTCATGGTCACTTTGGTCTATGCGCGTCCTTACGCGGCTGACCGTGACATGCTCCGCGGCGGCGAAATTTTTAGCCTGTCTGTATTTGCCTTGCTCGGTATGAGCGTCATGATCTCCAGCCAAAATTTCTTGGTTTTGTACCTTGGTCTTGAATTGCTCACCTTGTCCAGCTATGCCTTGGTAGCCTTGCGCCGCGACAACACACAAGCCACAGAAGCGGCCATGAAGTACTTTGTGTTGGGTGCCATGGCTTCTGGCTTCTTGTTGTACGGCATGTCGATGTTGTACGGCGCGACAGGTTCTTTAGACCTGGCTACAGTCTTCAAAGTGATTGCCAGTGGTCAGGTGAAGCACCAGGTTTTGGTGTTTGGCTTGGTGTTTGTGGTGGCTGGTTTGGCGTTCAAGTTGGGTGTTGTGCCATTTCACATGTGGGTGCCTGACGTTTACCAAGGTGCACCTACAGCGGCCACGCTCATGATCGCCGGTGCTCCAAAATTGGCAGCCTTTGCCATCACCATCCGTTTGTTGGTGGAGGGCTTGTTGCCAATGGCCATCGATTGGCAGCAAATGTTGGCACTGTTGGCCATTGCTTCATTGCTGATTGGTAACTTGGCCGCTATTGCGCAAACCAATCTCAAGCGCATGTTGGCTTATTCCACCATCGCTCAAATGGGTTTTGTCTTAATTGGCTTGATGTCTGGCGTGGTCAGTGGCAATGCCGCCATGGGTGCCAATGCATACAGCTCTGCCATGTTCTATGTGGTGGGTTATGTGCTCACTACCTTGGCATCTTTTGGCATCATCTTGTTGTTGGCCCGTCAAGGTTTTGAGAGCGAAGAAATTACCGATTTGGCAGGCTTGAACAGCCGCAGTCCTTTGTATGCCGGTGTGATGGCCATTTGCATGTTCTCCTTGGCTGGCATTCCTCCCATGGTGGGTTTCTACGCCAAGTTGTCAGTGTTGCAAGCTTTGATTGCATCCGGACATACTGCGGACATTGCCTTGGCTGTTTTTGCGGTGGCCATGTCACTGATTGGTGCGTTCTACTACCTTCGCGTTGTCAAAGTCATGTACTTTGATGAAGCAGTTACAGCGACCACCGTCACTGCCGATGCAGATGTGCGACTTGTGCTGTCTCTCAATGGCTTGTTGGTCTTGGTGTTGGGCATCGTGCCGGGCGCTTTGATGTCACTTTGCGCAAGCTCAGTGACTCAAATGCTGGCCAATTGAAAATGAGCAATCAGGTGGATGCACATCTGATTGAAACCAAACTGAAGGGCCATGAACTCTTCAGGGGTTCTTTTCTTCATGCGTTTTTAGACACAGTCGCCTTGCCTGATGGCACGCAAGCTACGCGTGAGTACGTCATTCATCCTGGCGCCGTCATGATTATTCCAATGCTAGAAGTGCCTGGCAAACCGTTGCAATTGGTCATGGAACGGCAGTTTCGATATCCCGTTCAGCAAGTCATGATCGAGTTTCCTGCTGGCAAACTCGATCCCAATGAATCAACTCTTCAGTGCGCGCAGCGCGAACTCTTTGAAGAAACAGGTTACCGTGCCAAACAGTGGGCCAGGGCTGGTGTGATGCACCCGGTTATTTCTTACTCCACCGAGTTCATTGAGATTTGGTTTGCCAAAGATTTAAGCTCAGGTGAAAGTCAACTTGATGCAGGTGAGTTTTTGGAAGTCATCACAAAAACCCCAGAGGATTTGCAGCAGGCTTG